>JBCCXH010000603.1:0-3049 GCA_039192005.1 Bacteroidota bacterium
AAACGAAGAAAGCATATCGCTCATTACGGATATGATCTCACAAACGAAGCAAAACCTTGTGCGGGGAGGGGGAAGTTTTTACTTCTTGCTGTGGGGCTGGGTAGTATTGGTTGCCAATCTCGGGCACTATGTGATGGCTAAATTTGATTTGTATGACGCACCCTATGTGATTTGGATGATTACCATACCAGCTTTCGTTGTTTCATTTATTTATGGCGCAAGAAATAGTAGAAACAAGGTGATTAAAGGTCATTTGGACAGGATGTATGGTTTGATATGGTTGGCCATTTTCATCGCTGTGATCATTATTTTAGGATTTACATTACAAAGTGGTGAAGACCTTAACCCTATTATCTTAACTTTTGCAGGTTTGGGCACGTTTTTATCTGGGAATTTACTTCGCTTTAAACCATTGATTTTAGGTGGAATCTCGCTCTGGATCGCCAGCGTCATTGCGTTTAATATTTCGCCGGTAGATCAATATTTGGCGGGAACACTAGGTATTTTAGCCGGCTATTTAGTACCTGGATATCTTTTAAGAAAAATAGAAAATGAGCAGTTTTAAAGCATTAGATCCCCTCTTACATTCTCAATTGAGACTTGCGATTATGTCAATACTCGTCGGAGTAGACGCTGCTGAGTTTGTCTTTATAAAAGAGAAGACCGGAGCTACGGCAGGCAACCTAAGTGTGCAGCTCGATAAGTTGTCTGATGCAGGGTACATTAGTGTGGTTAAATCATTTAAAGGAAAAAGACCTGTCACCACTTGTAGTATAACCAAAGTCGGGATCCGAGCTTTTGAAACGTACGTTCAGACGTTGAAGCAATACATCGAATAATTTTTTTTGAATTTTAAGTTTATAAAATAAAGTAGTTTATTATGAAGAAGATGTTTTTATTAATGACCATGGCGTTTGCCTATCAGTTAGTAGCTCAAGACACCAAAGAAGTACAATATGGAGCTTATTTAATGAATAGCAAAGCCATGTGGAAGCAAAGTGTGCGTCTTGCTGAAGTAGCGCATGGTAAGGAAAGTTTTGATGTGGCCATGGCAAGATATGGGTTGCTCAACAATACGATGGCAGAGAAAGATGAGGAGACGTTTGATGAATACATAGACGATACGATTGACTTGTTAAAAACACTCATTGGAAATCATCCGGATGATGGAGAGCCAAAAGCGGTACTTTCTTCCATTTACGGTTTGGTCATTGCTTACAGTCCCATGAAAGGAATCATCTACGGCGCTAAAGGTTCTTCACTGATGGATGAGGCCCTGGAAAAAGATCCTCAGTCGGCACTTGTACAAAAACTCTATGCGAGCTCAAAATTATATACACCGAGTATGTGGGGAGGAAATCCAGAGAAAGCTGTAACATCATTTGAGCTTGCGGTAAGCCTTTATGAAGCGTCATCCATAGAAAACAGTTGGGAGTATTTGGATGCATTGATGGGATTGGCACTGGCCTATAAAGCTACGGACCGTATGGATCTGGCGAAGTCAACGTTAGAGAAACTCATTGAAATTGAGCCGGCACATCGATGGGCCCAAGTTGTTTACGCGTCATCAGACAAGGAATAAGATGTTGAGGTGGTCGTTTATTTTTCTTTCGATAACATTTTCCCAGGTTTCTCTTTCTCAGTCTTCCTTTCAGGGAAGGGTGTTGGATGCGGAGACCGGGGAGGGCCTGATCGGAGCACACGTCTATTCTCTGACAAATTGGAGAAACGGTACCATCTCGGGTATAGATGGGTTCTTTACGGTGAAGACTAGTTCTGAAAACGACTCCCTGGTGGTGAGCTACATTGGGTTTGAGGAACGTGTGGTAAGTATTTCGAATAAAAATATTTTTATGTATCCAATGAAGATAAACGGAGAAGAAGTAGTCATAACTGCTCAGTCTCCTGTTGCAGAAGAGTTTAAATACATGAAGATCAAAAAACTTGATATTTACACAAATCCAGTAGCTAAGGCGGATCCCTTGCTGGCAGTTCATGCACTTCCATCCTCCACGACAACGGATGAGTCAGCAAGTATCAGTTTGCGAGGTAGCAGTCCGGCCGAAACAGGTATTTTTCTCAATGGGGTGCCGTTGTACGATGGCGTCAGGTATGCTCAGTTAAATGGCGTCGGGACATTCAGCCTTTTCAATACGTCCATCATAAAAGATGTAACGGTATTTCCGGGAAACCCTCCGTTGGAATACGGAAATACCACATCAGGCGTCGTATCATTAACGACGGATGATAAGGTATTAAAGGAAAGTTCAAATTCAGCTATTTTAAGTATGGCCAACCTGGGATTTTCTAGAAACCAGCGGTTAAGTAAAAAGGCAAGCATGATTTTATTTTCTAATTGGCAACCAAGTAAGGTACTAAAAGCCGTAAATAGAGATGCCTTGAACGAGATAGCTTCATTTCAATCCGTTGATCTTGGAATTTACGCATACGGAGGAAGTAAAAAGTTGGCCTGGAAGGTGTTAAACTATTCGATAACGGAGGGTTACGCGTTTCATTTCCAACACCCTAGTTTTCAGGGATTATTTAATCAAAGAAAAAAAAGAACTTTTCTTACCCATTCCCTCGAAATGCAAATGGGTCCGGGAAGGTTAGTTTATAACCAATTATTGAGTGCAAGCGATGGCGAGTTCAACTATTCAAATGCTGCTTTTAATTTAAAAAAGCGTGATTTTTTCTCAGGCATCAATTATGTAATTACTAAAGAAACGTACGCATTAAAAGCCGGGATTGCATACGATGAACGGAATGCTTCGGTTGATGGGGTTTTCCACCGCTTTTCGTATGCCTTATCCAGTCTTCATCCGGTTATTGCACGAAAAGGGCAATCTTCAGTTCGATTGCTGGAAGGTTTTTCCTATCTGAAAGTATACATGTCGGATCATCTTTCAATGGGAATAGGGGTAAGAAAGAACGTGGCATTAAACAACCAGTCGGATCATTGGAGTGGTCAACTCAATTTTGCTTTTGTCAAAGGGGCATGGACATTGACAGCCGGCGCTGGATCCTACTATAAATATGGGTTGCTGGA
>JBCCXH010000604.1:0-3021 GCA_039192005.1 Bacteroidota bacterium
AGCAGATAACGAACTGGACATCAAGCAAATTATAGACAAACACTACAATCCAATTGTAAGAAAAATACGTGCAATAGAAAAACCAGTAATCGCCGCCGTCAATGGAGTTGCTGCAGGAGCAGGTGCTAACCTTGCAGTCATCTGCGACGTAACAATCGCTGCAGAATCCGCTTCTTTCATACAAGCATTTAGTAAAATCGGGCTGGTACCAGATACAGGTGGCACTTTTATGTTACCACGTACCATTGGCTTTCAAAAAGCCTCCGCCCTTATGATGCTGGGGGATAAGGTCTCCGCGCAGGATGCAGAAAAAATGGGAATGATTTATAAAGTTTTTCCAGATCATGAGTTCATTGAAAAAGCAGAAGCGCTTGCTCAAAAACTGGCCAATATGCCTACAAAAGGACTGGCCTTCACCAAACATCTACTGAACCAATCGATGACCAGCAACCTAACACAACAACTGGACCTGGAAAGAGACTGGCAGGCCAAAGCGACTGAAACGTACGATTACAATGAAGGAGTCCAGGCGTTTTTAGCAAAGCGATCACCAAACTTTAAAGGGGAGTAATGCCAAAGTTAAGCGTTATTGGTGCCGGGACCATGGGTACAGGGATTGCTCAGGTAGCCGCAACAGCCGGGTGGGAAGTGGTGATAGCAGATACTAATAAATTGACTCTCGAAAAGTCATCGGAAAGATTGGTGAAAATCGTCGACAGATTGGTAGCGAAAGGCAAAATGGATCGAAAGCAAGGGGATGACATACTGGGGAAAATAGATTTCACAGATGAGATCCAGTACTTTGAGAACAGTGACTTAGTCATTGAAGCGATCATCGAAAACCTAGAAGTAAAGAAACGTGTGTTTTCAGAAATTGAAAAAGTAGTAGATGAACGTACCGTTATTGCATCCAATACCTCTTCTCTTTCCCTGGCATCCATCGGCTCGTCATTACACATCCCATCAAGGTTTGTGGGCATCCACTTTTTCAATCCTCCACCGTTGATGCCTTTAGTAGAAATAACACCGGCAGTACAAACAAATCATGCGACGTTGTCCCAATCAAAAGAATGGATAGCTAGCTGGGGAAAAGTGACCGTTCTTGCAAAAGATACGCCCGGGTTTATTGTGAACCGGGTGGCCAGGCCTTTCTATGGGGAATCCCTCCGAATCTATGAAGAAGGCATGGCCGATATCCCGACCATCGACTGGGCGATGAAAGAATTGGGAGGGTTTCGTATGGGTCCATTTGAGCTAATGGATTTTATTGGAAACGATGTCAACTTCAAGGTAACCGAAACGGTTTTTGAGTCTTTTTTTTATGATCCAAGGTATAAGCCTTCTTTCACTCAGAAACGCATGGCGGAGGCAGGTTTCCTGGGAAAGAAATCAGGAAAAGGTTATTACGACTACGCAGAAGGAGCAGAAAAACCTTCACCCGACACAGATCCTACCATCGGGAGAAACATTTTAGATCGTGTTTTATCCATGCTGATCAATGAAGCAGCAGATGCATTGTTTTTAAACATCGCCAGCAAAGAAGACCTGGATCTGGCCATGACAAAAGGGGTAAACTATCCAAAAGGTTTACTAAAATGGGCAGATGAATTGGGAATTAATTGGTGCGTGGATCAGTTAGACCAGTTGTACGATGAGTATCGGGAGGACCGATACCGTTGCAGTCCCCTTTTAAGAAGAATGAAAAAGGATGGAGCAACCTTTTATTGAACACCTAAACCTGCTGGCGAAGAAAACCTAGAAAATAACTACCTATGAAAAATACTTACATAGTTGATGGCATCCGTACACCCATTGGAAGTTTTGGAGGAACATTGGCCCAGGTAAGAACCGATGATTTAGCTGCTTTGGTATTAAAAGAGCTCATCAAAAGAAATGATTCGGTGGATCCATCAGCCATTGATGAAGTCATGATGGGATGTGCCAACCAAGCAGGAGAAGACAACCGAAACATTGCCCGGATGGCCCTGCTTCTCGCAGGCATACCTTATACCGTTCCCGGGGAAACCATCAATCGATTGTGTGCCTCGGGAATGTCGGCGGTCATTCATGCCGACCGCGCCATCAAAGCAGGAGACGGCGAGCTTTTTCTTTCCGCCGGTGTTGAAAACATGACAAGAGGCCCATGGGTCATTTCTAAATCAGCAAAAGCATTTGGAACAGACGCTAAGATGTACGACTCTAGCTTCGGATGGAGGTTTATCAACCCTAAAATGGAAGAAATCTACGGAACGGACTCCATGGGAATGACGGCCGAAAACCTGGTGGCCATCCATCAGATCAGTAGAGAGGATCAGGATGCGTTTGCTTATCGGTCTCATACAAAAGCTGATCATGCTCAGAAGTCCGGAAGGTTGGCAGAGGAAATAATTGGCGTAGAAATCCCTCAAAGAAAGGCAGCACCCATTCTTTTCAATAACGATGAATTCATCAAACCATCGACCAGCCCCGAAATCCTGGCAAAACTACGAGCAGCGTTCAAAAATGACGGATCTGTGACCGCAGGAAACTCCTCCGGCCTAAACGATGGCGCCTCCGCCATACTCATCGCTTCAGACGAAGGAATCAAGACCCATAACCTGACGCCCAAGGCAAGGGTAGTAGCTTCTGCAGTGGTAGGAGTGGAACCCCGGATCATGGGAATAGGTCCGGTAGAGGCGACAAGAAAAGCATTGAAAAAAGCAAACCTGACACTGGATCAAATGGATGTCATAGAAATCAACGAGGCGTTTGCCGCGCAATCACTTTCCTGTACAAGATCTTTGGGCCTGGAGGACACGGATGAGCGCATCAATCCTAACGGTGGAGCCATTGCTCTGGGGCACCCATTGGGAATGACGGGAAACCGAATTACCTACACCGCAGCTTTAGAACTACACAAGTCAAATAAAAAATATGCCCTGGCAACGATGTGTGTGGGAGTCGGACAGGGATATGCGGTGATTTTGGAAAAGATATAGTCCTTATTTTCAAAACATTACGCCTCATCAGATAAATGGTAGC
>JBCCXH010000605.1:0-3019 GCA_039192005.1 Bacteroidota bacterium
AAAAAAACCATTTTAACCAGTTCTCTGGCTTCCTTCCAGCAGTTCAAATCCTCAAATCGCTCAATTTTACTCATAAAATGGCATCAAAACATCAACACCCCAACACATTCAAGACCTCAACACAACCAAACACCAACACTATTTATAAGCTAAATTCGGCGCCAACCACTTTTCCATCTCTTCCACACTCATCCCCTTGCGGCGGGCGTAATCTTGTACCTGATCTTTCTGAATTTTACCCAATCCGAAGTACCTGGATTGAGGATGGGAAAAATAAAACCCGCTGACCGAAGACGCCGGATACATCGCGTAAGATTCGGTAAGCCGTATGCCTGTTTTATTTTCTACATCAAGAAGATCAAAAAGCATCCGCTTTTCCGTATGGTCAGGACACGCCGGATAACCGGGAGCCGGACGGATACCCTTGTATTTCTCACGTATCAGTTCTTCATTTTCCAGTTTCTCATCGGAAGCATAGCCCCAGTATTCCTTCCGAACTTTTTCATGCATCAGCTCTGCAAAAGCCTCTGCGAGTCGATCCGCCAGTGCTTTAATCATGATACTCTTATAATCATCATGCTCTTTTTCGTACTGCTCAATCAACTTTTCAATACCAATACCTGCCGTTACAGCAAAGCCACCCAGGTAATCGGTTTTACCCGAACTCTCAGGAGCTATGTAGTCTGCCAGCGAAACGTTGGCTATGTTTTTTGCCTTTTTCGCTTGTTGACGTAAAAAATGAAATGTTTTGTCTTCATTCAGTAACTTGACCGTATCTTTCTCGGCATTTGCCGGGAACAACCCAATAATCGCTCTGGCCTCCAACCATTGATTAGCAATGACCTCATCGAGCATTCCATTGGCATCATCATATAACTTTTGAGCCTCATTACCAATCACCTTGTCCTTCAAAATTTTGGGGAACCTTCCTTTGAGCATCCAGGTCTGGAAAAACGGAGACCAATCAATGTACTCCCGAATTTCACTCAGTGGATAATTCTCAAAGACCTTGACCCCCTCATTTTTAGGTTTTGGTGGTTCGTAGTCTTTCCAGTTAATGAGTACCTTATTTCGTTGCGCCTCTGAAAAGGGTAAGAATTTCTTTTCACTTGTACGACTGGAATGTCCTTGTCGAAGTTCTTCGTATTCCTGCTTAGTATTTTGATGAAACTGATTTTTCGATTCTTTGCCTAAAAGTTCGCCCATGACCGGTACAGAGCGGGAAGCATCCAGCACGTGTATCACAGAACCACTGTACGTAGGGTCTATTTTTACTGCGGTATGTATCCTGGAGGTTGTGGCGCCTCCGATAAGCAATGGGATTTTCATGCTTCGCTTTTCCATCTCCTGGGCTACGTAGACCATTTCATCCAAGGAAGGTGTAATTAAGCCACTGAGCCCAATAGCAGCCACGTTATGCTTCTCTGCTTCATCGAGTATTTTCTCCGGAGGTACCATCACGCCAAGGTCAATAATATCATAGTTGTTACATGCCAGCACCACACCCACTATATTCTTTCCTATATCATGTACATCGCCTTTCACCGTGGCCAGTAATATTTTTGCAGCAGAAGTATCAGCATCATTTTGTTTCTTCTCTTCTTCCAAAAACGGCTCCAGATAGGCTACTGCTTTTTTCATGACCCGGGCACTTTTTACGACTTGGGGAAGGAACATTTTACCTGCGCCAAACAGATCTCCTACCACATTCATTCCGTCCATAAGGGGTCCCTCAATCACGTGTAAGGGTCGGTCATACTGTTGACGGGCTTCTTCGGTGTCCTCTTCAATGTGGTCTACAATGCCTTTGACTAAAGCATGAGAAAGTCGCTCCTGGACAGAGCCTTGTCTCCACGATTCGTCTTTTTGCCTGGTCTTGGCGTCTCCTTTGAATGTTTCAGCAAAATCCAATAAGCGCTCGGTAGCGTCCTCTCTTCGGTCCAATAGAACGTCTTCTACGTAGTCCAACAGATCTTTGGGAATCTCATCATACACTTCGAGCATCGAGGGGTTTACAATACCCATATCCATACCATTTTGGATGCCGTGATATAGAAATGCCGAATGCATAGCCTCCCGAACCGCATTATTCCCTCTAAAAGAAAACGAAACATTGCTGACCCCACCACTCACATGGGCCCCGGGTAAGTTTTCCCGAATCCATTTCGTGGCATCGAAAAAATCGATGGCATTTTTGCGGTGTTCTTCCATTCCCGTAGCGACCGGGAATATATTGGGATCAAAAATGATGTCATTTGGATTGAAACCCACGACATTTACTAATATTTTGTAGGAACGCTCGCATATTTCAATTCGCCTTTGGTAAGTATCTGCTTGCCCCTCCTCGTCAAAGGCCATGACTACTACAGCAGCTCCGTATCGTTTGATGATCTTTGCCTGACGAATAAACTCTTCTTCTCCACTCTTCAAACTGATAGAGTTCACTATTACTTTACCTTGCAAGCACTTCAGGCCGGCCTCAATAATCTCCCACTTTGAGGAATCGACCATGACCGGTATCCGTGAAATATCAGGTTCTGCGGCCATTAAGTTCAAAAAATCCACCATGGCCTGCTTACCATCAAGCATCCCTTCATCCATATTCACATCAATGATCTGTGCACCGCCTTCCACTTGTTCACGTGCCACATCCAAGGCTTCTTCTAAAGCGCCCTCTTTGATAAGTCGCAGGAACTTACGCGAACCTGTAACATTGGTTCGTTCCCCTACATTTACAAAATTTGACTCCGGCGTGACCACTAATGGCTCTAACCCACTTAACCTCATATAGGAACTTTATTTATTCGTCACTTCTATCTTCCATGAGTCGTCAGAAAACTCTTAAATGGTCAGACGACTAACTTATTCTTACCCATAAAAAAAGCTCTCCTGATAAATCAGCCGGCGGGTCTTCTTGGGTATTCGACGCGCGGCGAAGTCGTCCGCAATATCGCAGTTCATGAAGCCGCCAACGCCGACTTGGTCGGACAACTTGTGGCCGTCGATTTGGCAAGCTTTG
>JBCCXH010000606.1:0-3018 GCA_039192005.1 Bacteroidota bacterium
AAATATGACTTGCTGAGGTTGAGATTTTTAATCGAGTTCAGGTTTAAGTGCTTCCAGAAGGACAAACAAAATCATTAAGAATTGTGCATATCCGATGTACATTCTTGCTCGGTCAATGTAAACCTTCCAACGAATCAGCGTTCGTTTATTTGCCTTAATAGTTGCCATAATGTTGATTTCTTGTAGTCGTAAACAAATTTATCGATGAGGGAAATTACCCAACATCCGGCTGCCATCCACTACTGGATGACAGCCGGACCGTACTTAACAGGTCTAAACCGTATCAGGCATAAAGAAACTATTAAGTAATACGCTCTACAGGAAGCGTCGGTTAATGCCGTCTTGAATAAACGTGCATGATCAAGACGTTTATTCTATCGTATCAACGGACGCTTTATTTTTTACATGTTTTTCCAGCCATTGGTCTTGCTCCCATAATAAATGCAAGATGCTTTCTCTGGATTGGTAGCCATGGCTTTCTTTTGGCAAAATAACCAAGCGTACGGTAGCTCCTAAACCTTTCAGCGCATTAAAGTAGCGTTCGCTTTGCATGGGGTAGGTGCCCGCATTGTTGTCTGCTTCCCCATGAACCAGCAATAACGGCTGATTCATTTTTTCAGCGTGCATAAATGGAGACATGGTATAATAGATTTCTGGTGCTTCCCAGTAATTTCTTTCTTCGCTTTGAAAACCAAAAGGCGTTAAGGTTCGGTTGTATGCACCACTCCTCGCTATTCCTGCTGCAAACAGGTTGGAGTGTGAAAGAAGGTTTGCCACCATAAAAGCCCCATAACTATGGCCGCCCACGGCAACCCTATCTCTATCAATATAACCCAATGCGTCCACCGCGTCTATCGCTGCTTTCGCATTTGCAACAAGCTGTTTTCTAAACGAGTCGTTAGGCTCTTCATCTCCTTCTCCTACGATAGGGAAGGAGGCACCATCTAGTACCACATACCCTCTGGTAACCCAATAAATCATAGAACCATAGAAAGGGTAAGTAAACTTGTTGGGGTTTTTGGTGCTTTGCCCGGCGCTGTATTTATCTTTAAACTCCGTCGGGTATGCCCACAAGATCATGGGCATCTTTTCCTTTTTCTCTTTGTCATAGCCGACAGGGAGGTACAAGGTCCCATTCAGTTCTACGCCGTCTTCACGTTTGTATTTAATGACTTCTTTATGAACATTCTGAAGGCTTTTAAATGGGTTTTCAAAGCTTGTTACCTGAGAAAGTTTACTTCCTTTAGTTTTTCTGAAATAATAATTCGGAAATTCCTTCGGAGACTCAATCCTCACCAGTAGTTCATTCTTTTCAGGGTCAAAACTTCTGATGGTTTCTATCTTATCCGTGTATTTTGACTGATAGATTCTATCCTTTTTTTGTGTTTTCAGGTTAAAGCGATCCACAAATGGAAATTGCCCTTTTTCAGTAAATCCATCTCCTGTTAAAAAGACCTCATCATCTATGATGGTCAATACGCTGCTCCCCATCGCATTTCTTTTCCTAACAAACGATCCGGGATCGCTATACCTGTCCTGGTAATTCCTATCGGAAAATACAATAGGTTGTTGTGAAGGATCGGAAGGATTAAAAACATAGGATTTTGTGTTTCTGGAATTCCACCAAAAGTCAAATGCAATGGCAACACGATCATGGCCCCATACGATTCCGGAAAATCGATTGATCGTCTTTAACAGGCTTTTTCCATCAGAATTAAATGGAGCTTCCAGCTGAAAAACTTCATCACGATGTTCCACGTTATTTTCGGGGTCGCCACCATCCAGTGCCATTGCGTAAATCAGCGTTGCAGGTTGGTCGTTTCGCCACTGAAAGTTTCTTTTACCCGTTCTTACGGACATAAAGCCTTTAGGAAGGTCTTCGATTAGCGGTACTTCCAGCACGGTTTCAACTTTCTTCCCTTCTTTCGTATGAATAGTGGTTTTTGATGGAAATCGTCGATAGGGAACCAGGTATGAAAATGGTTTTTCGATGGTCTTAACAAGGACGTAATTACCATCAGGCGAAAAGTTGATGTTTGTATAAAGGTTGCTGCCTAACCATTTTTCTTTAGAGCCATTGAGTGAGACTTTGTATAGCTCAGAGGATGCCAATTGTTCAAAATTATGCTCGTCATTTTTGTTTTTAAGTAAATCCTGATACGTTCTGTTTTGAGCCTTTTTCCCATCATTTACTGAGATCGTTGGTCCGGTCGGTACGACGGTTTTGCTGTTTATCAGTGGTTTTCTGTTTTCCGATACTACTTTTATCAACAAAGATTTCCCATCTTCAAACCAGTTAATGGCGTTACCTACGTTCGCATTTACGTTGGCTTCCGTAAGCTTTGAAACGGAAGCGGATGCAACATCCAACACCCATACTTCTACCCCGTTAGTTGTGGTATTTGTCAAGGCAATTTTACTTTGATCGGGGGACCATCTTAAATTGGTGAGTTTCGGGTTTTGGGGCAATCCTTTCACCTGAAGTAGTTCAGCCTCCTTCTCATTCAGGTTTTTGATTTTGAGGTTATTAAAATACGTGACCCTGCTTCCAATGTTCGTTTCTGGATCAATGCGCAGTCCGGCCAGTCGTAACTCTTCTTTGGATAACTGCTCAATCGATTTATACGAGTTTCTATAGAGTAGGATCATGTGCTCCTTTTTCTCATCCATCATCACGCCGGGAGCTCGTGGGACGTCTACCAGCTCCAGTATTTCATTTGGCGGCTTTTGATAGGTTAAGTTGCCTTGAGCATAGGCGGAAACTGTTGACACATACATAATTGTGTAAAAAAGGTATTTCATTATGGTAAATTATTGCTTCTTTATGATTTTTCACGAAACGAGTATTCGCCAAAGTTGTTAAAAATACGGAAACCTTTTATGCGCGTGGTCTTTTCATACGTCTAAGTTGACCTGTTCATTTTCATCCATCCGGTGACGTTGTAGTTTTTATCCGTAAACGCTTCCCTGAGTCCGTTTTCAGATGGCGCAGTAATAAAAACCATATTTATTCTAAAC
>JBCCXH010000607.1:0-3018 GCA_039192005.1 Bacteroidota bacterium
AATTGCAATATTGTTGCAATAATAATGAATGTTTCTGTTTTTGAAATAGCCAATCGGTATATCAAAATGAATATGAAGCATAAATGCCAACATTCACTCCCAAATCATCCGCGAAGTACCTCAGGTTGTCCGTGAAGCGTCTGTAACTTGTATTGAGTAGATTATCTCCACTTAATCTTACTTTCAACTGTTCTTTTTCATATCCGATCGATGCACTCAGTAAGAAAAAACCATCGGGTGCTTCTATAAAATCAAAAATATCTGATTGATTTCTTCTAAATGGATTGGGACTCTCCGGGTTGAACCTTTCTATTTGGATGACTTCAGGAGCCAGAAATTGACGAAATTCATATTCAGAAGTAAGCTTAAAGGAAAAATCTCCAACTCTTTTTTCCACAGACAAAGAGGTGTTTACAGGTGGTATACCTACGAAATTTGCATTATTGTCCATGTCTTTTGCATAGATATAAGATGCTTTAAACTCACCATTTAGCGTAGCACTCAATGTTTTGGTTACATCAACGTCTATACCGGAGTAAATAGCTGTTGTTTGGTCATATATATGAAATGGGAATGCCCCTCTCTCGGTTTCCGTAGTGCCGAAAGGCCTTCTGAAAAAGAAATTTTCGATCCAGTTAAAGTGGGGAGTTGCTGCTGCTCTCCATCCGTTCTTTTGGTAATCAAAGGTAGCCACCCATTTGAGGCCTCGTTCGCTTTTTACCTCTTTGTCATCATTGGTCAGTACATTAAAAGTGGAAACGCTGTCATTCAATGGAAAATATTCGTACCTCCATAATCCAAACTCCACCACGTTTTGATGGTTTCCAAAAGCGTACAATTCATTAATATTGGGAGCACGCCAGGCAGATCCAATGTTGGTTTGAAATGAGAGTGACTCATTGAGCTTCGTGGAAAAACCCAGTGTAAATGTCAGGTTTTGATACGTGACATTATCATCGTAAAGTCTGTTGATCCGATCCCTTCCTCTTACGTCAAAATTTTGGTAATCGAACCTCAGTCCGGCCTCATAGGTGCTGTTGCCTACAGAATAAGATTCAATTCCGAAGAGACCTGCATTTAATACATTAAAATTAGGCACGAATGGGATGACATCCGTGCCTGGAATGTTGTTATTATCCTGTGTTGTTAATTGTAGCCCATAAGCTCCCTGCCAGTTACTTTTAGAGGGATGACTCCACCCAACCTCAAAAGAATGAGAAGCAAGATCCAGATTAATGACGGGTTTATTTATTCGACCTTCAAGACGTATATCAAACTCTTTTCGTGTGTTTTTTTGGTAAGCGTAGTTGATGTCAAATTGTTGATTGCCGATGAAAACGGAAGCATTAAGTTTAGCTAAGCTATGAATGACTTCCTGGCGGGGGTTATTAATGTCATAAGTAAATGGATTGACCACACTTGGCTCGTCAGCCGTTATCGCATTTTCCAGATCTCTCAAATTCTCAACAAATGAACTCCGTAAGACACCCAGTTCCTGGTCAAAGCGAGAAGCAAACACATTGATGTCAATCGATGGAAAGTGAAACTTTACCTCTCCGTTTAGTCCCAGCTCTTCTTTACCAGTATTTGTCAACTGGTATCTGGGCGCACGTAAGTCCCCAGACTTAGCCCCAGAGGCTGCTACCCTCCAGGCAATTCGTTTATACCCTTTTTCAAGGTTTATTTCTCCACTGTAACCTTTCCCGTTCGTTTGATAACCGCCACTTACTTCGCCACTCAAATCGTTATTAAACTTCGGGCTGGGTACACCAAATAAAATCACACCGCCCAGTGCTTCTGATCCGTAACGAACGGTCGATGCTCCTTTGATGAGTTGAATTTTATCCACTTGTGAAATGTCAATTTCAATGCCATGATCCTCACCCCAGGATTGGCTCGCATGCCTTACGCCATTATTAAGTACCAGAACGCGATTTGAGTGTAAGCCATGAACGATCGGTTTCACCACATTTTGTCCGGTTTTTAACGTACTTACCCCGGTCGCTTTAGCGAGTACATCGGCAGCGTTCCCACCCAAAGATTCCAGGTTAGTTACTTCGATCTCTTTCGCTTCAAGTGTTTTTAAAGTGCTGGGGTCGGCCTCTGATTCTATGACGACACTCTCCAGCATGTTCTCCTCTTGAGACAGCAATACAAGATGGCTTTTATCCGGTTGTTTTTTGCTTCTGAAATCATGGTGATGAACCACCGTCTTGTAACCAAGAAAGCGAACTTCAAAATCTACTTCCTTACCACACACATTAGTTAGTGTAAAGTTTCCTTTATCATCACTTATCGCACCAATGGAAGAATCAAGTATTTTGACCGTAGCAAAAGGTATCGGTTCCCTCGTTTCTGAACTTAATATTTGGCCGGAAATCGTTTTATTACAATTCACCTGTGCATAACAAAAGAAGGTAATGCCATACCACAAGACAAGTAGGGTCACTTTTTTCATGCGGAGCAGTTTACACAAATACCAGCGACCAGGACGTTGACCATATTGACTTGGTAGCCCACCGGTAGTTTGATTTCCGGTACTTGGTTGTCGTCCAGATAGGCTATTTCTCCACAACTCGTACATTTGAAATGGATGTGACTATGCACATGTTCTTCCGAAGAACACGTCTCATTACAGAGTCCATAAGTAGCGATGCCGTCTTCATTGGGGATTTTGTGTAAAATGCCGACATCTAAAAAGCTACCAAGTGTGCGGTAAAGCGTAACGCGGTCGTAGGTAGAAAAATGTGTTTCCAGGTCTGCTTGTGATAAGGCCCGACTTTTCGAAAGAAAAAGACCGATAACGTCTAACCGACAGTTGGTAATTCTGAGCTTGTGACTTTTTAGTAATTCTTTTCTTTCCCCAATATCCATAAAAGCAAAAATAGTAAGACGCAACCTAATTGCATGATTGTTTCCATACCCTAACCGATCACATAGAATGTTTAGTAGCATCAATCAAACTTAGCTATGGAACCGAAAAATGTGAATAGATCATGTGTTGCTTATAGGTAAAGA
>JBCCXH010000608.1:0-3014 GCA_039192005.1 Bacteroidota bacterium
AATATATTAAAGCCGGTATTGTAGGAAAAAGTAGCTTAACTGACTGCCGACATATCGCAACTGCAACGGTCAATAATATCCGAGTTGTAACAAGCTGGAACTTTAAACATATCGTCAACTTGAACAAAATTCAAAAGTACAACGCTATAAACATTAGCGAAGGATACAACCAATTAGAAATCCGAACACCGAGAGAATTATTGAATTATGAAGACAATTGAAACAATAAAGAAATTTGATGCGGTTAAAATGATGCGTGACATCAGAAACCAAATTGACATGGATATTGAAGGTATGACCTTTGAACAAGAAAAAGAATACTTTAAAAAAGGAGCTGAAAGGGCTAAGAAATATAGAACGGTAGGTAACAATTTCTAGCACGAATGCGCCAAACTGCCTCTTTGCGGGCTCTAGTGCGAACTTTACCATGAATCTGTCGCTGGGAAAGGTAAGTGCTTTCTACTGAGTGCATATTGCAGGATTTTTCTCTTTCTTAACTCAGTGCATTCTGATACTTTGGAAGAACCGGCAGATTCATTAGTTTAATACCTCTTGTCCAGCTCGGGGCGCACTCTTGCTAGCTTGGGGTTACAGGCAAAATATCTCTTAAAGTGTCCCAACCAAGAGAAGCAGCAAAACAGAGAAGCTACAGTAGAAAAGTAAGCGGTATTCAAATTTGTTTAGATAAACGAAATAGCAATCTTGCAATTAGACGTTAGATTAAAAATATACACTCACAACTGATCAGAAGAGTTGCGAGCATATTTTTTGTAAAATTTTACAATTAATGCGAAAAGTATAATCTTCTGTAATACAGCGTTAGCATGAAAAAATGACAGGTGCTATTTTGGTCTGGTGTTGCCACTGATCTCAGGGAGAGGCACATATGTGTCATCACCGACCACTTTTGGGAAATCCCAGTTTTTCCATTTTTCTTTCGCCAGTTCTATTTTACGCTTATCTGACGATACGAAATTCCAGAAAATATGCCGTTCCTCCTCAAAAGGTGCGCCCCCGAAAAGTAAAATTCTTGAAGAAGGATGGATCGTGATGACGCAGTGATTTTCGACTTTCGAAACCAGCATGTTTCCCTTTTCAATGTGATGTTCGCAGGCATCGACAGCACCTTCCACAATGCATACCCCCACTTCACCTTTTAATTGGTCTTTGATGTCGAGGACGTACGCTCCCTCTGTTTGTATCTCTACCATAAAAAGGTCGGAATAAACCGGCAACGGAGATGCTCTTCCAAAACCTTTACCAGCGACCACTTTGAATGCGGCCTCATGGTCCGTCCATGACGGGAGTTCATTTGCTTCCAGATGAAAAAACTCCGGCTCCATGTCCTCCAGGTGTTTGGGTAAGGCGATCCAGATTTGATAGCCGTGTACGTTTCGGGTTTTTCCATCCCTTAGCTCTTCGGGTGTCCGCTCTGTATGCGTCACGTATTTCCCCGCCGTCATCCAGTTGACAGAACCCGGTTTGATGCGTTGGTCTGTACCGGTACTGTCTTTATGGTGTATTTCTCCTTCAAATAGGTAAGTAAGTGTGGAGAGCCCGATGTGCGGATGCTGATCGACATCCATGTAATGACCAGGGCCCACGGTAGAGGGACCCATATGATCAATGAAAATGAACGGTCCTACCATGCGTTTCTTTCGAAATGGAATCAGGCGGCCTACAAGAAAATCGCCAATGTCTCGGCTTCTCTCTTCGATGATCAGATCTGTGTTGGACATGAGCTAAAAATAGCGGAAATTCGAAAAGTTTGATCATTGGTTGTACCAGAAAAACTTTGCCTATGTATGACTTTCCCGATAAAGTGTTTTTGAACGGAGCGATTTTAGCCACCTCCGAAGCAAAGGTTTCGGTTTTTGATCGGGGATTTCTGTTTGGAGATGGCGTTTATGAAGTGATGACGTGCTATAGAGGACAGATTTTCTGTAAGGAGACCCATTTTCAGCGCCTGTACGAGAGCCTAAAGAAAATAAACCTGTCATTTGCTATGGATGGCATCCATGAACCGCTGGATGATTTGTTACAAGCTTGTGATCTTGACGATAAAGACTGTATGATTTACCTGCAAATTACGAGAGGTGTGGCGCCAAGAAAGCATGCCTTTCCTAAAAATACGATGCCAACCTTAATGATGTACGCCCTCCCTTTTTCGGGACTGGAAGTGAATCAAACGCCTATGCACGTAGTACAATTGCCTGACTACCGATGGCATCGGTGCGATATAAAAATGACCTCACTGCTAGGCAACGTAATGTCCCATGCCAACGCAAAGGAGCAAAATGCACATGAAGCCATCTTGGTTAGGAATGGAGTAGTAACCGAGGCATCTCATAGTAACGTTTTTTTTGTGAGGGATGACCTACTCTACACCCATCCGGCAAACGAGCTGATCCTGAATGGGATCACCCGACAGGTGGTCATCAGGCTGTGCAAAGAACTCAAGCTTAAGGTAAGAGAAGAAGCTGTTGGGAAAGCGGAGGCCTTGCAAATGGACGAGGCATTTCTTACAGGAACTACGACTCGGATCGCTTCCATCAAACAAATGGATGCACACCTTTTTTATCAGGGAGATGAGGCAGGAACGGTCACGAAAGCACTTCAGGAAGCTTTCTTGAATTTTCAGTTTGATAGTAGTCGTGTAAAGTAACTACTAGGAATACCACGTCAATATGGTTTCTTCTTTTAACGGATGTTCGATCGGCTTCTTTTCCTTTGCCGCTTTGGAAAAGTTTTCTTTTAGTTGATAATACCACCGGGCCTGTTGATCGGCCTCACCTACCAGCATGAGCGGAGGATCATACTTGAGGCCTTCTTTTTGCTTTTTGATCACTTGTACATCCTGATTGATAAAGATTTTGCCAATGGGTCGTAAAACGTGGAACAAGATGTTGACCAGTGGGATATTCGTGTAGAGAAATTGATTGAGTTCTGTTTGGTTCTCACTAATGGGGGTGAGCGTAGTCAACAGCACAATTTCTCCTTTCTCTCCATATCGG
>JBCCXH010000609.1:0-3011 GCA_039192005.1 Bacteroidota bacterium
CAATTTTCTTTTCATTTCCTTTTAACCGTAGATCATTGATATATTTATCGGGAGTCGGCCGTTGTAAGGATAACAAGAAGAGAAGCAGTACATAATCTACGATGAATATGGCCGAAGTGGTAAGGAATAACCCCAATACCAATATAGAAAATGCCAGGCCAAGGAAAAGATACACTTGCATAGTGAGCTTGGTGTAAATGTCAAACCTCTCTTTTAAAAGATGACTTCCGCTTATACGCCCAAGTCCATTCCGAAATTTAACGTAGGCAAAATAGGTCAGACCAATGGCGACCAACGTAAATCCATAATCTATTAAGTACACCAAAATGTCATCAGTAATAATGGCGATCAAATCATTATGCTTTTTTTCAAGAAATAAATAAACAAAGAGTGCCAAAGGTAACGCAATCATGGTATGAAAAGCGGAACTCATTCTCTGATGGTAAATTTCCGGGGTGTTCTTACTCATGTGGTAAAAATAACTAATCGCTTTATTCAGAAACATTTATCATTATTTTTGTCTTATGCCCTCGATTGAAAAGATGAGTAGGAAACAGCAAGTCATTCGAAAAGCTGCCGAGCTTTTTAGGGATCATGGCTACGCTGCTACCTCTATGCGTGATCTGGCCAACGCATTGGGCATAGAAGCCGCATCACTTTATTCACACATAAAATCTAAAGAAGAAATTCTGCAAAGCCTCTGTTTTGAAATGGCGGAACTTTTTAGAGCGTCATTAGAAAAGGTAGAAAACCAGGACATCAGCTACACGGAAAAACTAAGGCTTGGAATACGTGGTCATATCGAAGTGATGTCCAAAGATCTTATTGCTTCGGCTGTATTTATGAATGAACACCGTCATTTGAGTCAACCTTATTTGAGGGACTTTTTGTTGATGAGAATAAATTATATCAATCGTTTTAAAAAAATAATTGATGGAGGCATACGGCATAAAGAATTTGGCGGTGTAGACACAAAGCTTGCGGTGATGACGCTTTTCTCATCGTTAAACTGGATGCCTAACTGGTACGACCCTTCAGGTATCATCAACCCTGCTGATTTAGGCGACCAGTTGGCGGGCATGTTAATTGAAGGTTTGAAAACCAAATAAGTGTTAGGTTTGTTGTAAATTTGAGCGTTAAAACGATTGCGAAATATGTACGGAGGAGGAAACACATTTGAACACATCAAGTCGAACGGTCTTGAAAATGAGGATCCGGAAAAGTTAGTTGAGTTTGAAGCCCGCATCCAACGAGGTGAAAAAATCGAGCCTAACGACTGGATGCCGCAACTATACCGAAAACAATTGATCAGAATGATCGAGCAGCATGCGCATAGTGAAATTGTGGGTGCTTTACCGGAAGGAACATGGATCACAAGAGCCCCTGGTTTCAAACGCAAATTAGCACTAATGGCCAAAGTGCAGGATGAAGTGGGACACGCGCAGTTGCTCTACAGTGCCGCTGAAACCTTGGGTAAATCCAGGGAGCAGATGATTGATGATTTAATTAACGGCAAGTCAAAATATTCCAATATTTTTAATTACCCTGCTTTTACCTGGGCTGATTCCTGTTTTATTTCTTGGCTCGTAGATGCAGGTGCTATTGTCAATCAACTGGCGAATGCACGTGGCAGTTATGGTCCCTACTGCAGAGCTTTAGAGAGAATATGTGCCGAAGAGTCGTTCCATCTGAAATACGGTCATCACTGTGTAATCCATATGGCTACGGGTACTGAAAAGCAGCGCGAAATGATGCAAGCGGCTATCAATAGGTGGTGGCCTCCCATGATGCACTTTTTTGGGCCTTCGGATAAGATATCCGTACATTCTGAAATATTGATGCGTTGGAAAGTAAAAATGGGCTCTAATGATGACATGCGCAACCAGTTCCTGGATATGTATGTTCCAAAAATACAGGAGTTGGGTTTTACTATTCCTGATAAAAATCTTAAGAAAAACGAGGAAACCGGACGATGGGATTACACTGAGCCGGACTGGGAGGAATTCAAGCGAGTCATTAATGGTGACGGACCTTGTAATAAAGAGCGCCTGGCAGTAAGAAGAACTGCCGAGGAAAGGGGACGCTGGGTGAGGAAAGCACTTCTTACGCCAAAAACCGAGTATGTCGCCCCGTTGGCTTAATCCATCTTTAAAGCCATTTAAATTAATTGCAGAACGAAAATGAAAAATGGCATCCCTAAAGATGTCTTTTTCAATTTAATGTGGTTATGGAATCATTAGATCCCAGAGTTAATCGACTAAACCTCTCAACCGCCGAGTTGACTTCAAAAGCACCTCTTGATCAGCTGGGTACCTATGAAGTTTTCTCTCAGCTACGAGAAGGAAAACCTTACTTTCACGTAGGTCCGGTACACGCACCTAACAAGGAAATGGCCTTTTTATTTGCCAAAGAGCAGTTCAGTAGACGTCAAACCTGTACGGGTCTATTTGTGGTGGAAACAAGAAAGATCATGGTGTCACCTTTTACGGAAGGAGAAGATACGGTATATAATTATATCGAAGATAATGTTGAAGGTGATGGAAGCGAAGTAAAAACCTACGAGTTATTCCATTTAAAAAAAAGAGGCAAACAACATGAACACATTGGCACGATAGAATGTACACATCTCGAGGAGGGTTTGAGTATGGTAAAGCCAGAATTCATTAACGATAAGCCTGTTTTCAATATATGGATCATTGAAACATCAGATATTGAATTTAGTCAGGAAGAAGATAAAATAATTTGGAACACACTTCCGGATAAAAAATTTCGTGAAGCCTTAGCGTATAAAGCGGCCGACAAGATAAAAGAATTCAAAGAAAGGCAATTATGATCAGCCAGGAAGCCCTGAAAGAGTTATTGTATAAAATGGCGGATGACCAGCTTATCTTAGGACATAGAAATTCTGAATGGACTGGTTTTGGTCCGCTTCTTGAAGAGGATATTGCGTTCTCATCGATGGCACAAGATAAGGTAGGACAAAGTCAAGCACTATATACATTACTCCATGA
>JBCCXH010000610.1:0-3008 GCA_039192005.1 Bacteroidota bacterium
GGCTGCATTTACAATTAAGTAGTTCATCCCCGGAGTTGAATGACGAATAAGTAATTCAGATCCTGAAACGGGATTTGGATACACCTTAATCGTTACTGGACTTGCGTCAGGCAACTCACCCTCCGCAAAAGACGTAATGCTGGCAGGTACAACCGTCGTTAGGCTAACATCATCTATCGCGATATCTCCTTGCCATGTAGCACCCGAAAGCGTATTAAACCTGATTTGAATCCCGCCTCCCAGATACGCATTAAGATCAAGGCTTGCTGTTTGCCACGCATTTCCCTGATTTCCGGATTGGCTCCAGGCATTGGTCCAGGTTGCTCCATCATCACTACTCACCTCTACGTCAAGCCTACCCATGTTGGTTGCTCCATACATGTGATAGGAAAAATTGAAAAATGCAGCACTGGAAGTTGTCAAATCAAAACAATCAGAATTAAGAATGGCGCGCTTGTTTGGGTAACCTGTTCCATTTCCAGACACTTCTACATATAAGTAAAAACTACCTTGCACCGCCGTACCGGGTCCCGTGTTATTTGATGGTGTGCCGTTCGAGTCGGCCTGCCAGTTCAAATCATCTCCAGAGGCATTGGACCAGTTACCAAGGGTATTTTCAAATCCATCCGAATAGGGAAATGAAGCAATTCCTCCTGTACAGCCGGGAGTTCCCCCACCATTTCCCGTTGAGATTTGAAAATTATCAATGGCAATGTCTCCTTGCCACGACGAACTGGAAATGCCATTGAAGCGGAACTGCACGGTATTTCCTGAATAGGCATCCAAATCTACACTTGCCGTGTTCCAGCCGGTACCCTGTGCCCCGGAACGACTCCAGATACTGGTCCAGGTACTTCCTTCATCAGTACTGATTTCCAGGTCGATGGTCCCTACACTGCTTCCAATCATATGGTAATCAAAAGATGCAGATAAGGAACTTGTTAATTCAAAACAAGGCGAGTTTAAAATGGCTTGTTTGTCTGGATAGCCCGTTCCACTTCCTGATACTTCCAGGTAGATGTAAAAAGTGCCTTCTGTTGCATTGGAGGGACCGGTGCCACTGGAAGGAGTTCCATTGGAGTCTACCGTCCAGTCCAGATCATCGCCGGTAGCTTGTGTCCACCCTCCCAAGCTGTTCTCAAAACTTTCGCTGTAAGGAAAAGCCGTAATGGTCGAGGCGCAACCTCCACCGGGTCCTCCTCCACCGTACTCATTACCAACCCCTACGGCATACCAGGCGTTGGTAGTGGCTATTACCTCTGGAGAATCTGGTCCAAACAGGTCTTCTGCTGACTGAATGCCAAACGCCCTCGCATCCGCAAAATCTGAGTTGGACCTCAGGTATATCCGCAACAGGCGGTAGGCCACCTCTGCTGCCTTTGTCATGCCAATCCCTGAGACGCTGTAGGTGTTGCCAATATCGTTTGTCCCGGTCTTGCCCACCACGAGTATGTAAAACCAGTGATTGAGTACGCCACTATTTGAATGCACACCACATTGATCATTTTGACTGTTGGGACTGGCGCAACCTTCTGCGATGGTGGCAGGCACCCAGTTGACTCCACGGTACGTATCCGGATCGCCTTTTGCTTTGGGATCGTCCATGGATCGTATGCCTCCTGAGTTATTTAAGTCCTCGCCAATTTGCCAGACATCGATGTTCGGCAGATTATCCGCACCACCCCTCGCAAAATGCTCGACTGCGGCTCCCCAAATGTCTGAAAACCCTTCGTTCAACGCTCCGGATTCCCTTCGGTATACCATGTTCCCGGTATTGGTCGTTACGGCATGGCCAATCTCGTGTGCTGCTACGTCCAGAGATGTTAGAATATCCAGTTGGTTTCCGTCCCCATAAGTCATGTTTCTACCGTTCCAGAATGCGTTGTCGTAACCTGCCCCACCCGGCTGGTTGTCATAGTGTACCCAGCTGTTGATGGCCGCACCGTTTCCATCAAAACTGTTGCGATTATGCTGAGTCATCCAGTAGTCGTAGGTCGCTTCGGCACCCCAATGCGCATCCAAAGCGCCATTATCTTTAAATGCATTGTCATGCTCCGCAGCCGTCCAATTGTTATCGTTATCAACAAAATTGGTCGTTGGGTAAGAATTACTACGTCCGCTGTTGTAGGTATTTATGCCGTTTCCCCGAGTATTGTCCCGAAGTGCGTATAGTCCACCGATAATTCGCGTCTCGATGCTACGGCTGCCGCTGTACCTGGTCGCTGCATTGCCGGTAATAAGTTCTTTCATGGGTTCTCTTTTCACCACATGTGAAGCATGACAAGAATGACCTGCATGTTTGTGTTCACCTAAATGCTTAATGATGTTATTGACCAGTAAAGTTTCCCCCGTATTTGCATCGATGTAAATGTCATCACGGCTGATTGGGTCGGTCGCATAGATATCAAATTTATACGCCAGATGAGCTTTTCCCGGATGATCTAAATCTGGTAAAATCAACAGCTCACCTTCAGGCTTTTCGTATTCCAATGCTTGAGATGTGCGGGCATCTTCCCACAAATAGGTGGTTGCGCCCACAAAGGTTTTTGCGGCTTCAAATGCTTCTTCTGAGGAAAGGCCCGGGGTAATCGTCAGAGAGGATACATCGTAAAAATCCCCGGTAAGCAACACCACCTTCCCATTTTTGGCATGAAGTTTTTCCATACCAAACGCTACTTTCAGTCCCTTGAAGTATTGTTGGTAGATCCGATACTCCACACCGAGTTTGTCTTTCTCTGTTTTGGTCAACTGAAAATCATAGCTTCTGTTTCCATTTGCCAACTCATTATGAAGCAGGTTTTTCCCATCAACTAAAGAAACCGGACTGCTATCGTCAAACCTGATGAGCCGATCAGGATTTAAATTCTGCGCACCGGCATGAAAAGGAGGTAAAGAAATAGTTAGAAGTAGACTAAAAAATCCACAGGTGAATAGACGTTTCATACGATAATTTGGTAATAGTTAAAAAATGACTACCTAAACTACTGTAAATGAATCACTTTTCAAAA
>JBCCXH010000611.1:0-2992 GCA_039192005.1 Bacteroidota bacterium
ATTTTTTCAATAAATTGTCAATCAATTTACAGGTCATTGCCACAAACGTTACGCTAATTTTTTACCCAAATGGATGTCCATGAAACAGCCGGTTCCTTGCTCAATTCAAGCTACCGGGAGCTTCAAAACTGTGTGGATGAGCTGATAGGTAAGCTGGGGGTGGAAAACACGATTTACCTGCTGCGGAGTTTTATGGATGCGGCCCGAATTCCGATGGATGCGACACAGCGCATGCGGATTTTAAGCCGGTATTTGATTACCGAATGCATCCGGTTCTATGGCTTGAAAGATCGGATGTTTTTTACCTCCAATGCGGAGGAGTACCGGGAGTCACGCATGATCTGTTACCATTTATTGAAGAAATACACCGATGCCAGCTATTCGAAGATTGCGGAAGACTTTGGGGTATCAAAACGGAACGTCGTGTACACCTATAAGAAATGCGACGAACGGTTGAGTGTCCCGTACTACTACCCCGCTTTCATCACGAATTACCAGACACTGGAAAAACGCACGATTCATTTTATCACAAAACTAACGACAACAATAAATGGCAGACGAAACGAAGGAAATACAGCAGGTACTCGGTGAAGGGTTGGATGAGTTCGAATTTGAACCACTTGCAGGCGAGATCACCAGCCCCCTCAATGCCCCGGTGATTGAGAAGAATAAACAGCCTTCTCCACCTTCAGCATATGAAGAAGGTGGTGAAAACCCACCGGAAAGGGATGGCCAGGGACCCTTTCCACCTCACTCAGGTACGGGTAGCCTGGAAGAAGAAGCCGTTCAAGGGCATGACCCTTATGGCGAATTGGATGAGGACGACGAAGAACCGGATGCCCCGGAGCAACAAATCGCAGACGATTACGACGAGGGAGTTGGGGAAGAATCGCTTGTGGCAGAAAACTTTGAGTTACCAGCAGCCCACGCCAAACAGGCGGCGGATACGCTGTTGGGGATGACCGATAACTTTTTAGAGATTGGCGGCGGCTTTTTCGTCAAGGTGAAAAAACATGCGGATTTCTACGACTTTGATGAGATCATTCAGGTCATTGACGAACACAACGAAAAGAACGTCAAAAAGCTGCGGCTTGAAAAGGAGGACAAAGCCTTGCTAAAGCCCTTGCTGGTTTCGGTGTTACAAAAGAAGGCGAAGAAGCTGACCCCCGAGCAACAATTGATGGGAGCGGTACTTTCTATCCTGATCAAAAAAGCCCAATTGGTCATGGAGGTCCGTGCCGAGAACGAACTACTGGTAGATCGCATCCTGCTCATCATTCGGGAGGAACGTGGCGCGACCGCAGCCGATGATGAAACACCACATCAGGAAGAAGAAATTCCGGAAGAAGAAGAGGGTGATTACATCGAAGAGGAGTTGGTAGAAGAAATTCCCGTAAGGCAAAAAGCAGAGCGAACCCCTAAAGCATCCATTTCTTCAAATGAACCCACTAAGCCGCCTCCCATGCCCATGATGGATACCGGACCCATACTGGAGGTGGCCGACGATGATATAACAGAAACAAAAGCGAACTAGATGGCAAAACAGGCAACAAAAAAGAAATCGACCAGGGGAAGAAAGCCCATTGAATACACCAAAGAGGAGTTGGAGCGGCAGCCAATGATCATGTTGGTTTGTGGCATGATGGAGGTTGGGAAATCCTACCGGAACCATCAGGAATTTAAGCAATACATGACCGACAACCCCCGGACCGGAAAAGTTGGAAGGAAGATCCTTGCTTTTGATACGAACGACGATGATTTCCCGGAGTGGAAAACGGTGAGTCCTGATCACATCAAGGCACTGACCAAGGTCAGTGCGCGGCGCATCCGGCCGTACAATAAGGACGGCTCTCCGATGGATCTCGACGATAAAAGGGAAGTGGTGGATAAAATCATGCGGTTCTTTCAAAATGGCCTCATTGTACTGGACGATATGGACAATTACATGATGGGGGCTAAAAGTCAATCCATGATTGGGGCGATGGTAACGGTGCGTCATAGAGGAGTGGATTTGATCCTGGGACACCAGTCGATAGCAAAGATTACGACGACGGAATGGCAAAACTGCACGTGTTTACGGTTACATCATCAGGTGGATGAGGTAAAAGCCTACAAAGATCGCATCCCCAACTATCGGTTGGTACGGATTGCACAACACATTGTTGATGAGCAATACATTATGGCTGTCGTTGCTTATAGAAAAGGTCTGATCTCCAAGCAGGAGTCAATCGTGCGTAAGAGCTATTTTGTGTATGTCAATATGCGGGAACAAACAATTACCGGATGCAGTCGAAAGGCATTCATTCGAGCGGCTAAAAAGTTCATTGACCAGGAAGAGAACGGACTGATCCGTATGATGCTTCTTGAACAGACGCATAAGAATCAACCTGTGTACAAGAACCGAAATGAAGCGGTTGTCAAGTTGATTACGGATTACTTGCAGTATCATGACGATAACACCTTCAAACCTCTTGAAGAGAATACCCCTCATAAAGGAAGTCGTGGCAATAGGAGCCGGGACGCCATTCAAAAACCTTTTGCTGTATTATATAATAATGAGAAAACGAATGTCAGTTCCTGATGATGCGGTCTTGATGGATGTTGGCAACAAACCCAAAGTCGTGAAGCTGATCACGGATTATTTGCGCTATCACGATAGTAGTACGAACGGCCCTTTTTGATATGGAGGTAACGATTACGAAACGCGTGCTTTCATTAGGAGCCGGTACACAATCCACGGACCTGTTGCTACGAAGCTTACGCGGCGAGCTGGGCCCTATTCCCGATTATGCGGTTTTTGCAGATGTGGGTAACGAACCCAAAGGGGTATACCGACACCTGGAATGGTTAATTAATCATGTAGATAAAGTGTATGGGTTTGAAATACGCGTCATTACTGCTGGTAACATCTATCAGGATACGCTTGATTTTATTTCCGGTGATGCAAAGCGGCTGGATGGGATGCCGCTTTTTGTTAGATCTGAAAACGGAA
>JBCCXH010000612.1:0-2981 GCA_039192005.1 Bacteroidota bacterium
AGACTACCTTCCAGGCTATTGCTGCCTCCCAATGTTGCTTTTTGTCCGTTTACGTCCAGATCAAACGGCTCGACAAACAAGCGACCATTTTTTATTTCTGTAGCTATTAAAACATCTTTAATGCTCACCTGCTTCTTAGTTGAGTTGGCTGATGAGACCCCTTTAAGACTCGTGAGCGCCGAAACTTTTTCTACAAAATCACCACTTTCCAGCGCTGCCTGTGCAACATTGACCAGCCCATTCAAATTCATTTCATCCATGATGGGCATCATGTCTTGCCCTAATATACCTGCTACGCTGAAGTCCGTAGAAAACTTACCACTGACTTGCTTGGCGATGGGAACGTACTTTTGAATGGTTTCAAATGACTGGTAAGCACTGGCAATTGACAACTCTTTGATGCCGAAATTGAAATCGTACTTGGGTTCGTCCAGATCTTTTGTTTGATACGAACCGCTAAGATTAAACGCCCCATCCAGAAGCTGAAAATTATTATCATCCAAAATAATCGCTCCATCCTTTATCAACACCTTTCCATTAAAGTTTTCTATCGAAAGGTTGGTATAGCTAATCTTTGAGATGTTTGAAGCCAAAACAAAATCGATGTTTGTCGGAATTTTTATTACCTCCAGGGCTACAGAATCAAGGTTTTCTTCTTCAGCTTCCGGCTCGTTCTCGGGCTGTTCTTCAGTAGCTTCCTCCTCGGTCATCCATTCGTTGAGGTCTATAAGGTTGGACTTGAAGTTCAGGTTTCCTAAGAGCATTTCATCTTTCCCAAGTGCGAAACCCAAATAGTTTTTAATCTCTCCGCTTAAATTCATATCTGTATTGCCCGCCTGAGCAACAAACTCTGATAGCTTAATTTGAGACGGATCAAAGCTTAGCGAAGCAGAAGAGATGCCGAAACTTTCGGGCAAATCCTGACTCGAAAACTCAAAGCCCTGAATAGTCAAACTTCCTGATGTCGCTAGTTTTTCATACTGCTCGGCTTCGACGTCAGACATTTTTCCGGCACTGTTGAGCTTTGCATTGAATTTTCCAACCAAACTCATGCCCTCCATCGGAACGATTTTTGCGATTTTTTCAAGGTCAGCGTTACCGTCTACTCCAAAGTCCCACTGATAATCTTCCAGGTTTTTAAACTTCAAATAGGCAGAGAGCTCCTCACCGTCTAAAAGCATGTGAAAGTTATCCACGTTAAAGCTGGTTTCGCGAAGGTCTGCAGAGGGGTAATTAAAGCTGGATTTAATGGTTAAGTCTTCGATGGGAACGGGATAATCCGCATAAAGAATTTTGCCTTTATCGACAGACAGGTTAGCGGCTATTTGAGGCATGGAAGATTCATTGTATGTCCCTTTGACATACCCATCAAACCCAATCTCTCCTGAGGCTGAAACACCATCCAGGTACTCCTGATAAGCACCCGGAATCAACGATAAAATACTTTTAAGATCAATGTCTTTTCCACCAAATGTAATGTCCATCACGATGTCTTCTCCAGGCATGCTGATAAATCCATCTGCTCCCATAGCAAAATCATTGACAGCTATTCGGTTTTCTTTAAAAGTGAAGGTCATATTGCTCAGGTCCATATTGAGTGTGACATCTGCAAAGAATCGCTTACTACTGATGTATTCTTCTCCTTCAAACGTCAGAGAGACGTCTGAAATTTCGGTTTCGGTTTGTAGGTCAAATACATCTAACGTAAAATCTCCGGTACCACTGTGATTGAGGCCGAGTAAGGTGGTATAAAAATGCATGGATTGATCGAGGTAAATAACGGTTCCGTTAGATATGGTCCAGTTCTTTATGCCGATACGAATGTCACTGTCGCTTTCTGCTGTTTCCTCGGTTTCTTCTTCATCTTCTGTTGGCGCTCCTTCTTTTGCTATATCGTAGTTGGCCTTGCCATTTTCCATGACGAGTATTTCAATTTTGGGATTCTCAAGAAGGATTTCCTCGATCATGATTTGGTCTCCGGTGATCACAGACATCAAATCAATGGTTATTTGAAAGTTCCCAACAGAAACAAGTGTGTCACCAATAAATTCGTCCACTCCCGCTATTCCAAAATCTCCAACGCTTAGGGTGAAGTCCGGAAAGTTTTTGATTAGCGACAAACCAAATTTGTCTGTATCGTAAAAAACAGTGGCATTTAAGCTTTCATCCAGCGTTTGATCCAATGCTTTTTGTATGTCATCTTTAAAAAGAAAGGGGACGGTTACGATAGCTACGAAGAGAATCGCAAAAACGATTCCGGTGATAATGAAGAATTTTTTCATGATTCCATGTTTGCTACTAAGTTAGAAAGAACGGTCACTAACTCAAGTAGTGCTTTTAAGAATTTTAACAAGCCGTATGAATGAAGTAAGTACCAAGCAATGACTCTTGCCAAGAGGATATGGGTTGGCTAAATTTCATCATTTGAAGATAGAACCATTGCGCCAATAGTGGGATCAAAAGCCTGTAAATTCATGAATGGTTAGTATAATACGCTCATTAGTTACTAACTAACGAGATCACTCACGTTTATTCCTACAGGCCTTTGGCAAATGACATGAAGCTTCAAAAAGTGTGATACTTCCTATTTCTCCAGTGTCACAAAAATATCTTCCATGAGCTGAAGCTCTATTTTATCTGTTGCTTTCGATTTGACTTTATAGGTCATTCCAACCAGTTCAGGATCATTTAAAAGAAAGAGTGTATCGTTGGATACGTACCACGACTGAGTATGGATGAGTGTGTCTGTATTAAAAATACAGCCATCAAACCCGTCTGCCTTGACCGTCAGGCTGTCAGATGTAAAAGTGAAGTTTCCGTTCATGTAGAACTCCATGTTTTCAATCCCCGGATAAGATTCAGGCAACGTTTCCCATCGGGCCTTCCAGTTTCCATGCCATTCTGATGGTCTTGGTTTTTCAGAGGTAGTACTGGTACATGCAAATAGTGTGCATGCGATAAGTAAGAAATACAGGTTTTTC
>JBCCXH010000613.1:0-2972 GCA_039192005.1 Bacteroidota bacterium
CTCGTTCAAGGTTACGTCATTCTTTAAAAATAATTGATTACCCTCCAGTATCCTTTTAAGTTGGGCCAGCATTGAATCGGCTTCATCTTTGTGGATAGTATTGCCCTTGTACTTCTCTAAATTAAAATGGTGAAACCGAAGGAGCAGATAAGAAAAACAATAAATTAAAAGAGAGTAAAAAATGGCTCCTCCGATATATACAGGTATTATTTTCAGAAAAATACCTAAATAAAACAACCATAAACTCAACACACCAATGACAATATTTCTATACCACTTGAATAATCTGATTTTCTTTAAAAGAAAAGAACTGGCCGTGGTAAAAGAAAAGCTTAAATAAATCAGTAGCTGAAGTAAGACGAGCGAATAGATAAAGCGAGAGGCTAAGTCATTGGTTTGATTTGGAATCAACCATCCCATAAGTGTGAAAAGAGCCGAAGGCAGATAATGAATCCATATCTTCCATCTTGCCCCGTCAACAGACCTTAAAACCGACCGACCGTACAGCCACAAAGAAGGTCCTACCATTAAAAATCCGGCAAGTCCCAGATTTCTGTGATAGGGGTCGAGTTCAAGGAAATAGTTTAAAACCGATTTACCTACCCTAATGGTAATACCCGACAACAATAGACCTAATAGTCTATTGGATTTTTTCTTTCCGGATTCAAGCTGAAATAAATAGGCCGAAAGTAAAAAACCCTGGATAACTCCAATGCCACTAAGCAATAAAATAACAGAATCACTACCCATAATACAAGCAACTATGATACGCTCAGTAAACTTAGTTGTTTACCGGTTTATAAGGAATATGATCCGATCAGATTAAAAACCGGATCCGCCCACTCGTATGGTTGGGATGCTCGCCAATTCAGAAAAAAATCAGGAAAGCTGCCGATAGATCACCTTCCGGATGTAGTTGTGAAATCCTGGATTAGATTAAAATCCGAACATGGTGTTTTCGTTGGCCAGATTTTCGGTCGGGATTTGCTGAATTACATCCCAATGTTCCGCAATTTTACCCTCTTCCAATCTAAGCAGATCATAAAAAACCGAGTGATGGCCCTTGTGCGTACCTTCAGAAATGGAAAGCACAAAATTGCCTTCACCCAGAACTTTATGTTGCTTTTGGAAGACCCACTGTTCATAGGGCATGGCAGCCACAAAACCTGCGATTCCGTCCGCAGCGGCCGGGTTGTGCTGAACATAGTCCGAATGAAAGTTCTCAGCTACGGCCTGCCCTACCTCTTCTTGTGTTCCATTTATCAGCACATCAAAAAGTTTAATCACTTGTTGCTTATTCGCTGCGGTATTATCCAGATTCTTAATGGCTGTTTCTCCATCTATCAAGGACCTACCCGATGGATTTGGCGGAGTACAGCCCATCATGGCATCCCAGTGTTCCGCAATAATTCCAACCTCGTCTATTCTCAATACATCAAAGGCAACCATCTTATCAGCACCAAAAGGAGCAGCCCCTGTCCATAAGTTATGCATCACTACGTAATTCCCATCTTGTATTATTCGTTGCGTGTTTGCCTTTGTTCCATGTTCCTTCAATACAGAAAACAGCCCCAAAAACAGCGCTCTTCCGGTAGGGACAAATGGATTGTGTTGAATGTAGTCTTCAGCCACCAAGGATTTTACAGTACTTGAATCAGCTGCGTTAACCGCGTTAATAAAAGTTTTGGCCTTTTCTTTAATTGTTGTTTCCATTTTTTAAATTTTTCATTTTTGAGTTAAACTAGCATTATCAAGAGGTTCATATTGGTGCAACTTTCTAAAGTGACCAACAAATACATCACGATTAGCGATGAGTTCATTCATAGATTACTTTTTTTTTGAAAGCAAACCTACAATATTACTTTTATGATACAAGTAATTATGGAAAATTCATTTTATTTTACAAGCAAAATTTAACACAGCAGTAATATGAATGTAGAATTTCGGTGTGATTGCCCCTTTACCTCAGCTATTGACCTGATAGGTGACAGGTGGACATTGGTGATCATCAAACAAATGTTGCTAGAGGACAAAAAAACTTTTAAAGATTTTGTGAGGAGCAATGAGGCCATTGCTTCAAACATCTTATCCGACCGGCTTAAGATGCTGGAAGCATTTCAGCTTATTAAAAAAGAAAAGTTTCCAAATAATAAGAAGATCAATATTTACCGATTAACAGAAAAGGGATTAGGTCTAACACCTGTCCTTGTTGAACTTGGCTTATGGAGCGATGCACATTTGCGGGAATTCAACCCGGAAATCATGATCAGTGATCAATTGAAGCACGCAACCAAAGAGGATTTTGTTAAAACGGTTGTAGCCAATTATCGGACGAAGGTGAATGCAGATACGAAGGCTACTGCAAAGTAAGTCCATACTAATACTAACGGATACCGTCACTTCTTGCTTTGGTCCATGATGCTAAAACTCTACGATGACAAACTCCGTCCGTCGATTTTTAGCACGGCCTTTTTTGGTGGTGTTATCGGCGATGGGTTGAGATTCTCCATACCCTTTGGCTATGAGCCGAGCGCTCTCCACTCCTGCCAATACCATATAGTCTACCACTGCCTGTGCTCTTCTCTGTGAAAGACTCAAATTAGTGGCATCCGCTCCCTGGCTATCTGTATGGCCTCCTACTTCTATTTTCATGCCCGGATTCTTCTTCATCAAGTCTATCGCCTTACTCAACTCTACGTAACTAATTGGTTTTAATTCTGCTTTGCTTGTTTCAAAGAAAATATTGTTTAATACCACTTTGGTTCCTTTCTTAATGGGTTCTAAAGAAATATTGTTGGTGATCTCAGCATATGTTGTATCCTTGGGCAGTTCAAAGCTCTGCGAAAAGAAAAAGAACCCCTCCGAACTCACAGAAACGGAATAGTCACGATATGACCTTTGGCACGACTACAGCGCGGACGACACAATGCGGTTCTATGCGCTGCGCTTGCATGATGCCGGTATGCTCTCGC
>JBCCXH010000614.1:0-2969 GCA_039192005.1 Bacteroidota bacterium
CTTTACCATGTGGATGGCCGGTGCGGGTGTAAAGCCAGGGTTTACCTACGGTGCAACGGACGACTTTGGGTATAACATCACAGAAAACCCCGTCCACGTTCACGACTTTAATGCCACGATTTTCCACCTACTCGGCATCGATCACGAACGGCTCACTTACAAACATCAGGGAAGGCGGTTCCGACTCACCGATGTTCACGGACATGTAGTCAAAGACATCCTTGCTTAAAAACCGGTCAATGAAATCGAGAAGAACATTCCTCAAAAACACGACATTAGCAGCAGGTGTGGCCGCGGCTGTACCATCGTTTAGTTTCAACATCTGGAAGAAGACACCCTTGCCGGAAGGTCCGATAGTAGGCCATGGAGCTTATCGCTATAAAATCGATAAGAATTGGGCTAAAATCAGTCGGGTACAAACCCCACTGTTGAATTGTCACGAAATGGTGATGGATCAAAACGGGCGCCTGATCATGTTGGGAGATCATACTTCAAACAACGTTTTAGTCTTTGACAAATCAGGTAAACTCATGGATTCATGGGGTACCCAATATCCCGGAGGTCATGGACTAACGCTTTCGAACGAAGGTGGTGAAGACTACCTGTTCATCGTGGATTGCGGATGGTACCTGAACCGAAAAGGGGAATGGAAAAAGCAGGCGGGTCAGGTATTCAAAACCGACATCAACGGAAGGCTCATTTTCAACCTTGGAGACCCGCACACCATTGGCATTTACGAAAAGGACCAACCCTTTATGCCCACTGAGGTAGCCGTTGCTCCCAATGGGGACATTTACGTAGCAGACGGATATGGTTCGGACTTCATCATCCAATACGATTACAACGGACGGTACATCCGGCATTTTGGAGGGAAAAACAACGAAGATCCCAATTACAACCTGCGCAATGCACATGGAGTCGCCGTGGACACCCGAGGCGATGAAACCGTTTTGATCTGTACGTCAAGGACAGAAAACTGCTTTAAGTATTTCACATTGGATGGTCAATACCTCAAGACCGTGGAACTACCCGGTTTATTTGTGTGTCGTCCGGTTATCGACGATGACAACATTTATGCCGGAGTCTGCTGGAGTAAAACGCGGATCGAAAATAAAGGATGGGTAAAAAACACCGGATTCGTGACCATCTTAGACGGTGATCGAGTCGTCTCCAATCCGGGAGGAACATCCCCTGAATATAAAAATGGCAAGCTGCAACAGATGTATCAGACGGAAGACAAAATTTTTAATCACGGACATGACGTGTGCATTGATGAAGACAAGAACCTTTACGTCTGTCAATGGAATGCAAATCACACGGCACCTGTCAAATTAACGCGCGTTTAGTATGGAAGAGTTTGGTTATTTTCTTGGAAGGTTTCACCCGCTAATTGTTCACTTACCCATAGGCTTTCTAATGTTGGGCTTTTTAATGAAAGCCTACCAAAAGTGGAAGCCTCAAGCAGGGTTTGGGCCAGCCATTTCCTTTGCGTTATTACTCAGCACACTGAGTGGCGTGGCTGCGTGTGTACTTGGGTTTCTCCTGTCCGGCGAAGGAGGATACGAGGCCGCAACCCTCAACCTACATATGTGGATGGGAATTCTACTGACGCTCTTATCCGCGGTCGCCTACATCGCCACCTTAAATAAAATAACGTGGCTCTCCGGTCAGGCCATGCAGTGGAGCATCCAGTTTATGATCATCGTTGTGGTCAGCCTGACCGGACACATGGGAGGCAACATGACCCATGGAGAAGAATACCTTACGGAATATGCTCCTTTCAGAGAGAAAGAAGAGGAAATCAAACTGGCCTCGCTCGATCAGGTAGTTGTTTATGAACACGTGATTCAGCCCATTTTAACTACCAAATGTGCGAGCTGTCACGGTAAGAACAAGAAAAAAGGAGCCCTTTCTTTTGAAAGCATTGCCACGCTGGAAAAGGGAGGGAAAACCGGGCCGGCCTTTGTCGCGCACCAAAGCGACCAAAGCGAAATGATCCGACGGACGCTGCTGAGTAAAGACGATAAGAAAGTGATGCCGCCGAAAGGTAAAGTCCCACTTACCGATGAAGAAATCCAACTTTTGATAGGATGGGTGGACCAGGGCGCCAGTTTTGAGGCCACGTTGGAAAAACCTGGCGAAGCGTATGGCAAGTTGGTAGCGGCCTACTTAAAAATTGACGGAACCGGCACTCATGCTACCGTCACTCAAATCCCATTAGATTCGTCTGCGCTCATCGAGCTTGCCCAATCCGGCTTTGTCATCAAGCCGTTAGTAACCGGTAGTGGCATGTTGGACGTGACCTTGCCCTCACACTCCATCTCCTCAGAAAGTGCCATTGAAGAGGCATTGGATGCGTTAGAAAAAATCAAAGAAAACGTTATTTGGCTCAACCTCTCTGGAGTAGGCCTGAAAGATGAGCACCTGAAAAGACTGTCTGGCCTTAAAAACTGCAAGAAACTTCGTTTGGAGAAAAATGAAATCACCGACGTGGGAATTCCTCACCTATCCGGTCTGACCAATCTGGAGTCGCTCAACCTCTACGGGACATCGGTCAGTAATCAGTCGGTACCAACACTGACCAAACTGAAGGCACTGGAAAAAGTTTATGGATGGCAAACACAACTGGAAGCTTCGTCGGATTTGCCTTTTGAGCTGGTTTTGTAACGAATGATTTCTAAATCGTTATGAATATTTCAAGTAACATCCAGATATGAAGCTATGATCTCCAAACTTTATTAATAGCGATAAAAGTAGCTTATCTGCCTGCGTCCGGCAAGGGGGGGCATTCAAAGTATCAGAGAAGTACTGCGTTATTGTAGATAAAAACTCCCACAAGCGGAAGAAGGCAGAAAGCACTTCACATTTTTGGCGGTACATAAGTGGGATGTTTTGCTGTTTCTTAGCAGAGTGCTAAGAAGGCCATCCGACCGTATCATATGTTAGTAGCTTTCTTTATTTGATCGTAA
>JBCCXH010000615.1:0-2944 GCA_039192005.1 Bacteroidota bacterium
ACTCCTCCTATGCCAGACCGTTTAAACTCTTCCAACTCGATATCCAGATTAGCCTTGTCCACAGCACTGCCCATCCAAAACCAATACGTCCATGGCTTAGTGGTGTCATAGGATTGTGGATATCCACTTAGCGCAACTAGCGTAAAGAATAAAAAGAAGTTGATCTTGAATAATGCGGTTTTCATTGAACCATGGCTTAGTTAAGTCTGAAAATGTAGGCTTGACGACTTCCTTTGTGAGCAGAATTGAATCCAATAATATCACTGTCAGGACTCCATCGGCAATGCAAATCGCATCGCCATTTTTTCTTGTATTCTTCTGGCTGGGCAAATCTGCCTAACGAGATAACGGCTTCTGTTTTCATATCCATTAAATACAATTTTTGCTCCCTCAGGCCATTTTTTGGGTACGTGTCAGTAGCCATCCATTTTTTGTCTGGGGAGAACGTGCCATGTCCATCGTAATCGAGTAAACCTTTGCCTAAACGCTTGTAGTTCTTTTGTCCTACCTCAAATAGAATGTGGCCATACTGCATACCCTCATACTCTGCTGTCACCATAAGTTCATCTCCACTCAGCCAATCATAGTGTGAACCTCCCCATGCAGTTGGAAAGCATTTACTAAGGTTTGACCCATCGATATTGACGGTCAGAGCAGTTGTGTTTCTCTCTGGTCGCGCCCTGGCAAGCCAGAATATCCTGGATCCATCCCTACTGAAAAGGGTATGATTAAAGTACTCGTATCCACCGGAAGGTAATGTCGGCACCTCATTTTTAACTTCATCATAGGAGATGAGTAGTTTTGATTCCCCTGTCGATAGATCGAGTAAGAAGAGTCCATCATCTTGGGGGAAGGGATCTGAAATGTCTGTCGGCTGTCCTTGACCTCCGTATCCATAAGAGTCCCTTGCCTCTCGCAACCTGGCAAAATTGATACTGATAGCGTACCTGCCGTCAGGTGAAACGGCACTGACAGGTCGATCAAATGTTTTGACCTCTTTTTGGGAGTGGACGTTGATGATAACAGAAACCAGTTGACCTGCCCTGTAATCGTTGAAAATAATCAACGAATCGGGATTGGTTGCCAACCAATGTGCCATACACCCCTGTTGAAAATTCCATGCCCTTGTTAAACTGATCTCCTTGAATTCCCTTGTCTTCAAGTCTACCAAACCAAGGACTGCAGCATCATTTTCCGTTGGAAGCCGATCCTTAATATCTGTCTGTAGTACAGTGGCATAGCGTTGATTTTTGCTGAAAGAGTTGATACCATAATAGCTCGCAAAGAAGTGCTCTTTACCCTCTTTGGTAATTTGTATAGGCCCCTCTACTTCTGGGAAATTGACTGACAGCCCCACTCCATCCTCCTTTTTAGCACTGCAAGTGGTAAGCACAAGGCAAATCAATAGAAGACCCGATGGCAGCCATTTCTGTGACATGTGTCTATGATGCTGTGAACTCAATTAAATGCATCTGACGGGTATGGGTGGCAGGATCGATCGCATCGAAGCAAATCTTATTTCCTGATGGGTTCCATCTGGGGTGGAAATCGCACCGTGTATTGGAGTGGAGATACTTGTATTCACTGACCGGGAGATTGGCTAACAGCAATCCCTTGTCGAGTTCCATGTCATAGAGCCACAGTGAGGTGGATTTACTCTCGTCTTGTGTACGATCAGTGGTCATGTACCGTCCATTAGCGGAAAAGGTGCAGTGACCATTGTCGATAATAAAACCCTCACCAATGCTGTTGAAATCTTGCTGCCCATCGGTGAAAAGATAATGCTGGTACAATCCTATGTCATCCTTAAGTGTCGCCACTATTTCGGTATCATTTCGCCATCCAAAATGAGAGACTTCAGTACCAAATGGTACGACCATCTTTAAGTCCGAGCCGTCCATATTGATCGTAAACATGGCAGAATCCAGTTTTCCTTTTTCGTTGCGTGATCTTGCCAGAAACAAAAACCGACTGCCGGATGGATTTATATCGGTATGATTGAACCAAATATCCCTTCCTTCCAGCGAAGGATAGGAACCTACTGCGTGCTGGTAGACCTGATCGATACTGGTAACCAATTTCACTTCATTGGTTTCCAGGTTAATACTAAACACTCCATCCTCTTTTGGGTGAGCTTGATCAGCAAAAGGGTCGACAGCATCCGCATAACCCACTACTTTTCTGAGTCTCGACAATCGGCCGTAGGTCAGGCTTAAGGCAAACCTCCCTATTTTGGCGACCCCACTGATGGGTCTTGGTAGCACCGTTTTTTGGCCAGTCGTGACATTCAGCTTGACAGAAGCCATGGCATCATCTACACGGTCATTATAGATGATTTCGTCATTCGGCGCTAGCGGGTTCCAGTGAAGCATAGCACCTTGCTGAAGGTTCCATGCCAGCGTTTTGTCGATTTCATCAAACTGACCTGTCTCCGGATCAATCAAGCCGATAGCAGCCGTATCTCCGGGATTAGGCAAACGATCCTGAAAAGTAGACTCCAAACCAACCATTAAGGATTCATCACGATTCCATGGCGACACACCATAATAACCGAAGAAATGGTGATTCGGGACTTCCGTTAACTTTCTTAACTGAAACTTTGGGAGATCTCTGTCATCATATTTATTCTTCTTTTTCTTACTAGGTTGATCTTTTGCCAATGGCGTTTCTGTCTCGGAAGTCGGTTCGGAATTGCAAGACACTGCCATTCCTCCTATTCCCATCGCGGCACTAGCAACAAAACCTCTTCTACTTACCTTCATAGTCCTACACTTTGGGCTCCCACCCTTTTTCGTATGTCCGGTTCATTTTAGCGATAGCCTGAGGGTCTGATGGCCAACCCGACTTGCTGTCAACTGCCAAACTCACATTCACGTCCTGTGCAATATTCCCCAAATGACACAAATTAGTTGTGATGCCCGCCTCGCCTATTGGCGAATTGAGC
>JBCCXH010000616.1:0-2926 GCA_039192005.1 Bacteroidota bacterium
ATCCAGTAGGTTGAAAAGATGCTTCACAATAGGCGAGTAGTACTTCAGTCAGTTCGGCTCCGCCATTTAAATCGTTAATGACCGGGTATTGACTCAGGAATGCATCAAAAGCATAGCCCGTGTTTGCTCCGTCAACGGTCTTTACTTCCACCCAAAAACCTTTAAATTCGATGCTATCCCGGACATCGGAGATGCTTTTGATGACGACTTGTGCTCCATTGCTGATACGTGTGATTTTTTCGAAATCCGTTCCGGGACCAACCCTTAGGTTGATTCCCCCAAGAGCGACGACACAAAGCGTATCACCCGGGTCATAGTTGATCTGGCCTACGGAAGTTGAAAATAAGAAAAGCAAGAAGATCGTACTAGTAAACCTGATAAACCTCATCGTTTTGCTAATGTAGTAGTTGACTTTTTTATAGGTGGTCATCCCGATCAAAAATTACAGCTTCCAATTGGTGATCCATCCGGTGCTTTGATGGTATTTGGTAGGTTGAATTGACTCGGGTCATCCAAAAACTGATCGATTTTGCTGACGGCATACCTGTAGTAAATGCCATCTTCGTTTGTTGTTTTTGCCATTCTACCGGATGCATAAGTTTTGATCCCTTTGATACCGGCCAGTGCTTTCGCCCGCACTTCATCGTACGCGCGTTGATTGACGGCCAGCCCCATTAGGTGTTTCAATACTTCCATCTCCACCACTCGCTGGATGGTGCGATCCTGACGGTCAGCAGCAGGGTTCTTCCAAACAGCAGCAATCGTTCTTTCCAGGACGTTATCCACTCCGGGCTGATCAGACTGCCGGGTCTTATATGTCAAAAGGCGGTTAAAACGATCCGCGTTAAAAATAAAAGAAAAAGGAACACTCGCTGCGGTCTCTACCGCTGCCAGGTAGTCAAACGCCGGACCCGTTTTTGACTGAAACGTTTCCCTCGATCTGGGATAACCAAACGCCCTGGGAGGTATTTTCTTCAACAAGGCCTCTGGTAGTTTCAGGTTTTTGACCTGGACCGTATTCAACAACGCATCCAGTGCTTCCAGTTGCCGGTCCGGGGAAACCATCTTGGTCATCACTCCACTGCTGGTCCTCAAGGAGTAGCTGTAGTGCAGCCCGCCAATCAGTTTGGAGGTCCCGTCTACCTGATACCGGTGAAACAGGTAGATCGGTACCAACGCCTCTTCGATGCTGCTCATGGGCGTTCCTTCACGGAGTACTTTCTCCGAAAACCGATCAAGTACCGTCCTCCGTATCTTCATCATACGATTCAGTTCCTGCGCGGCATTCGCGCCATTATCCCACAAGTGAGCGTTGGGATGAAGCCCGGAGGAGGGGCGGGCGTCCTGATCTGTGATGTATTCAGCACCCTTAGAAAAAGCTTCTTCCAGAATTTTATTGAGCTTCTTCTGATTTTCTCCCTCTGGAAAGTCGCTGTAGCCATAGGTGATGGTCGTTTTGTCCCAGGCTCCTATTTTGTCATCGTAGGCCTCGCTTAAATCAATGTTTCCCTGTGTATCCATTTTTACGTAAGGGTGGGGATAATCCATCACAGATGCCCGGTCCTTTACACTCGCTGCAAAATTGTGAGCGAGCCCGAGTGTATGGCCTACCTCGTGCGCAGATAGCTGGCGCAACCGGGCCAGTGCCATTTCGGTCATCGCTGTCGGTTGTTCATCTCCCTTTTCATAAGGTTGAAGGAGTCCGGTCGCGATTAAGAAATCCTGCCTTACGCGTAGTGAACCCAGGCTCACGTGTCCTTTGATCATTTCTCCGGTGCGTGGATCTCGCACTCCGCTACCGTAGCTCCACCCCCTGGTCGATCGGTGTACCCACTGGATCACGTTGTACCTTACGTCCAAAGGGTGCGCCCCTTCGGGTAGTACTTTCACCTGAAAAGCATCGATGTATCCTGCCGCTTCAAATGCCTGGTTCCACCAACTGGCTCCTTCTATGAGCGCAGAGCGAATGGGTTCGGGAGCCCCTCGGTCTACATAATAAACAATGGGCTCAACAGGGGCACTCCTTGCTGCTCCCTGATCTTTTTTCTTTAACCGGTGCCGCACGATGAATCGTTTGACTAACGGTTCCGCTATCGGAGTGGCATAGTCCTGATAAGAAATATTGAAAAAGCCACTTCTGGGATCGAAAACCCTTGGCGTGTACCCATCATCAGGTAGCTCAATGAAGCTGTGGTGTGTACGTACCGTTACGGAATGGGGTGTCGGCGTCACCGACCTTAAATATGCGCCCGTTGCTTTGCCTCCAAAAGTTAGGAGGGACTCAAACTCCGTGTTCTTTGGGAAATTGAACGTGCCGTCCAGGTAGATGGCAGACCTTGATTTATCCACCGAAAAATTTCCCTGCTTTGACCTGCTGAGCCGGCCACTTACGTCGTGCGAATCCCTTAACAAGAAATTCGTGACATCCACTAAGTAGGCCGAACCATTCGTTGCCTTAATTTCAAAACCTGCTAAAACGGAGCTGGCAAACGCCTCTGCTACCGACTTTACCTCGTCTTCGTTGTCACTGATGGCCCGGTAATCATAATTTGGCTGGATAAGCAGTAGTTTGTTTCCGTGCTTTTCAAACGTCACCACCCGCTCGTCGCCAAGTTGCCCTCTATCCAGGCCGATGTCGTTGGAGCCGACACCTGCAGCCAGCGAATTGACGTATAAAAACTCCTGGTTGACCTTATCCACTTCCAGAAAGATTTTACCGGTCTTTTCATCATAATAGAAATCGTAGAAACCTTCATGTTGCACCATTTCAGAAGTAAATGCTTTTATTGGATCTTCTGGAGCAGGTTCCTGGGGGATTGATCCGATGGTTGAAGCCTTACAACCGATCAGGATGAGCATTAAAACCGTTTTATTTAATAGTCGCATGACAAGGTTTAGCATGGAAATAAGCGAATAAGATAATTCA
>JBCCXH010000617.1:0-2917 GCA_039192005.1 Bacteroidota bacterium
CAACTATTGAAGCCTTTACATCCCTTATCTGATTGCTTTTCGGATACAAGGCTATTGAAAAGCGAGCGATCAATCTTATGAATAATTTGGCTAAACAGCGTTACATTGCTCATGAGAGGTTTTTGGGTTTTGTCGAAACCTAAATCTAGCGATCTAGGAAAACCAGAACCTCTTCCTTCTACTTATTTAGGACAGGGTTGATAATGAAATGAAGAACGTTACAATCTTGCAGGAATATTTGCTACTTTTGCGCTCTTTTCATCAATAATTAGTCTTTTCCTATGGGAATGAAATTGTCCGAATTTAAGTTCGACTTACCGTCAAGTCTTGTTGCCTTACACCCCACCGATAACAGAGATGAGTCGAGATTGATGGTAGTTCACCGTGATACCGGGGAAATAGAGCATAAAATCTTTAAGGATGTTGTCACTTACTTTGATCAGGATGATGTTTTCGTGATTAACGATACAAAGGTATTTCCCGCAAGACTTTATGGGAACAAAGAAAAAACGGGAGCTAAGATCGAGGTTTTCCTACTCAGAGAGCTTAATCGGGAAATGAAACTGTGGGACGTCTTGGTGGATCCTGCGAGAAAGATCCGGGTAGGGAACAAGCTTTACTTTGGGGATGGCGAGCTAGTAGCTGAAGTAATTGATAATACCACCAGTAGGGGCCGAACCATTCGATTCCTTTTTGATGGAGATCAGACTAGTTTTTACAAAATGATTGATGCGCTCGGAGAAACTCCGCTGCCTCGGGAGATAAAGAGATCCACTGAGCCAGAAGACAGGGAACGATTCCAAACCATCTATGCAAAGAACGTGGGCGCAGTTGCTGCTCCGACTGCAGGACTCCATTTTACGCCACAGTTGATGAAAAGACTGGAACTCGTTGGTGTGGATGTTTCTTCTATCACACTACATGTTGGGCTTGGCACATTCCGGCCAGTGGACGTAGAAGATCTTACCAAGCACAAGATGGATTCAGAGAATTACTGGGTGGAGAAACCAACAGCAGACAGGGTAAACAAAGCATTATCCGATAAATCAAAAATTTGTGCTGTTGGCACAACCGTGATGAAGACGCTGGAATCTTCTGTTTCCGCCACAGGTTTACTGAAAGAAAATACCGGATGGACAGATAAGTTCATTTTCCCTCCTTACGATTTTAAGATTTGTGACGCTTTGGTCACCAACTTTCATTTACCAGAGTCGACACTGCTAATGATGGCAGCTGCGTTCGGCGGTTACGACCTGGTGATGGAGGCTTACCAGACCGCAATCAAGGAAAAGTATCGCTTCTTCAGTTATGGTGATGCGATGCTGATTGTTTAAAAGAATTATGAAGAAATATGCCATCATAGTGGCAGGTGGTAGTGGTACCAGAATGAAATCAAAGGTGCCAAAGCAATTTCTCATTGTAGATGAAGAGCCAATCATCATTCAGACAATTAGAAAGTTCATTCTCGCAATTCCCGATCTAAAATTAATTGTGGTGCTGCCTCCGGATGAGGTTTCAAGATGGGAAAAGCTGAAATCACACTATCCAATTATTAGAGAAGTTGAAATTGCGATGGGAGGAAGCACTCGCACAACTTCAGTTTTGTCCGGTCTGTCTAAAATTGAAGGTGGGGGGCTTGTTGCCATTCATGATGCGGTCCGACCTCATGTAGAACCTGCGACAATCATTTCCTCTTATGAGTCTGCGGAAATCAATGGATCAGGGGTGGCGGCAGTGCCATTGAAAGATTCCATCCGCGAATTATTTCCCAAGAAGAAGTCCAAAGCCAGAAACAGAAACAATTACGTTTTGGTACAGACGCCTCAGACTTTTGACATTAAAAAGTTGAAAAAGGCTTATGCTGGAATTGGAGATTTAGCATTCACAGATGATGCTTCAGTATATGAGCATGCCGGGGAGGAGGTTTTTCTGGTGGAAGGCAGTCATTCAAACATTAAAATCACCACACCTGACGATCTGAAGTAATCAAACTTTGCTAAACGCCGCTTAATCTACCTTGAGTTGAGTACTTTAGGGTACATGGAGAAAAGGATCATTGAGGGTTATCACACTATTTTTGAGACATTTAAGGAGTTTAAGGGTGCGACTTTGGAAAGCCACGTCGCAAAGCTGAGGGAGCTTGATCGATTGATTCCTCATAGCGCGACCTTCTTTTGTGTTACGAATACCAGCACCCAATCTTTCGAGTATGTGAGTAAAAACTTTTCTTCCGCCATAAACCTGGAAATTGGCGAAATGATTGAACAGGGTATGAAGTTTTGGTGGGAGAGGATGCACAAAGATGAAATTCAGGTATGGTTAAAATCGCTTCAGGATTTGATGGATTTTACGATGGAGAATATAGCCCTGGAGGATCGAAGGAGAATGACCTACACCTGGAACTACCGGATTAAGTCGGGGAATGGCATTTACAAAAATGTTATCCAGCATACGACTCCGATGTTTTTCGATGATCAAGGTAAGCCTATTATTGGGTTAGCGCATTACTCGGTGCTGGAAGCCCACGAGATAATTCCTATTCAGGCTTCGGCAAAAATTCTAAATGTCAGGGATGAGTACGAAACGCTGTTTTATCAGAGCTACGGTGGACAAAGGCTACTTTCAGAGAGCGTTTCAAACAGGGAAAGGGATGTACTCGGTTTGCTGATCAGAGGTTATTCCAACTATGAAATAGCGACCAAGCTTAATATCAGTGAGCATACTGTGAAGACACACCGGAAAAATGCCATGACAAAAACAGGTTCTAAAAATGTAGCTCAGCTGATCGCCACGTGCATTCGGCAAGGTATTTTATGATGCTTATTTCTTAACAATTTTGTAAACCAACGGCTGCCGGTTCCCACCTCCAGTAAACCTGACAAAGTACGAACCGGGTTTCAATAATGAAGTATCGTAG
>JBCCXH010000618.1:0-2914 GCA_039192005.1 Bacteroidota bacterium
AACGTTTCAAATGATTACAAAGTGATCATTTGAACTATTTAATGCACAGAAAATGAGACTACTCCTTAAAAAACCTTGCACCAATTGAGTAACACATTTCAAAAAGCATTGGCTAGTAGTGCAATTATGTGCCATAAATATTGATAAAAGTGTTTCTCAGCAGAGCCTAAATAATTGTCAGCTGACAATAACCAGTTAAGAAAATGTGTAAATAGTTGTCGTAAATCTTTCATTAGAATGAAAGATACCTCACCTATACTAACAGCATTTTACAAAATTCGTTAATATCCATACTTTTGCCGGCTATGATCACCTATCTGAAAGGCAAACTGGCTTACAAAGATCCGACGCATGTAATCGTCGATGTGATGGGCATTGGGTATGAAGTGAAAATAAGTTTAACGACTTACAGTCACATCAAGGAGAAAGAAGATCTTTTAATCCATACCTATCTGCACATAAAAGAAGACGCGCATACTCTTTTTGGTTTTTACGATGCATCCGAGAGAAAGCGGTTCCTCGATCTGCTGTCTATTAGTGGAGTAGGGCCTAGCACCGCCCTTATGATTCTTTCCTCTCTTGAGGCAAAAGAACTTCAGGCTGCTATCGCACATGAAGACGTCAAAACCATTCAATCGGTGAAAGGAATTGGGGCAAAAACTGCACAGCGAATTGTCCTGGAATTGAAAGATAAAATGAAAAAAGAGGGTCTTTTGGATAAAACAGAAGAAATTGCACCCTTACCTAATAATACTGTGAAGACTGAGGCGTTATCAGCCTTGACCACTTTAGGGATTTCTAAGTCTGTGGCAGAAAAATCAATCCATATGATTTTGAAGGAATACGGGGATGATATTAATTTGGAAGATTTGATTAAACAGGCACTCAAAAGGTCATAAACCTAATCGTAAAGGAGAATTTTTGAAACTTCAGGATTATATACTGATATCCGCTGCATTTTTATTCCTCATAGGAGAAGTAAGTGCAGAGCATCTGGTCTTTCAGCTTCCGTTGGATACAGCCAAGCAAGATACGCTTGGACCATATGAGCCATCAAAGAAACCGACCTATAATCCGTCGTACCGTTTTGGCGATCCATTTTCCAATCGCACCTCTCGGTCGCCTATGTTTTTGAAAAACCCTACCCAACTTGATCTTGAAGTTCGATTTAATCCGGATACGGCAGCGGATGATGCCGGTGTGACGTATTCTGTTCAGGAAAATATTGGCGAACTTGATTTTCGCCCGGCGTCTAACATGACGTTTGAGGAATTTAATCGGTATACCAACTCTCAGTTAAACAAAGAATATTTCAAAGAGCGATCTGCCGGACTGGATGGAGAAAGTGCAGTAAGTGGTCGAAGCCTCATCCCCCGACTCTACATAAGCCCGGTCTTTGATCGGATTTTCGGAGGTAGTTACGTAGACATTCAACCCAATGGGTTTGTGAATCTGGACTTTGGAGGGCGCTTTCAGCGAATTGATAACCCGGAACTAACAAGGAGGCAGCAGCGAAACGGGGGCTTCAATTTTGATCAACAGATTAGCCTGAACGTAGTAGGAAAAGTTGGCGAAAAACTCGCCATCACTGCGAATTTTGATAACAACAACACTTTCGACTTTCAAAATAACCTGAAAGTAGAGTACACCGGGTACGATGAAGACATTATTAAGAAAATAGAGATTGGTAACGTCAGCATGCCCGTGACCAATTCGTTGATTTCGGGCGCTCAGTCACTGTTTGGTGTAAAGACGGAGTTACAGTTTGGTAAGTTGTGGGTCACAGCAGTTGCCTCCCAGCAAAGGGGGCGAAACGAGACACTAAGCATTGAAAGTGGGTTTCAGGGCAGAGAGTTTGACATTCAGGGGTCAGAGTACGACGAAAACAAGCACTTTTTTCTTGGGCACTTTTTTCGGGATAACTACGAAAGGTGGCTTTCCACCGTTCCACAAATCACTTCCGGTGTAGACATCAACCGGGTTGAGGTATACGTGTTGAATCGAAACAACGATACGGAAACGACACGAAACATTGTAGCTTTCATGGACCTGGGAGAATCTGACAGGCTGGTAAACGAGGCAGATGTCATTCCTGCAGGTTCCGAATTGCCAACGTCCAATGGTGCAAATAACCTTTTTCAGAATTTAGCTTCTTCCGTATCAACCAATGTGAATGAAGTGGAAACAAGTCTTGGCAACTTATTTTCAGATGAGTTCCAATCTTCCAGGGATTTTGTTCGAATCACTACGGCCAGAAAGCTGGATCCGTCGGAATATGTGGTGAATAGGGAGCTTGGGTACATTTCCTTGTTACGTAGGCTTCAAAGTGATGAGGTCCTGGCAGTCTCCTATGTCTACACATTCAATGGAGAGGTGAACCAGGTAGGAGAAGTGACCGAAGATTACCAAACCCGAGGGGATGATGAAGTCATCTTCCTTAAAATGTTGCGGCCAAACCAGATTGCAACAGACGTACCTACCTGGGATCTGATGATGAAAAACATTTACAATTTGAATGCAGCGCAGGTTTCCAGGGAGGGATTTCAGCTCAGGGTGATTTATCGGGATGACGTGACGGGTCAGGATAACCCATCTTTGCATGAAGGTCAGCGGCTACAAGACCGACCGTTAATTGAAGTATTTGGATTGGACCAGCTAAACCAGAACAATGACCGACAACCTGATGCTAATTTCGATTTCATTGAAGGGACCACCATCGACACCCGGAACGGTAACGTTATTTTTCCAGTACTTGAACCATTCGGTAGCCGTCTGGAGTCTTTCTTTAATCCTACCAATGAGGGAGATCTGATTGAAAAGTTTGTTTATGATGATCTATACTCGGATACAAAAGCCGTAGCCGAACGAAATGCGACGCAAAATAAATTTGTGATCGTCGGTCGTTTAACTGCAG
>JBCCXH010000619.1:0-2907 GCA_039192005.1 Bacteroidota bacterium
AATTTTGAAGAATGATGGATCCTTTTGATAAATTTTTGAAGCAAAAATGACGTGAAGATGATTTGTCTTGGAAAGATTTGATCGTGCGACGAACCGCTGATTTTGGCATAAATTTCACCAAAATCCTTTGAAATATCCCGATATTCCTTCAAGGCTGTGGCAAAATTTCTACTCAAAATCAAACGGTCCGCCCTTCGCGGTCAAACTGAGGCAAGATTTTTAATCGAACTCAGGTTGTTACGTTTCCGATGTCTTGGAATTCAGGCTAAGCAAAACACGTAATGTCCCAAATAGGCATATCTCGCTAACATGCTCTGTCCATTTCTGTCAATTTTGAAGTCGATTACAAATACTTCAAAGATGAAAAAGATGAAGAAATCAGCAATTGTTCTGGGGTTGATCGTACTCATGTCCGCATGTAAAGACGATGATACAGACGCACTCATAGCGCGATACCCGGAGGCAGTGGTCAACCTTAATACAAATCAGGGAGCGCTGTCGCAGCGGTTCGCCACGCGTAATGAACCCGTTTCCATCATTGGAGCCAATGGTGGTCGCGTTACTTCAGACCAAATCGAAATGACATTAGTCTCCGAAGTCACCCCACCAGTCGTAGACGGCAAATCCATCATGGCTTCTACCATCTCCATTCAGGAAGGTATCATTACAGTAGGTTATAATTTTGCAGGATCCGTTTTTAAAGGAGGGGTGGACATCATCGCTAAAGCAGAAGCGTCCCTTTCATTGGTGAGCCAAATGGAACTGGAACAGGCCGACGTGTCCATGGTCTCTTTTTCAGGCGATCAATTGTACTATGCGGGAGGCTCTCCCGGGGTAGACTCCGTAGCTTTTGTAGACAAAGTTTCCGTTTCGGGTGGAGTACCGGATATGGAAAGCTTTGACCGCATCCGCTTAGGAGGCAACGTAGCCACCAGCGTAGCGATGGCCAACGGATATTTGTTTGTGACCACGGGTGCTTCCACTGAAAACGGGGGAGGTCTTTATGTAATCGATGCACAGACGCATGAGCTGGAAAGGTACGTGGCCATTAAAGATGCACGTTGGGTACATGCTGATGAAACGTCACTAAGCGTACTAAGTGCCAATCCCGGACGGCTCTCCATTCTCAACCCGGCAAGCTTTTCCATCGAGCGGACGGTTGCCATCTCCGGGCTGGACCAGGAAGGACACAAATCTACCTTCGATATAGAAGGCAATAACGTATACGTAGCTTCCGGCTACAAAGGCATTCAGGTATATGACCTGACAAACGGAGCCTTTCTTTTAAACATTCCTTTGCCATCAGGTACCAGCGACTTGTATGCCAATAGCGTGACCATCAATAACCAGGTGGGCTACGTAGCGGCCGGTGAGTCGGTTTACCTCTTTGAGATGCAGTACGGTGACGACAGTATCACTGCAGAGGTGATCGGTCAGCTGGCATTGGGAGACTTCCAAAGCATCAACGAAGTACAGTACAGCAACGGCTTTCTGGCAGTAGCTGCAGGACTTGGGGGTACCAAACTGATCCGGGTGACTCCTCCAAGCGAAACGGTACCCATCCATAACTTTGATGAACCAGGAAACCCGTTCTGGTGGCAAACGCCACGAGACACCGTAGGGGTGGAGATCAACGAGTACGTAGCGGTAGAAGGCAGAGGTAAAGTCATTCACATGAAAGGATACAACAAGGACGGACATCCGCAGATCGCTTCCAGGTACACGGGATTTGCAGGTAAGGTTTCAGCCAAAATGGAAGGATACGACCCGAAAGACGTCTACATCAACTTTGACCTCAAAGGCGATGGAAGAAACACCCGGGTACTCTTCATGATTCAGGGGCGTGACGTCAATGGAGAGTGGAAAGCATGGTCCACCAACTTGTACGGAACCAACCCGGAGTGGGAACGGCACAGCTTTAACCTGGGACATATGAATGTGGCCGGTTTACCCACCATTCATCGGGTGCAGTCCATCTACTTCATCGTGTACTCCGGTACCGATCCCGAAGTGGACGTCATGATCGATGACCTGACGTATTCTACCTACGCGCCGGACTGATAAACAGGAGAACATCAAAAGAAATAGGGCAGTAGTAAAAAACTACTATTAGTATCCGCCTAAATCATGTTCGACACTTTCTATTTCTTAGTAAAGTACAATAATTAAAGGCGAGTTATCAGTGCTAACTCGCCTAATTTTATGATGTTTGAGTTCCTACATTCAACACCATGGCTAAAAACACCTATCTATCTGGACAACCTATCATTTGCCAGTTACTTTCTTATATCCCAAAAGCCTTAGTAGATGAAAGCGTAGCCGCACATCAAAGCGATCGTTACTACAAAACGATGACGACCTATAAGCAATTAGTATTCATTTTCTACGGAGTTGTGATGCGATGTAAGTCATTGAATAACCTATGTAAAAACCTGCTTTTATTGGAAAATAAGCTGACTTACCTGGGGATCAGAAAGCTCCCCGCAGTCAGTACATTGAGTGATGCTAATATTAACCGCAATAGTGAAGTATTTTCTGCCTTATACAAAAAACTTTATGCCTATTATTCAGCTACACTTAAACCTACCCTGTGTCATTTCACCGAGCAACTAGATGAGGCAAAGATCTTTTGCTTTGATTCCTCTACCATCACGCTGTTTGTGGACATTTTTAAGGGATCGGGTCGCAACACACTCAATGGAAAGAAAAAAGGAGGGTTAAAGCTCCACACCAAAATGCCTATGACAGGTTTTGTACCTGATTTGGCAGGGCGATTGCATGTTAGATTTTTAATGTTTTTTCTCGGTATTTGTCATTCAGACAGGCTTTTAATCTTTTTTGCGGTCTGGAAGATTTTTTATCCTCACATTGATCAATTAGTGCGAGTGCCATTTTGGATATCACAGA
>JBCCXH010000620.1:0-2888 GCA_039192005.1 Bacteroidota bacterium
AAAGGATATCCCCTCCTATCTTTCTCAAAACAATCAGAGAAAAGCAAATCATTCCAATAGCGTCGCAGCTCATTGAGCTGATTGACTAAAAGAAACATTTCGTATATCTTGTAAATAGATTTATTCGCCTAAGAAAAGACATGTTTCACCTAAATAATGGAACGTGCATCCACCTTAAATATTAAGTTGGGTTGTTGTTTCATCACAAAAATTATGATTCTATCAATTAAACGTAAAGCATCAAAGAGTAAATTAATTCTTGGATTAGTCCTACTTATAAGTTTTAATGGTTGGTCTCAGCCATGCGGTGTCACTCCAGACGGAGATGAAACTTCATTTGGGTCCGCTGCCTGGATCGGGTATGTTTACGATGAGGCCAATGATTTCTCAACCGCAAACTATCGTGGCACGATTAACCAAACGGAGCTATTTGATGAAGACTTTGGAGCTAGCACAGGAACCTTTAGCACCAATTCACCATGTAATGTAGACCTGGAGACCTTCTCTGTACGTTTTAAGATGAGACAAACATTCGCCTGTGGGGAGTATCGAATTACAATAGGCGGAGATGATGGCGTACGTCTTAGCCTGGACGGAGGGACTTCTTATGTGATCGATGATTATTCCACTCACCCTTACCGTACGGTAAGTGTAGACGTTTTTTTAAGTGGTAGTACGGACATGGTATTGGAATTCTTCGAGAATACGAGTGACAATCGAGTAAGTTTTACGTATTCTTTTTTAAGTGGGATTGGCTCTGGAGGGTTGATTGGCAACTCCGATCAAACGGTATGCACTACCTCTACACCAGCAACATTGACCAATGTGAGTGAAGCAGGATTTTGCTCAGGTGCCTTGACTTACCAATGGCAGGAATCAACGGACAACATCAATTTCACCAACATCGTTGGGGCTACTTCCTCAAGCTTCGACCCGACTGGTTTGTCAGCGGGGTTGAACTACTACCGCCGTGAAGCCTCAAACGGATTGGGGGATGTTCTTTATTCAAATACTGCCTCCATTGAGTTGGAAACTCCGGCAGGAGATGAAACATCTTTTGGCACGACCACTTGGATCGGGTACGTCTACGACGGGGCCAATAATTTTAGCACTAATTATCTTGGTGAAATCAGTGAAACAGAAATTTTTGATGACAGCTTCGTTACCATCCCCTTATCCACTTCAGGATGTACGTTACTTGAAGCTCAAACCTTCTCTGTTCGTTTCAAATTAAGGAAGACATTTACTTGTGGCTTGTATTCCTTTACCATTGGTGGCGATGATGGGGTCAGGTTGAGCCTGGACGGAGGAAGTACGTTCTTTCTAGACGACTTTTCGGATCATGCTTATCAAACAACAACCGGCAACGTGTACCTGGACGGAACCTCTTCTACTGACATGGTACTGGAATACTATGAAAACGGTGCAAGTAATCGTGTCACTTTTTCCTATGCAGTAGTTAATCCGGACGGAGACCCTGGAGATGTAGGGGATAGTCAAACACTTTGTAGCGCTACTGATCCGGACGCTTTTGTCAGTAACTCGCCCAGCCAGTTTTGTTCCGGTACACCTCCTGCCTATCAATGGCAGGAATCCTCAGACAACATCAATTTCTCTGATATTTCAGGTGCGACAGGGCTAACGTATGACGAAACCAGTGTCGCAACAGGAGTGACACGCTACTATCGTCGAAGTGCAACGGATGGCACATCTACTCTTTATTCGGATACGTTGATCGTAACAAATGCGACTGCAACGGGCGATCAGGTAACTGCCGGAAGTGGCGCGTGGATCGCGTATTGGTACGAAGGGGCTAATAGTTTCATAGACTACCGAGGGTTTACGAACCTGACTGAGATTTTTGATACTGATTTTGGAGGAGGCGAAGTAACATCCCTACTCAATGGAGGGTGTACGGTAGCCAACACCACGTACTCGATCAGGGCCAGAATGTCACAAACCTTTGCATGTGGAAACTACACCTTTACGGTAGGAGCTGACGATGGATATCGACTAAGCCTGGATGGAGGAGCTACTAATCACATCGATAATTTTTCTAATGGCGCATATCGAACCACCGATTTTACAACGGATCTGGACGGAAGCTACGACCTGGTGATTGAATATTATGAAAATACCGGAGGGAATCGTTTATCGTTTAGTTATACTCAAAATAGCATGTTATGTCCTGACCCGCTTCCTGTGGAGCTCACTTATTTTACTGCCAGCGATGAACCTTCAGGGGTTACACTTCGTTGGCAGACCGCTAGTGAACTGAATAATGACTTTTTTGAAGTTCAACACTCTCTGACTGGGACTGGGGAATCTTTCCAGACCATAGGTCAGGTTGATGGAAATGGAACCACCAATGAAGTGCATGACTACACTTATGCGGCTAAGCCGTCAGTAAACGGTTACCATTTCTATCGGCTAAAACAGGTGGATTACGATGGGACTTTTGAGTATTCGGACATCGTGATCGTTGTAAAGAACAACCTATCCACTCATCAACTCAGTGTAAATATGTATCCAAACCCGGTTTGTGATAGCGAATTGACGATTGACCTCAACCAACCGTTAAATGCCCCTATGGCACTGACTATTTTCAACCTAAATGGAAAAAAGGTCTATGAAAGTCAGTTCGAACCCTCGACTCAATCCAGAAAGGTGCTGCTACCAACTACTTTGCCTAATGGAATGTATTCGGTACGAATAGATCTTGGGTTGTATCATGTACGCCAAAAACTTATAATAAAGCAAGAATGACATTTACAAATCGCCGAGTTTCAGACAGCCAGACGAACAGCATATAAACCTGAGGCAAGGTTTTTAAGCAAACTCACGTTTTTGGGTTGATCTGAAGAGATGGTAAAAAAGGAAGCCCCACG
>JBCCXH010000621.1:0-2886 GCA_039192005.1 Bacteroidota bacterium
CAAAGATTTCTTTGTTTAACTTCTTCGCCTCTTCTGACTCAAAAGCTAGTTTAAGCAGCAAAAATGCATCTGCCAGCCCTTGTACGCCGATACCTATAGGTCTATGCTTAAGGTTAGAGTTTTTCGCTTCTTTTACCGGATAGTAGTTGACATCAATGACCTTATTGAGGTTTCTGGTAACTACTTTGGTAATTTCATAAAGTTTCTGATGGTCAAATTTACCATCAACAACAAATTTGGAAAGAGCGATAGAGGCGAGGTTACATACTGCAACTTCATCTTTGGAAGTATATTCTAAGATCTCCGTACAAAGGTTACTGGACCGGATTGTACCTAAGTTTTTCTGGTTAGACTTTTTATTTGCTGCGTCTTTGTACAACATGTACGGGGTACCTGTTTCGATCTGAGCTTCCAAAATTTCAAACCATAAGTCTTGTGCTTTTATGGTCCTTCTCGCTTTACCCTCCCTTTCATATCTTTCATACAGCGTCTCGAACTCGTCTCCGTAAGAATCGTACAGTCCTGGACACTCGTCTGGTGATAGCAAAGACCAGTCACCGTTTTCTTCCACCCGCTTCATGAACAAATCAGGTATCCAAAGTGCATAGAACAAGTCCCTTGCTCTCAACTCCTCTTTTCCGTGATTTTTCCTCAGATCCAAAAAGTCAAAGATGTCCGCATGCCATGGTTCCAGGTAGATTGCAAAACTTCCTTTTCTTTTGCCTCCGCCCTGATCAACGTATCTGGCTGTCATGTCAAAATTCCGCAGCATCGGAACAATGCCATTAGAAGTTCCATTTGTCCCTTTTATATAAGCGCCCGTAGCTCTGACATTATGAATGCTTAGCCCGATACCTCCAGCTGATTGGGAAATTTTCGCACATTGCTTCAGGGTGTCATAGATCCCATCGATGCTATCGTCCTGCATGGAAAGCAGGAAGCAAGAAGATAATTGTGGCTTGGGAGTACCTGCATTAAAAAGTGTTGGTGTCGCATGAGTAAACCACTTTTCTGACATGAGATTGTAGGTCTCTATCACGGATTCGATGTCTTCTCCATGTATCCCAACTGAAACCCGCATCAGCATGTGTTGAGGCCGCTCAACAATTTTGCCATCGAGCTTCATCAGGTACGATCGTTCCAACGTCTTATATCCGAAGAAATCGTAGTTGTAATCTCGGTTATAATCTATTGCATCGTCTAGTTTCTTAGCATTGGCTCTGATAATCCCGTACGTTGCTTTGGAAAGCAGCGCTGCATTTTCTCCTGTCTTAGGGTTGATGTACTCATACATCCTCTTCATCGTTGTTGAAAAGGATGTTTCTGTTACTTTATGGAGGTTAGAAATTGCAATACGAGCCGCCAGCCTTGCAAAATCAGGATGACGTGTGGTCATGGTTGCTGACGTCTCAGCCGCCAGGTTATCTAGTTCTATGGTGGACACACCATCATATAACCCGTCAATCACTTTTTTAGCGATTTCCACAGGCTTTACAAAATCAGAATTGAGGCCATAACAAAGTTTTTCGATTCGTGCGGTTATCTTATCAAACTTTACTGACTCTCGTCTTCCGTCTCTTTTTACTACTAACATTTCGTTTTTATGTGATTTTTTGGGATAGGTAACTGTTATTAATTGCTAGAATACTAGAAGTCTTCGTCTAGTGAAAACTTGGCTTTCTCTTCTTCTCCTTCCTTCAGCACACCCGCTTTTTGGTACTCTCCAACTCTTTTCTCAAAGAAGTTTGTTTTTCCTTGTAATGAGATCATTTCCATGAAATCGAACGGGTTGGTAGAGTTAAATATTTTTTCACACCCTAACTCCATAAGTAACCTGTCGGCTACAAACTCGATGTACTGACACATTAGGTCTGAATTCATACCGATAAGCCTTACAGGAAGTGCATCCGTGACAAATTCCTTCTCTATGGTTACCGCATCAGCTATGATCTCTCGCACGGTCTCCGGGGAAAGCTTATTGACTACATGGTTATTATAAAGTAAACAGGCAAAGTCACAGTGAAGTCCTTCGTCTCTTGAAATCAATTCATTTGAGAAGCTAAGCCCTGGCATCAGGCCTCTCTTCTTTAGCCAAAAAATGGAACAAAAACTCCCTGAAAAGAAGATACCCTCTACTGCCGCAAATGCAATGAGCCTTTCTGCAAAAGATCCCTCGTCTATCCACCTTAAAGCCCAATCTGCTTTTTTCTTTACACAATCCATTGTTTCAATGGCATTGAATAAATAGTCCTTCTCTTTTGGATCTTTTACGTACGTATCAATCAGCAATGAGTAGGTTTCGGAATGAATGTTTTCCATCGCAATTTGGAATCCATAAAAAAACTTGGCTTCGGTGTATTGAACTTCAGCCACGAAGTTTTCCGCAAGGTTTTCATTTACAATGCCATCACTTGCTGCAAAAAAGGCCAATACATGTTTAATGAAGTGCTTTTCATCATCCGACATGGTCTGGGACCAGTCTTTTAGGTCCTGACTCAAATCGATTTCTTCAGCCGTCCAAAAACTGGCCTCCGCTTTCTTATAAAATTTCCAAATGTCATCGTGCTGTATTGGGAATAATACAAATCGGTCCTTATTTTCTTTAAGAATTGGCTCTTCAGTTAGTACTTGAGGGTGATTCATTTTTACTACTTTACTAGTTTCCACATTAAAAAACCACAAAAAATAATCCCCTGTTTCACGAAATTTTCGTGAATCTTTAAAAAATTTATATCGAGGGATTAGGCCCTTAGAAAGCGGTTTAGTTTTTCCTACGAACGTGCTTACAAAGTTGCTTAAAAGACGCTAAAAATCCAAGTAGTTATTACGGGTCAACCGCACAAGATCATCAACTGATAATGACTGAATAATCCACTGATTATTAAA
>JBCCXH010000622.1:0-2865 GCA_039192005.1 Bacteroidota bacterium
AAATCCTCTACTTTTTGATCGGACATCTTTTCTAATGTGTAATGGGGCATGTATTCCTTATGTCCCAACTCTGAATACGTTCCTTTTCTGATGATCTCATAAAGTGATAGCGGCGAGTTGTCACCGATGTTTTTCATTAACCATTGAAAGGTGTAGCGTGCGTCATCAAGTACCAGGTCACTTTCGCCATAGGGCCTATGGCAATGTTGACACCCTTGCTCATAAATCACTTTTCCCAATTCAGGACGTCCCTCAAGCTCGTAACCTTTGTTTTTATCTTTAGGTACAGAAGTAAAAGTTGCGGGAGATTTTGTTAAGTATTTTGATTTCACCCATTTGATCACCTCTTTACGGTCTCCACTTGCCAACTTTTCATTCATTTCACGAAGTTTGTCAGGAGCTACTGAAAGGTCCTTTAGCTTCATTTCCAGTGACCAGTAGTAAGCAAGGATGCTTTTAACTTCCCACTCCTCCAGGGTTCTGCCTTGTGCACATACACGGGCGCATAGCTGTGTGCTTTCAACGAGGCTGTGTTCTGCTTTTCTGACTAAGTCGCCATATTTCAATACGTAGTCGTCGTTGTACCAGGTTTCCCGATTGACAATCCCCCAAAAGGTAGATCCCTGTAAGTAGGGTAGGCGATGTTTGATGGCATATTGAAGCCGCTCGTCCGGGTTTATTTGTGTCAGGTTCAGGTCTTCCCTGGCGACATTGTGACAGCTACGGCACGAATAGAATTTACTAATGGGCTTTGACCTGCCTCCTCCGGGTTTTGTGGTACGTCCCTCGTGGATCAACTCGTATCCTCTTTGTACGTCTTCTTCGTCGTATTCGATGTGGTGAGCCGGCTTCTCCTCTCCGGCATCTTGTAGTAGTTGGGATACGCGCGTTTCAGCGGTGATTTCCCGCGTGGGGTGCTTCATCGAGGAGATGAAGAGGACAGAGGCTGAGAGGGTAAATAATAGGAGGAGCGGTTTTTTCATATGCTTAAGGTTTTTGAAACATGCTGTCTTAGTCATCATTCGTTTGTTTTGTTCAATGATTCTCAGGTCATGATGACTTTCTATTTATATCTCCGATGGGAAACTTTGAAATCCCTGGTGATATTGAAACCGAAATGAATGTCTCCGTTGCCTACTTCACCGACGGTCTCCCCAATATAAAACGGGGCGACGAAATCTTGGGAATTGGTCAGGTTTAGCTGAAAGATGTGGCCTTTTGTTTCTATCTCTATGCCTAGTCCTACAGCATCTTGTCGTTGGTTGCCCAGAAGATCGGGACCCAGCTGGTCTGGTAACACATAGAAGTACTCCAGGTTAAAGGCAATTTGCTTACTGATCTGAAACCTTCCTGCTGCTCCAAGGCTGTACAGGTCGTTATCGCTTACCTGGTCGCTTACAAAATTTCGATGGACCAATGTAGGCATGAGTTGGAGGCTAACGCGATCGTGCAGTTTTCTTGCTATCAGGAATTGATAGGTGTAGGAGAGCTTGTTTAAAAAGTCTAATCCTTCGGTCAGTGCCTGAGAGGTGACCAGTGAGGCCTCAGTAAAAAATGAGAGGGAGACCGGCACCGTACTGGCTTTATTTTGACTCAATAAGACATACTTGGCAAAAAAATCATAGTTCTTTTGTTCTGAGCTTCTCCCGAAACCAATATTTAGTTTCTTCATGGGTGCGTAGTCCAGGCCAATGCGTATTCGGGAGATGTCCAGCCCCCATAGCTGCTCCGCTCCTGTGTTGACTGCCCCAAACCGATGAGAAATAATGAATTTCATCGTTCCTTTAGGACTCATCTCTACAGAATGCCCATTGACTATCCGGGTATCTCTAAATACTTTGATGGGTTTGTCCTGCGCCTGAGTTGTCGTAGAAAGCAACAAAATGAAGGCAAATGGAAGGGTGTAAGTTTTGAAAATCTTCATGTAAGTGAATTTGCAAAGAAGTTGATTCATGTTCATAACATTTCTTCTTATTTAATTGGCCGAGGCTCCTTCATTGATCCAACATTGTATCTCACCAATGAGCTCATCGCTGAGTGGGTTTCTGGGAGGCATCGTTTTATTGACGGTTCGTGCAGCGATCCTGCCGGCCCTGTTGACGATTACCTCTTCAGAATCAAAGTTGGGAGATACCCCGCCGGAGACATGACAGGAGGCATTGTTTTGGCAATTTGTCCGGATGATGGGCAAGACGTCATTTGTGAAAGAGATGCCGGATAGAACCTCGATGGGTTCGGTGGTGATTTCACACCCTTGTGCATCGCTCACATTGACCGTGTAAGTGCCTGAGCTAAGATTTTCAAACGTGGGATTATCCAGTTGCGTGCCTACGCCTTCTATTTGGTAAGTTACAGGAGAGACTTCGTTAGAAACGGATAATGAGATGGTGCCGTTTGAGGTGTTGCATCCGGAAACGGTAGCCGCTACTTCCAACAGACTGAGTCCATTGCTGTTTTGGACAGTTATGCCGGCCGTGTCCAGCTCACATCCCAACTCCGCGTCTCTAATGGCAACGCGATAATTGCCAGCGGGAAGGTCAGCGAAGGTAGGGTTGGGAGTGAACGCTCCGTCGTTAAGCCGATATTCCAGCTGGTTGGAGCCTCCTGATGCCTCAATGGAAATACTTCCAATGGAAAACGTACATTCTGAATCGGTTACCTCAATATTGGAAATGACAAGTTGGTTTTCGGCAACCGAACAGACGTCGGCCAGTTCCAACCTTTCGTATTCACAACTCCAAATAAAAAAGAATAGGGTAAGGGGCAATAAAGCTCTGCTTATCATTATTAACGATTTATTTCAATTCTGCTATTACCTAGTCGTAGAAATGTATAAGATGGTTGCTTCAGTAAAAAATCAATTTG
>JBCCXH010000623.1:0-2860 GCA_039192005.1 Bacteroidota bacterium
CGGGGGTTTCCTCAGGAATAATTGGGTTGTGGGAAACCTATTTATATTGAATTTCGTAATACTTTGTAATTCTATGTATATAAGATTTCGTTATATTTGTGAAACAAAGCAATTAACTAGTCATCATAACATGATTTCAAAAAACTTAACAGCTGCATCGACCAAGCCCATCATACTCGGGATTCTCAAGCAGGGAAACAGTTACGGGTATTTAATCATTAAGAAAATCAAAGAGCTATCCGGAGGAAAAATGGAGTACTCGGATGGCATGCTCTATCCGGTTTTACATCGGATGGAAAAAGAAGGATTGATTCAATCAAAATGGATCATGGATGGAGGCACACGTCCACGAAAATATTACGAAATCACCGCATTGGGTAAAGAAGAACTCGTTGCGGAACGTGCACAATGGAACCAGGTCACGGAATTACTAGAAAACCTATGGGGGGTCAAAACCTCTACAAACTAAACACCATATACTATGTTTAATCTTGAAGATTCAATCAAAAAATGGCTGGCTGACTTTCAGCGACAGCGAGCATTCGACGAAGGTAAGTTGCAGGAAATGGAGCAGCACTTAAGGGACCACGTAGAAGATCTGGTTCAACAGGGTGCATCTGAAAAAGAAGCTTTTGAACAGGCAGTGGCATCATTTGGAGAAGTTCCCCGTGTTGCGAAGGAGGAATTTCGCACCATCAAAAGAAAACCGTCCATCAAGACTTTCTTGTTTACCACCATGCTCAACAACTATTTCAAAACCTCTTTACGAAGCATGATGAAAACGCCGTTGAGTTCATTCATCAACGTTTTTGGTCTCGCGGTAGCCATTGGCGCATGCATGGTCGTGTATGCATTCATCGACTTTGACTTAAGCATCGACCGCTTCCATGAAAATAAAGACGAGCTTTTTTTATCCACGCATTATGTGAATCGTGAAGGCGTAGAAGAATGCTATGGAAATGCCCCAGCCCCTCTCGGAGCGATGCTGAAAGCGGACTTTTCTTCCATCAAAAACGTGGCCCGGATTTACGATGGGGTTGCGGTGGTAAAACAAGAGGAAAACGTTTTTCATGAATCGTTGCGGTACGTAGATCCGGAGTTTCTTTCCATGTTTACGTTTCCTTTAAAATGGGGAGTCGCCCAATCATTGCATGGCGTCAACAACGTCATTTTAAGTGAGGAAACTGCCAAAAAGTACTTTGGAGAGGAAAATCCGGTTGGTCAGCAACTCAAAATCATTGTTTCTCAAGGCATTCACAAAGTATTTAACGTTTCCGGGGTAGCCAAGCCTTTTCCTAAGGCCCGAATCATCGACTTTTCTATCCTGCTTCATATCGAAAATCTGGACGTACTCAACCCGACATACGCCGCCAATGACTGGGCAGAAATGCTGAATGCGACGTTCATACAAGTAGACGATCCTTCTACTCTTGACGTAATCAAGCAAAAGATGGGACGCTACAAGCAGTATCAAAACGAAGTGGAGTCGGACTGGCCCATTACCTCTTTTGACTTTGTGAACCTTGCGGATCTCCACCTCGCTTCAGATGAAATAAAGAACGGCATCTCGTACGATGCTTCCGACGAAGCAAGGATCGGACTTCCGGTCATTGCCCTTTTTATTCTGGCGCTGGCATGTTTAAACTACTTGAACATTGCCATCGTATCCGCCGCCAGACGGCTCAAAGAAATCGGCATGCGTAAGGTGATCGGAGCAAGCAAGGGGTTGATCGTGTTTCAATTTCTAAGTGAAAACTTATTTATGACGGCCCTGGCCGGCGGTATCGGTTTTTTGCTGGCGGCCCTCATTTTTCTGCCCTGGTTTTCCACGTTTACAGACATTAGCAGTGACTTCAACCTGCTGGATCCGAATATGTGGACGTTCCTACTCGTTATTCTCATCGGTACGGGAATTGTTTCAGGAATGTATCCTGCTTTTTATATCGCCAGGTTTCAGGTGATCAAAATATTCAGAGGAACGGTAAAGTTTGGCAAGAAAAACCTTGCAACAAAAATTTTCCTGACCGTCCAGTTGGTCTTAACGTGTGTGGGAATCGGGTTTGCGGTGATGTATGCGCAAAATAGCCGCTATCAAGCCCACCGAAAATGGGGATACAATGAAAAACAGCTACTTTATGCCCAACTTCAAAACGGTGAAGACTTTGATCGGCTCTCTGCCATGATGGCACAACATACCGACGTTTTAGAGATGGCAGGATCGAAGGACCACCTGGCAAAGAAGAGGGCCACCAAAATTGTCCGGTTATCCGACCAGGAATTTGAAGTTGCCGAACTGAATGTAGGGGCCAATTATGCGGCTACTACAGGACTGGAAGTAACAGAGGGGCGGTTTTTTAAGGAAAATTATGAAAGCGATCAAACATCCATTGTCGTCAATGAACTCTTCCTGAAAAACCTTGACCTGAACGACCCTCTCAACCAGCAAGTGAAGATCGATTCCACTTCTTACCAAATTGTGGGAGTAGTCAAAGACTTTTACTTCAGGAGCTTTTACAGTCCAAGAAGGCCAACCATTTTCACTTTGGCGGACGCCTCAGATTTCGAGTTCATCACCCTTAAAATAAAGGACGGCTCCCAGGTAGACAGCTACCACGAACTACAGGCCGCCTGGTCCGCATTGTTTCCCGAAACCCCGTTTAATGGAGGGTTTCAGCGGGATGCCGCTACGTGGTTGCGATTTTATCAGGACCTGGGCAAGCAGCAACGTTTTACACGTGCCATCGCTATTATCTTCATCATTCTCGCAAGCCTGGGTTTATATGGATTGATCCAGCTAAACATTACCGGAAGGTTGCGGGAGTTTAGCATCAGAAAGACGTTAGGTGCGGATGTGAAAAGC
>JBCCXH010000624.1:0-2834 GCA_039192005.1 Bacteroidota bacterium
CAAATATTGAACATTATTTCGCATCAACCCTGATGGTTTTATCTGTCATGATTAGGTAAGCCTGACTCCAATAACATTTTGTTCCACAGCATTCCAAGGCGACCACAAGTTTGAAGAACGATTCTTCCCTTCACTACGTGCTAAACTCCGATTTATTTTAAGTCCTGTCAGGCTCATTTTAGCGCTATTATGGGGGGGATGTTTTGCACCCATGGTTTTTGATAAGAAAAAGGTTGGTTTATGATAACCGGCTCAAAAGGTGACTTTTTTTTCTTCCTACTTTCGCTACCATAATTTCAATTTCATGATGTTTATCGCATCTGAATTAATTACTATATCAACATAACCCGTTTATAATTATGAAATTTTCAATCAGAGTACTGATCGGCTGCCTATGTGTGTATCTGAATCTGAGTGTATTCGCCCAAGGCTCGGTGCGCATTGAGCACAAAACACAACGCTTTATCAACAATGTTTCCCAGCTGGACAGGACCAAGTACGTTCATGCGTACCTGACCATCAGGAATCAGCAGGATCAAAAGTTTAAAAACCTTAAAACTGAATATAACTTCCACCCGGATTATATCGGAGGAAGAACCCTAACCAATCCTGCGAGCAGGGTTACAAACGGTAACATCCCAACCGTGAAAAACATACACTCGGGTGTACGTAAGGTAGACCCCTGGTACGTAACAGGTGGCAGGCCCACTGATTTGTTTTATGATAAAAATGTAGATTACTCAGCTAGAAATATTAACAACTACAGTAGAAGGTTGGCGGGATATGTAGCCAATTCACTGAAAAAAGAATGGGCAAACCCCGGTAAGTATTTTGAACCCATGAATGAGCCCATGGTAAAGGCCAGGGACTTTTATCCGGGTAATGCGGTGCCAGCAAAAAACAACAAGATTATTACCGACATGTGTAATTACCACAAGTACGTTGGAGAAGCAATTCATGCTACCCCTGAATTAAGGAACATAAAGGTGATGGGGTATGCATCTGCCTTTCCTGAGTTTGAAAGTCAAAATTTCCAATTTTGGAACAACCGATATAAAAAGTTCATTGACATCGCTGGTGAAGAAATGGATCTATTTTCCATTCACCTCTATGATGGGTCTGGCGTGAACAACAGTTCGGGCAGAAGATCAGGGTCTAACTCTGAAGCACTTCTGGACATCATCGAAGCGTACAGCTTTAAGAAATTGGGTGTCGTAAAAAATATCGCTGTAACAGAGTATGGGCGGTTAGTTCCTAATCAACCCAACTGGACTCCTAATAATGGGGTTTCTAATTACGATGCTGCTACTAACGCTCAGGCCGTTCGCTCTCAGCTGCACATGGTCATGAACTTTATGGAAAGAGGTGACCACTTTGAGATGGGCATCCCATTCAATACCAACAGGGGAACGGATCCGACGTTTATTTATGCCAAAGCATCGCTATGGACCCAAAACAACAATGGCCAGGTGGTACTTTCTCAGCGCAGGTTTTTCTATGAAATGCTTAAGGACCTGAAAGGCAAAAGGGTAAGAATTAATTCATCCAATATAGATGTGCAGACTCAAGCCTTTGTAGACGGCAGAAAATTGTATGTGATGCTTAATAACTTAAATGACTTGAAGCAAACCGTCAATTTAAATTTGATAAACACCCAAGGTTTGCAAAATGTCAACATCAAGCAACTCAAAGTCCCTGTAGACAAGCTTCCAAAACTTACCAATAGAACGGTGAACAACGCACCGAAAAACATCAGTTTGGAGTACGGTGAAACAGCTGTTTTGACTTATACTTTTAATGCGCCGATTACTTTCAACAATAAAATTGTTAGCAAAAAATATTATACCAAAACCTACTTGCAGCCTATCAGGGCCAATCAACGAATTGCTTTCCAGTTTAATGGTGTTACCGCTGGCAACGGAGGGCTGGCGACGCTTAGGTTGGGGGTTGGTCGCGATTTGTCTGCCAATAGAAGGCCTCAGGTATGGATCAATGGAAAAAAAGTTAACTATTCCGGAGATGTGGTTCGTGGAGATAACCAGAGCAAGCGTTCCCGGTTCTTTGGCGTTTTGGAAATTCCTGTAGATTTTAATTTGGTCAAGGGAATTAGGAATCCAAAAGTAGAAGTGAGTTTCCCTGATGGAGGCGGACACGTAAGCTCAGCGATTTTACAGGTTCAAAGCCTGGATAAAGCAAATGGAGGGGGAAACTCTAACCCAGGAGGATCTAATACCGTCACTTGTACAAATGTGCGCTCTTCGATTCCTGCCACGGGTGGGTTTACCGTTAATGTGTCCTATGTCGCTTCCGGGCGAAGAGATGTGGTGGTTGCGCTACTTGGACCTTCTGGTTGGATCGCCGGCGCTCGAACAACCGTTACTGCAGGCTCGGGAACCGCAGCTGTCACGTTTAATGGTGTCCCGGCAAGGACAGCTGGTACGGCGTATAAACTTAGGGCATCGATTAGAGCGGTAGGAGGTTCTCCTTCTGATAATGAGGATAATTGTGAAAAAACCGGAGTGACCGTTGGAGGTTCTTCTGCGAGAGTATCTGATTCAGTGCTGAGTGTTGATGAAATCACTTCTGAGGGGGGCAGCAGCATTTCATTCTATCCCAACCCGGCTTTTAATGAAATGACGATTGATGGAATGGAAGAAGGTTTGTACCACGTATCTGTGAATAATCTCATTAATAGTGATCAAATGGAGACCTTTGTCAATGGTCAGGAAAATCGCATTGACATTAGTGACTTAGGAGAGCACCGACCGCCAGCACATCGTTACCGCACAAGATGACCGTCGGCGCATTCGACAGATTCATGAGGTCGGCAAGCG
>JBCCXH010000625.1:0-2830 GCA_039192005.1 Bacteroidota bacterium
AAATATGACTTGCTGAGGTTGAGATTTTTAATCGAGTTCAGGTTAATAACATAAGGTTGCCAATAATGGCAACCTTATTTACATCTCGTATTGACTGTGTTTCTTTACCAGCAATTAGCTAAAAGCTAACGCATGACTTACTTTAAAAATTTAAGTAGTGCCACGTTTTCATCCGCTCCGATAAGTCTCACAAAGTGCAGCCCCTTGGACAACTTACCAACATCGAAAGAGTACGTTGTATTTGATGAAATGGATTGTCTGATGATGACTTTCCCACTTAGGTCTACGATTTCGGCCACCGTAAAAGCACTTTCAGCGGGTATCGATAAATTAAGCGTTTCAGCAACAGGTACCGGGTACACATTGACTTCAGAAACCAAAACGGGTTCACTTACGTCAGGCGAAGAAGCAGCTGCGCTTGCATAAATTTCTGAAGGCATGACCAGGTCTTCACCAGAAAAGGAAGAAGTAGCTGCCCCTGCTTCCGTAAAGAGAAAATGCGTCCACGAACCAGTAAAATTAGCTGCTACTGTTTCTACCTGTGCAGAGCTATTAACCCTTAGCCTCATGAAATCAGAATTGTTGACTGTAGTGAGGTAATACTCCCCATTGCCTGCATCCGTAAACATCCATCGTGTCCATGTTCCTCCTGCAGCGGTAGACTGCATGTCTGCAAACTGACTTTGATCGGACCGGATCCTTGGAGCCGATCCACCACCTACGCAATCAATGTAGTAGTAACCAGCTGTAGGAGATGGGGTAATGGTCCATTCTACATTGTTTCCAGTGGTGCCAATCGCAGTCGTAAATGCGTCCTCAGCACCATTGGCACCCAACCTAACGTTCCATTGAGGATTGTCTATGTAATACGTTTTGGTAGGGTCCGGAAATACCGGCCCTGGCCCGCCAGACGAGGCTGCGTCAAGCGAAGCAAATGCATTCAGGCGACCACTTCCGACGAAAGAAACCGGAAGAGGGTCGGCATTGTCTACTAATAGTGACCAAACTTGTGCCGGAGTGATGTTGCCGGCATTTTCAGAAACCAGCAATGCTGCGACACCCGATACATGAGGACAAGCCATCGAAGTACCGGTGTTGTAGCCATAACTATTGCCAGGCGTGGTACTTACCACATCCGAACCTGGAGCAGCGATATCTACCCAATTACCTCTATTAGAATAAGAAGCTACGTTGTCATTGAGGTCAGTCGATCCTACCGCCATCACCGGAGGGTAGATAGCGGGATACCAATCGTCATCAACCCCGTCGTTTCCAGCCGCAAAAATGACCATACCGCCCTGCATGGGACCGATCGGATTTCCTGATGCGTCGTACCCGGCTTCGGCTATGAAGTAGTCGATGGCGTCTAGCACACTCTGCTCAAAAAACCCGGGACTGATGTATCCCCAGCTGTTTTGCGCAATGACTGCCCCATTATCTGCCGCATAAATAAATGCTGCGTCAAAACCATCAACACCTACCGCGCCAAAGGTAGCACATGACATCAGTCGGATGCCATCTCCTGATCCATTTCCACCGGCGACACCAGCGACCCCTACCCCATTGTTGGTGACTGCTGCTACGGTACCACCTACGTGGGTGCCGTGCGAACCTTCATTGATGGCTCCTGTATTATCTCCAAAGTTGTAACCGTATACATCATCCACGTAACCGTTGCCATCGTCATCTACTCCATTCCCGGGTACTTCGTCTGTATTCACCCACATATTGGCTGCCAGGTCCTCATGATCTACATCAATACCACCATCAATAACCGCTACCACGACATTTGGCGTTCCCGTTTGAATCGCCCACGCTTCAGGCAGGTCAATATCCGCATCTGTGGTGCCACCGCCACCATTGCCTAGGTTGCTACCTGTATTTTCATAGTGCCACTGATAATCATAAAAGGTATCATTGGTAGGGCCTGTGAGAGCACCTTTCCCCGTTTCCAATTCTTTAATGTCTTCATCAATGTTCTTTTTCTCATATACAGGTTCTGTTATCAGAATATCAACGTTTTCTTTGAAAGGAAGGATTGCCTTACTGACAGGTATGGAAGGATCAAAAGTTATTTCATACCATAAGTGAAGTCCGTATTTTTCATGCTTAGCCTCAAACGCACCGGCAGGTTTAAAGACACGTGTCATCCCGCTGGCTTTACATTTTGCCAGAGCTGCGTCCAGTATGGCATCGCCTACTGCTGTATAGCCTTGTGCCGATTTTGAGATGGTTGCCGTTTTCATGTAAGCGGCTTTCTGTTCATTGAGTTTTATTCTTAAAACTCCCTCTTGTACTTGTACCTGCGCCTCAATGGAGGAGCATACAAAAACGAAAAATAGTGCCACCACACACTTTGAAAGATTAATCTTCATGGTTCGTCGTATTAAATTAATGTAGGTTAAAATTTAGTTGTGTGTCAATTTAATAGACCAACGCTACCTAAACAATATATGAAGCAATAAAAAACAACAAAAATGATATATTCATAAATATATTCACCAAATCTTAAAATAAATAATTATTTTTAACACACAAAAACATTATTTATTTGGCAAGCAAAAGCAGCGCTATAACGATGAAATTATCCCCAAAAACATAGATGCAAGGACATGCAAGGGGTATAAGTAGGTTAACTGTGACTCTTAGCTAAAGTAACCATGATGTGATCGTGCGTGAGTGGTAGAAGAAAAGATTAATGCATTGGAATTATCTATTAAGCCGTAGCTACCATCTTTCAAAATGGTCAATTCAGCAATCGCTAACGATGTTGATTTGATAGAGCGCACAGATATTGTAAGCTTTCTAAATATCCACCCAAGTATGAGAT
>JBCCXH010000626.1:0-2814 GCA_039192005.1 Bacteroidota bacterium
CGGAGGCGGCCGATGCAATGTCACCAATGGGAGAAATAAGCCCTCAGAACTCATTCATTTCTACCCTCGGGGTCATAAAAAACTTCATCCGCTTTTTAAAACCTTTTCAACGGACCACATGATGGAGTGGCTGAGCAGCCGCGGTGTGGAAACCAAAACAGAACAAGACTTGCGGGTGTTTCCAACATCTGATTCTTCTCAAACCATCATTGATTGTTTCACTCGTGTAGCCCGTAAAGTTGGTGTACAGGTCGTCCTCAACCAAAAATTGACAAGGATTGAAGGGAAGGATCATCAATGGCAGCTGTACGCAGGAGATCAAGCATACCAAGCCGACAAGTTGGTGATAGCAACGGGATCTTCCTCCTCTATCTGGGGGGTATTAGAACAAACAGGACTATCCCTTACACCTCCCGTCCCTTCTCTTTTTACATTCAAAATCGACGATGAGCGGATTAAGGATCTTCAAGGGGTTTCATTTGACAAGGTCGAGGTGAAAATCACCAAATCCAAACTGAAAGAAGAGGGTCCGCTCCTCATTACCCACTGGGGTCTTTCGGGTCCGGCCATTTTAAAGCTATCTGCATGGGGTGCAAGGCACTTAAATGAAACCGGATATCATTTTGAGGTGTTGATCAATTTTTTGGGAGGATTGAAACCAGATGAAGCCATGCTCCATTTTCACCGCTACCAGACCTCCAACCCCAAAAAGAAGGTCTTCAATTACGCCCTGTTTGACTTACCGAAGCGATTTTGGGAACGATTAGCAAACCACTGTGGGATTGCTGACTCCACTCCATTTGGTGAACTTTCCAAAAAACAAGTAAATAAGCTGATGGAAGAACTCACTCAAGGACGGTATCAGGTGAAGGGTAAAAGTACGTTCAAAGAAGAGTTCGTCACCAGTGGTGGTGTCAAACTTAGCGAGATCAATCTGGAGACCTTTGAGTGCAAGCGTTTTAAAAATCTTTACCTGGCCGGAGAGGTACTGGATATTGACGCGTTGACCGGAGGGTTTAATTTTCAGGCGTGCTGGTCTGCAGGATGGGTCATCTCAGAAAGTGTTTAACTAACCTCCCTTATACCTGCTGCCCGCTCCCAGGAGTGCTGAACAACAGATAGTCAGGTTCTTTCAGAAAGCTTCTGAAAATCTCTCCCGGCCTTTTAAAGAAACACAAACCTTCTTACTTTGGCGAACTGAATACGTCCACAAAAATCATATGCTATTTCAATCCAAACTTCCCAATCCGGAAACAAATATTTTCACCATCATGTCTTCCATGGCCAAGGAATATGATGCGATAAACCTGGGTCAGGGGTTTCCTGATTTTGATTGTGATGAGCGTTTGAAAGCACTTGTCTCCAAATACCTTCAAGAAGGAAAAAACCAGTACAGCCCCATGCCCGGGCTACCTGAATTGAGGCAAACATTAAGTGAAAAAATCAGAAAAACATACCATAGAGACGTCTCTTCTGAAACGCAAATCTGCATTACAGCCGGAGCCACCCAAGCCATATTCACTGCAATCCAGGCATTTATTCAGGATGGAGACGAGGTAATCATCATGGAACCTGCCTATGATTGCTACCAACCTGCGATACGAATTGCTGGCGGACTCCCCAGGATATATCGCATGACTTCCCCTGACTATACCATCGACTGGGACAGGATCCATGACATGGTTACCGATCAAACCAAAATGATCATCATCAACACTCCTCATAACCCAACAGGTACGCTCCTTGTGGAAAAAGACCTCCAATCTCTGGAGCAAATCGTATCTGGAAAAGATATTATCGTCTTAAGCGATGAGGTTTACGAGCATTTGATTTATGATGAAGAAGAACATCAAAGTGTGATCCGTTTTCCTCATTTGTTCGAACAGAGCCTGGCCGTTTTTTCGTTTGGCAAGACGCTCCATGCTACGGGGTGGAAATTAGGATACATTGTAGGACCAGAAAACCTCATTACAGAATTTAAAAACATTCACCAATGGAACGTATTTAGCGTTCATTCTTTTACCCAATACGCCATATCCGATTATTTAAAACAACCTGAAAGCTATCTCCAGTTACCTGAGTTCTTCGAAAAAAAGAGGGATTATCTAACTGAGTTATTAGCTGATACGCCACTGATTCCTTACCCGTCCAAAGGCACTTATTTCCAACGCTACAGCTATGCAGAAATAAGCACGCAAAATGACGTTGACTTTGCTAAATTTCTAACAAAAGAAATCGGCGTGGCAACAATCCCCATGAGTCCATTTTATACAAAGACCTTGGATGACCACGTAATCAGACTTTGTTTCGCCAAGAAGAACGAAACGCTTGAAAAAGCCGCGCAAAAACTGAGAAAACTCAGTCAAATGGCGGTTAAATAAAGGCCGCGTAAATTATCCTTGAACAGGCTTACTTTTTGCTTCCCCCAGATTTGTCGAGACGATCAGTCCAAAAAGCGCAGTAATGGCTGTCACTGAAAAGAACAAAAGTGTGAAGGCAATGGCTTTGTCTTTTTCAATGTTTAGAAATTGAAACCCGTATAAAAACACCAGCTCCCTTGCTCCTACTCCGCCTACGGTGAAGGGGATCACCGCCACTACGGATGAAACCATAAATAATGCCAGGTAGTCCATGTAATCAGAAGGAACGGACAGGGCATAAAGCAATGCAATGGCCGTTAAGACCTGACCAATTTGTACGGCAACGGAGTAGCCTGTGGTTTTCCAGAAAGCAGAAACGAATGATTTGAAAAAGAGTTTAATGAACAAATAAAAGGCAGGGACCGTGATGGCGATCACAATGACTGTAATGGTA
>JBCCXH010000627.1:0-2812 GCA_039192005.1 Bacteroidota bacterium
CTGAAGCCGGAGCTAAATGTAATGAAGGATAACATGCATATTTTAGAAGGTAATTTCCTTTTCGATAATCTGCGTATGCCGGATCGAAGGTTTGTAACCTATGGCGATTCGCACCGAGACAAAGATGGAACAGAAACACTATACCGGTACACGTTGCATCTTTCCATAAGGCGCGGTTTTAAGGACTATGAGCGAAGGGCAAAGCAGGCCCTTCGTCAAAGTTACGACGCAAAGGGAGGGTATCGTTCAAACGTTGAGATCAAGACGTTCGGAAATTTTGCTCCGTTTACCAAGCTGCTTTGGGGAATCCCAATACCTGAAAAAATAGAAGGTGAAATAGATTTTCAGAAACCTACAGTTATTATCGAACATGCCGGAGTTGCGTTACAGCGCAATTATGTGGAAGAGAATAACAAACTATTTGGGTTGTGTGGAATCATTGGTGGTGCACATTATGTGCATTCTCATGTTTCAGGGATATCCATGGAGCTCTATGGCGCAGAGTATGTAATGGCCCCGCAGGCAGGTTTGCCATCCACGGTTGCGCAACGCAGAATACCCCTTCATGAGCATTACTTTAGGTTGTATGCGGGAAACAACACTGTGATTGTGAACGGTGCCTCTCGCGGAAGGGATCAAGGATCTTGGAAGCAAAGGGCCAATGTGTGGCAAAATACTGTAGTAAATATCGCTGCAGAACCGCAACATCTTGAAGAGCCTAAAAATGAAAACTTCAGTTTTGCCACTCAACTCCTCAACGACGAAGTCAACAATGCAGTACAGCAGCGTACTCTAAGCGTGGTGCGTACCAGTCCCCACACTGCCTACTACTTCGATTTGTTTCGATCACGATCTCTGCAGGAGAACAAATTTCATGATTATATCTATCATAATTTAGGGGAAAATATGGTCATCAAAGCTGCAGGAGGCGAAGAAATAGAGCTCTACAGTACAGATCGGTATAACAACGATATAGGTGATCAAGTCCGTTCCCCGGGCTGGAAGTTTTTTGAAAATACCGAAACTACAAAAGCGACTAACGAAGGGGTCAAGGTTAGGTATCATTTAAAGCATGATGACAGGTACATGCACCAATTTATACCGGGCGGAGTGTTACGAGAATATACCCAGGCTCTGGCACCAGCAAGTAGGGACGTTAGAAATGGATATACGGAACAGAAGACTCAGGTTTTAGCCATAAGGCAGACAGGTGAAGCCTGGGATAGGCCCTATATTTCCATCTTCGAACCCTCAACGAATGAGCAAAGCTCAGTAAAGTTGGTAGAACCCTTGTATTCGGGAGCTAGCATCGTCGGTGCCAAAGTGATCAGCCAGGTAGATGAGCGGGAAATTGTGGATTTCATCATTTGTCTCGAGAAAAGTGATCTGGTGTATGAGCTACCCGAGCTTAATTTGAGGTTTCAAGGGAGGTTTGGGATAGCCCGGTTAATTACCCAAAAAAATGACATAAAAACAGAACTTTATATGGGCGAAGGCGAATCATTTGTAATGGGTGAAGTACGCGCTGATTAAAACAGACCGCGATTAACAGCTTAAAAACGGACAATGTACTCATCTCTTGCGGACTTGTAAATACCGTCCTGAACTTTTATGGACTCTAAGTAGTCATCACCATGGGTTTCAAAGTCCTGACTTTCTATCCTTTCCATAAAATGCTTTTGCGTGACGAATACGCAGTCTCCGGCAAAATTATCCTCTGAAGGGTGGTAAATTATAGCGGTTTCGTCTCCTCCTAACTTCTGCACTGTGAGTCTACCGTCTGAATACAATCGAAGAGTGCCTTGCAATCCATCAATGGTCATTTGTCCAAAAGTGTATCGAGGTTTTCCATAGTTTGGCTCATTGTAACGATTGGCATCCCAAACCGCAGAGATGCCATTTTGGAATTCAAAATGGACCAGAGCACAGTCCTCTCCGGCAATTATTGGGTTAAGCTTTCGAAGTTTGGCGTATACAGAAGCTACCTCACCAAACAAATAACGAAAGGTATCGATAAAATGAATTCCATTTTCGTAAACGATCAATCTGGGATAATCCCTAAAATAAGGTTGCCGCGGTATATAGGCATCCTTGCCCCAGCCATCGCCCATTCGGTTGACGAAGTAGGCGCTATGAACTTCACCAATGACGCCATCATCCAGCAGTTCTTTAATTTTCCTGTACCATGGTTGGAAGCGCCAGTTTTCATGCACCATGAACGGAACCCCCTTGGATTTTACATAGTTTACGAGCTGCTGGGCTTCATGCAGGGTAGGGGCCAGTGGTTTTTGACAAATAATAGCAATATCTCGATCAGCCGCATAGGTGCACATTTCCAGGTGTGTCTCGGGAGGGGTGATGATATCCAAGAAGTCTGGCTTTTCCTTATCTATCATTTTTTTGTAATCCGTATAGTACCTGGCTATGTGGTACTGTTCCTGTACCGCTTTTACCTTGGATTCCTTACGGCTGCACATTGCTGTAATTTCCACATTATCCATTCGGTTCCATGCTTCGTATTGGAAATGACTAAAATAACCTGTGCCAACGGCGACACCTCTATACTTTTTCATAGGCTACTAATTGTTTGGATGGGTCCATAAATACCCAGGCCAGGATGGATAAAATTACCAACACCCCGGCGATGATAAAGAAGGTGTCGCTAGTGCCAGTCCACAGCACTAGGTAGGGAAAGGCAATCCCAGTGATAAAAGACCCTATATTTCCGGCCATGTTCATGGTGCCGGACACTGCTCCTGCGTTATTTTTTCCAGCCCTCAGTGCATTCTTCGCAATTAAAGCACCCCAACCA
>JBCCXH010000628.1:0-2799 GCA_039192005.1 Bacteroidota bacterium
CAGCTTAATCACAATCCCGCTTGGCTGGCCGTTCAATGCGTTCTCCTTTTCTGTATTGATCATCTCAATCAACTTCGAACGCATTTGCGTGGGTGCTGTGATCAGGTTTTCGTACTCTTCAGGCATGGAGTGCCCGGTGATTACATTGAAAAACTCCTGAACGTCATTGGCATAGGTTTCATCTGAGGTCAGGAGACCAATGTCCGTGTACAGCCTCGCAGTGGACTCGTTGTAATTTCCACTGGACATGTGTACATACCTTCTTACCTGATCGTTTTCCTTTCGAACGATCAAAAGCAACTTCGTGTGCGTTTTGAGCGACCCTACTCCGTAGATGACAAAACAACCCGCCTTCTGTAGTCGAAGCGCCTGCTTCATGTTGTTTTCTTCATCAAACCGTGCTTTGACCTCAAAAAGTACCGAAACGTGTTTCCCGTTTTCGGCAGCATTTAGCAACGCCTCCACGATCCTGGATTTTTTCGCAAGACGATAAATGGTCAGTTTAATGGAAAGTACATTAGGATCTTCGGATGCCTGATCCAGGAGGTCCAGAAGTGGATCAATGGTGTTATACGGATGATGAAGCAGGATATCCCGCTCTTTCAGGACCTTGAACATGTCTTGATGCTCCAGGTCTTTCATGCTAATGGCCGGCACCGGCATGGGCCGCACCGGCTTAAAAAAATCAAACGCCTCATGATTAACGACCTGCCAAAGCGATGTATAATCCAATAACGCTCCCTGGGGAACCACTTTGAGGTTTTCCTCACCAATCTCATATCGCTTTTTGAGTTGTTTGATCACCCATGGGTCAAACCCCTCGTCTACTTCCATCCGAACCACCCTTCCTGTCTTTCTCGTCTTCAGCTTTTTCTTCATCTCCTCCAGGAAGTTCGCTTCGATGTCTTCTGACTCTTCCAGTGTAAAATCACCGTTTCTAGTCACCCGGAACAACGTACTGGATTTGATCTCTACCTGACGAAAAATACGATCAAAATTGTTTTCAATGATCTTTTCAATAGGAACAAAGATCACCTTATCCTTTGCCTTGATTTCAAAAAACCTGGGCAGATTTTGAGGTAGTTGAATGAACGACATCTTCTTCTTCTCTTCCGAACCAGGCGTTTTTGTGACCACCCCGAAGATAAGTATGTTGTTCATCAAGACCGGAAACGAATGATACGTATCAAAAACCATCGGAGTAAGCATGGGAAAGATGGTCTTCTCGAAATACTTATCCGACAGTTTTCTATTTTTCTCGGAAAGGTCTTTATACCCTACTATTTCAAACGAATGATCCTGAAAAGACAGACTTAAGTGAATGAAAATTTGATTTTGTTGTGCACTAAAATCCTTAAGCCCTTTTAATAGCTCATTCTTAAAAGGTATGGTACGAAGCCCTGAGTAATCTACCCGATCATTTCCGAAGTCAAGGTAGTTGTACAAACTACCCACCCGTATCATAAAAAACTCATCTGCATTTGATGACGTAATGGCCAGGAATTTCAGTTTTTCGAACAAGTTACTGTTCTCTTTTTTTGCCTGATCCAGTACACGATGATTGAACTGAAGCCAACTTAAATCCCGGCTGATTAAATCACTGGAATTGATGAGTTGTTGATGATCTTTTTCCTGCATTTAGTAATTATACCAGGCTCATTTCAGTGAGAATTTCATTGGTTTTTCTTACCGCTGCTGCACTTTCCTCCAGCTTGGTTTTTTCCGCATCATCCAGTCCTATCTCCACAATCTCTTCTATTCCCTTACTCCCAATAATCGCCGGCACGCCAATGCAAATGTCTTTCAACCCGTATTCGCCATCTAAAAGGCAGGAAGAAGGAAACATTTTCTTAGTATCGCATGCGATGGCCTGTACCATGGCTGAAACAGCTGCTCCTGGCGCGTACCATGCTGATGTTCCCAATAACTTGGTCAGGGTGGCCCCTCCTACTTTGGTTTCCTGAAGGACGTACTCCAGCTTTTCCTGATCCAAAAACTCGGAAACCGGAACACTGTTTCTGGTGGCCAACCTTGTCAAAGGAATCATTCCTGTATCACTATGCCCCCCAATGACCATTCCGTCTACATCTGACGTTGCACATCCCAAAGCTTCTGATAGCCTGTACTTAAACCTGGCAGAGTCCAACGCTCCACCCATCCCGATGATTCGGTTTTTAGGCAGGCCAGTCGCCTGATGGGTCAAATACGTCATCGTATCCATGGGGTTAGACACCACGATGATGATCACGTCAGGTGAGTTTTTAATTAAATTTTCAGCAACAGATTTAACAATGCCCGCATTCGTTGAGATCAACTCCTCTCGGGTCATTCCTGGTTTTCTTGGAATACCAGAGGTAATGACCGCCACGTCACTGTTGGCTGTTTTGCTGTAGTCATTGGTGGTTCCGGTGATTTGTGTATCAAACCCGTTTAAAGAAGCCGTTTGCATTAAATCCATGGCTTTACCTTCTGCAAAGCCTTCTTTGATGTCAATAAGTACTACTTCGGATGCAAAATCTTTGATTGCGATATATTCAGCACAACTGGCACCTACAGCTCCGGCGCCTACTACAGTTACTTTCATGTTAGTTTAGTTTTTTCCAGAAATAAAAAGAACCACTGCGAGGTGATTCTGACTTCCATCCGAAACAACCAAATCGCCCAGTTCAAAAGGATGCCAAAAGTACAAACTGACAATCAAAATACGGATGATTTCCTGATGAATATCATCAAACGCTAACCTGTTATTAATCAGCCGCTTTCGTTGCATCGCAGCCGCCAATTTTTAAGCAAAAAATC
>JBCCXH010000629.1:0-2783 GCA_039192005.1 Bacteroidota bacterium
CTAAAAGCTAACATACAATCATCTATTAAAGTAGCCATGCTTTTTTTAAGCATAGCCATGTTTTACGGCTGTCAACAGCTGGATGAAGAGGCAGAAGTTACCATTGCAGATGTTCCTATCTTTAGTGCGACACTCATCAATGATGAACCTGATCGGTCGGTGGTCTCTACCGATGCATTTAGTAACTTCAGCATGTACGATGCCGGCGGACTATCCGATTTTATCAAAAGGAATGAGGACAAGCCCTTTACACTTGATCTGCCTGATACGTATTATGAGGAAGTAACCCTGAATGAAGTACAGGTAATGGCGGATAACTACAAGTTGCTTATCCATACCGAAGCGGGCGTAGTTGAAGGAGAGCGGCCTCAACTTTCTTTTTATACAGGAAAAACCGACGAAGGAGGTCATGTGAGCCTGATGGTAGATGCGAAAGGAAACCTCTCCGGGTACATCGATGATGTCGAAGACGAACTTGTCATAGAAAACATAAGCAAGTACGTATCTGGCACTGCATCAAATCAACTGGTAGTGCATAAATCCAGCGATGAACTGGTCGAAAACGACGGGCTACAGGAAGTTTCCAACGGTACCATCTTGTCCGAAATTTCTACTGATGCACGAGCGATACAAGGTGTAGAGAAGACAGCCGCACGTACGTCCGCAGCAAATGCTGTCTCTTGCGAGAAGCATATTATGGAGATTTTTGCCATGACCAGCTATAAACGATTTAAAGGGGTAAATAAGTCAAGCACAGCAGATGCTGCTGTAGATATCCTTGATAAGATTCATGATACACGCGGACTTTTCGATGATTTTGGTATCGAACTGCGGTTAGTAGAGCACAGGATCATATCAAATAGTCTTTATTCAGAGCAGTTAGACATAGATCAAGGAGTTGCAGGCACTAACGATAACAAAACCCTGGCCAATTTTGGCAAATGGATACGGGAAGGTAACGCCTCTGCAAGGTTTGACGCAGCCCTATTTTTTATGCACAACACAAATAATGAAAAGGATGGAAACGCACTCATCAATTCGATGTGTTCGAATAACCCAAATTCACCACCGGTAGCGGTAATACCTTTTCATACAACTGGTTGGAAACATAGAAACAACATTGGACAAAAACTAGGAATGATACTTGGTGCGACTCCAATCGGAAATACGACACCTGACTATATCATGAGTAGTGGAAATGATACCTTTTTCAAACACGATCGCTGGAATCCTACGGCTAAAACAGATATCAGAAACAAAAGAGACAACACGACCTGTATGTGCAAACCAGATGAGTTAATACTCTTCAAAAACGGAGGAACCGCAAGTCTGGACTACGGATATTCTGATATTAAAACCGACGCGGATATGAAAATAGGTGATTTTGATGGCGATGGGAAAGACGATATGCTACATATTACCGATAACGAATGGCTCATATCTTATGCAAAATACCCGGGCTCATGGAAAACGCTTACAAACGTGAACGAGTCATTTGAGCATAAGTTAATAGGTGATTTTGATGGCGATGGGAAAGACGAGATTATGCATGCCGAGGGCAACGGGTGGCATATCCTGGACCTGGCCACAGGAAACTATAAACAAGTGGGCAGCTCTGGCGTATCGGCAGCCAGCTTGGTAGTAGGTGATTTTAATGGTGATGGGAAAGATGACCTATTGCGATATAAAGGAATAAAAACTGATTACGATTTCTGGTGGCTCAATGAATGGGCAGTTGCTTATGCAACCAGTAATAATACGTACACTAGTTGGGTGACACGTGCAACCATAATAGAAATATTAGGTAATGCCATCGTAGGTGACTTCAATGGCGATGGATTAGATGATGTCTCCATCAATGGATTGGTTAGCTATGCGCAGAAAAATGCCGACTTTACACCGTGGGTTAAAGCATTTGAGGGAAGAACAATCCCCGATTATGATACGGTCATCACAGGAGATTTGAATGGCGATAACAAAGACGACGTGGTGTTGGTAATTGGTTCGGGACCGAGAAAAATTGCCGTTGGCCTTGATGCAGCCAATGACTTCAAACCCAGATCACTAATGAAACAACAGTTTGGAGCGAATGCGGGCTATCCGCTCATAGGTGATTTTGATGGGAATGGAACAGCAGATATTGTGTTAACCCGAGGTATTTATTAATCGAGGGTTAATGGATTCTTCTATTTAAATCAAAGCCTTTTAATTCTCTAAAACTCAGATGAACAATCGTAAAAGAAGTTTTCTGAATCGTGCAATGGATTTTCTATTGCACGATTCGGGATTTGAGTAGGGTTGTTTGGCTTTTAGGTACTAAAAATTAAGTGGGAAATTGTGATTTTCTGGTAGCGGTATCCGAGAAAAGAGTGTTTGATTTAGAAATAACTCCTAAAATCACAGCTAGCTGTGCGCCTCCTAGCGGGACGCTTCCGGTCGCACACTTTTGAATTCCATAAAGCCTTGCCCGGCGGGAACACCTAATACGGAAGCAGTTCTTAAAACGTGTCTCACCATTCAAACTAAAAATTAATCTATTGCGTAATTTGGGATAAAGTAATCACTTGGAGCATACGCCTAATAACCTGAACTCGATTAAAAATCTCGCCTCAGTTTGACCGCGACGGCGGACCGTTTGATTTTGAGTAGAGATTTTGCCAAAGCCTTGAAGGGATATCGAGATATTTCGAAGGGCTTTGGTGAAATTTATGCCGAAATCAGCGGTTCGTCGCACGATCAAATCTTTCCAAGACAAATCATCTTCACGTCATTTTTGCTTCAAA
>JBCCXH010000630.1:0-2782 GCA_039192005.1 Bacteroidota bacterium
CCTGATCCAACCAATATTGATCGAATTCGTCCTCCGGCATGTTTCCGTAGAATTTTTTCAGATCCGGATCTTCACTAGAAGTAGGATAGTCCGGATGGTAAGCAAAGTGGCTGTTATAAGTGGCCCATTTTTCTTTGTTATTTTCATGCCTTTGTCTCAATCGTGCATGATGAAAAGTGGTAATGGTTTTGAGGTTTCTTTTTTTCAAAGCAGCTAAAAGCTCTCCTGTAACGTCTCTCTTAGGCCCCATATCCGTACTATTCCAAGGGTTCACCTCACTATCCCACATCGCAAAACCATCGTGATGCTGAGCAACCGGACCTGCAAACTTAGCCCCTGAACGCTCAAACAAATCGGCCCAATCTTCAGGATCAAACTTCTCTGCCTTGAATAATGGAATGAATTGGTGGTAACCAAATTCCTCACGAGGGCCAAAGTTTTTCTCGTGATATTCAGCAAATTCCGGGCGCTCATCCCGATATAAATGATAAGGGTACCATTCCGTTTCAAATGCTGGTACGCTATACACCCCCCAGTGGAAATAGATTCCAAATTTTGAATCGCTGAACCAATCCGGCACAGCGTTATGTCTTCCTAGCGATTCCCAGTTTTCTTCATAAGCCTCCGAACTCGAATCGGAAACAATTTTTTCTCCTGAGGCCGGGCCACAAGCCCAGGTGATCATCAGCATCAATAATCCCATCAATGGGATGGTTATCAAATGTTTAAGCATATTTATAAAGCTACTTGTCTATATCTGTGATAAAATTAAAAATCAGATGTATTCGCGAAAGTAATTTTTTGTTCGTGTAAAAGGGGATAAATGCACATCTTTATCTCGCACTTCGTTTTAAGAGGGGCATATTATTTATCAAAATGCACCACTCCAGGTCTTTCTCTACAAACATCCAGGATTTAACCTTATAATGCGTCGATTAAGATTAATTGTGCGATATAAAAAACTCACTTAGGCTGTATCGTTTTTCCATTTTTCTCCTCACTCTCTACCGTATACCTTAAAACTCTGGCATTTCCAGTGCCACGCGCTTTTTTGATTTCCAACGACCAAATGTCACGCATCTCATCGAGCTTATCTGTATAATCACTCTGAGTCGCCAGGTTGTTGGATTCCTGAGGATCGTCTTCAAGTTGATATAGCTCTTCGTAAACAGGTATTTCTCCACTCAAAGAGGACTCAATATAGTCGTGATAGACAATCATGTCCAGATCATGCCGTTTATACAAAATCGAGTTGACATTAAGTCCCAATTTTTTAGCCACGGCAACTTTCTTAGTTGCTGAAAAGTTTTCATTTTTATAATACCTGATGTATTTCCAACTTTTATTCTGCACTGCTTCACACCTTGGATTACCAAAATGTGTTGACCAAAGGTTCTCGGTATAGAGATACTCCCTCACTCTTGGCACTTCCTGATTCAGTAACCTCACCAGGCTCTTTCCTTGATAAGAATCCGGAAGCTGGAACCCTGCCATGTCTAAAATAGTCGGTGCAATGTCAATCGACTGAACCAATTCATCTGACCTCACTCCAGTATTTTTCGCCCGAGGATCATAAATGATCAGTGGCACATGAGTCGTTTGTTCGTAACACAATGCCTTCCCTCCTAATCCATGCTGCCCTTTATAGAGTCCATGATCAGAACTAAAAATGATGACCGTATTTTTTAAAAGATTTTCTTCTTTGAGTTTTTCCATTAGTTCCCCAACCATACGGTCGATTCCTGTCATGGCCTGAAGCTCACGAATCATGATTTCCCGATTGGTTTCCGGAGTGTTGACGTAATCATAAATCGTTTGCCTATCTTCCACTTTTAAAAGATCCGAAGGCAGTTTAGGTGTAACAATTTCATCTTTTGCGATGTATTGATCCGGCATAGCGATCGTTTGATCCCGATAAAGGGTCTTGTAGATCTCATCATCTGTATCCTTCATTTCCATAGACCGCGTACCTGCACCATGCGGAAGGTTTAGACAAACCGACAACATAAAGGGTTGCTCAGTTGGTCTTTGATCTAAAAACCTTTTAGCACCATCCAATTTTTGATCATTTGTTAAGAAATCCTGAACTCCTTCAGCGAGTACTTCTACCTGCGTATCTTCAGAGGCATTTTTGAAGATATCATGCCTGGTTTTAGGATAAAAAGACAAATGCCCATGGCCTGCATACCAATAGTCAAAGCTTTGGTCCATTACTCCACTTGAGTAGCCCCCTTCTCCTACCGGAACATGATTTTTACCGATCCACCCTGTGTAATATCCATTGCTTCTCATCACCATAGGGTAAGTACTTTCCCATGCTTCCAGATTCATACTGGTCCCGGAATTAAAGTTAATGTGATGCTTTCGTTCAAACTCACTTAAAAGGATGCTGGCACGACTTGGTGTACAGATGGCGCTCGTCACGTGCGCATTGGTAAACAACACACCATCTGAGGCCAAACGATCCAGGTTAGGTGTCCGAACCACCTCATTACCGGTACAGCCCATGAGGCCATATGCCTGATCGTCTGTAAGAATGAAAATAAAGTTAGGGCGGTCCATTCTTTTTTGAGAAGATGCAAACAGGCTGATTAACGTAAAGCAAAAGACAGAGAGAAATTTAAATCTCGATATGATCATTGAATTAGTACATTTTTAGGTTGAAACGTGGTTTGATCACTCTCAAACCAACTATAAGTAAACAAGTTTAAAGAAAAGCTGATCCATTTAATAGGGCGGAATTAAAGTTGATATTGTGTTTTACTACTTTTTATTGTAATTC
>JBCCXH010000631.1:0-2773 GCA_039192005.1 Bacteroidota bacterium
CCTATCTCATCCAGGCTGCCCGTGGAGTAGGCGTCTGCTTTGGCGACTAATCCCTGTTACTGATTTTTAAATCTCCGATGGGATTTTTAATTAGTTTTTTGTTTCCAAATTTGTCTCGCTTCGTTATACCTATCAGAATAGAATTGTATCGTTTTTTCAGGTCATAAAAAACATCCTGATATGCCTTGCCAACGTATGGATTCCTTGTCGTCACCAGGAGTTGTTTCATGTCATAATCCCCGTCTGATTTTGCGAACGACAAGATGGACTCGCTGTAGGAAGCCACATCCGGTTCAAACATGTAAGATGCCAGCAATTTCGAGGAAATGTCTTGCGTGGAAATCGTATTGGTGACTCCCGCAGAGGTAAACGTGTGCTTTAAGTCTCCATTTTCTATGGTTACGACAAACTCTGTTTCAGGAAATGCTTTCTTTAGGTTCAATACATATACCAGCTTTTCTGTATCGTCATCCAGGTTGATGAAGACGATGGTCGCATCAGGTATGTTTGCCTTTTTGAGCAGTTCATGGTTGTGGAAATCACTAAAAAGCACGAAAACCATCTTAGAACTGTACTTTTCCATGATCAGATCCACATCGTCCTTTTTATTGGTGACGATCGCAATGCGCTTACCGACGCCTACGAGCTGGTCGGCAACTTGCCATCCAAACTCGTTCCAACCGATGATCACTGCATGGTTCTGAAAGTTGGTTCCGGTGTATCCAAGCTTACTATTTTCTTTAAGTGTCGCCATAAGGGTTGTCAATTGTCCAATTAATAATCCGAAAATACCAATACTTGTGAGAATAAATATCATGGCAATCCAACGACCGTAAACAGTGGCTGGAAAGATGTCTCCGTATCCCACGGTAGTCAGTGTGACCAGTGTGTACCATATTGCGTTTGAGTAGTTAGTTATTGCTGACTGATCGCTGTCTTTTTCAACGTAAATGAGCAGCGAAACCAAAGCAAAATAAATCACCAGGACCAGGGTAAACTGTAGGATGATCCTAAGTGGCAAATTCTTCTTTAGGTTGAGTGACATAAGTAAATTAGGGTAATATAGCCGTACACAATATAAGCGAATTAGCTTAACGTTGAGATAATCTGTGTCATTTTTTACGTAGATAGGCCGAAAGATCGCTGACCGTTTCGATTCCTAATGAATCTGCCTGCGTTCGTCGCATCATCAGCGCAAATGTATTATTGAATCCTAACGGTTTTAGCCACTCTGCCTGATATTTTTCATTGAAGTCCTTTTGCACGGATTCGTAAATAACATCAGGGTTGGTAAAGTCAGATACATCTTCTGACGTCTTTTTTGATATGACCAGGTATCCGGTTCCTGTGTACTCCGGGTAAAGGTCTATCTCGTTGGTTCGCAATGCATCAAAAAGAAGTTTAGTTCCTCCAAACCCCAACTCCAGTTTTGTTTTTAGTTGGGTTTTGTTTTCGATCAATTGAGCAAAAAGGTGAGCTAACAGAAAGTTTTCCGTGAAATTCTTTGAGCCGATGATGATGTCAGCATCCTCATTTTTGCCAGCCTCTGCATTTGCATAGATCCCCATTCCTTTGAGAAAACCATTGGCGACCTCTTCCAGACTTTTTTGTTCGTTGTCCACGAGGTAATTGAGTTCGGCCATTTGTTCATTAGAAATGGAGTTGGCAAGCACATTGAGTACTTCGCGTAATTCGGGATGCTTTTTCAGCGTTTTTTGATGGATGACAGGAGCGGCATAGTAGGGGGGAAAGTAAGATTGATCATCGATCAACGACTTCAAGCCATATCCTTTGATTCGTCCATCGGTACTGAACCCATCAATGACGTCAACGTTGCCTTCATAAAGTGCGCGATACATTAATGAGATCTCCATTTCCTTAATTTCGATTGGAAGGTCATACATCGCGTCCAGTCCTTTAAATCCATCTTCTCGCTCGATAAACTCGTAGTTGAATCCCGCGATTAACCTTGAACTTTCCTGAGTGGATGGAAGGCTGGCCAGAGTGATGACGCTAATGCCGAATGTCAGCATTGCGATCAGGCTTTTTTTCGTTCGGGTATTTTTCTGAAGGTACCCAATGAAAAAGTCCAGTGCAACTGCTAGAATGGAAGCGGGGATGGCACCGGCCAGAATCATTTGTTGATTATTTAGCGAGATGCCCCGGAAGATAAACTCTCCCAACCCTCCGGCGGCAATCAATGCGCACAAGGTGGCAATCCCGACATTGATGACAGTAGCGGTTCGGATGCCGGCAAGGATGACAGGGAGCGCTATGGGAAGTTCCACATAAAGTAACAGCTGATTTTTGGTCATCCCCATCCCAACGGATGCCTCGATAATCGTCGAGTCTATTTCTTTGATGCCCGTGTAGGTATTTCTAACAATTGGAAGCAGGCCGTATAGGAATAGCGCAATGATGGCAGGAGTGGTTCCTATCCCAAAAAAGGGAAGTAGAAACCCTAATAATGCCAGACTTGGGATGGTTTGGATAACGCCTACGATACTCAAAATAATCGTAGAGAGCTTTTCCAGTTTTGTAATCGTGATTCCAATCGTGACGCCTATCAGTGTAGCGATGGACATGGAAGCTAGTGTGAGGACAAGATGTTCTAACGTTTGGCTTCTTATTTCATCCAGATGCGATATGATAAACTCCCAAAAAGTCATTGCCTATTTTTTTCAAAGAATCTTTTCATAAGGGCTAGTTTTTCCTCTTTTGAGTGGTTTTCATCGGACATAAAATCCAGCGCAGACCGGTTGTTATACTTGTA
>JBCCXH010000632.1:0-2762 GCA_039192005.1 Bacteroidota bacterium
AATAGATCTTGGTGTCCAGTACTCCAAGATATCATTACTCTTGGTCCCAGTATCACTCCATTAAACTTATTGTGGCGCTGCTTAAAGAGACTAAATCGTGGATTTCACGGAAACGAACAATGAATAACTCCCCTTCTTTAATATTTGGGTGCCTGGAACTTGTTCTGAGGTGCGAGATAATGCCATCGGCTAACTCACCAATTGCTTCGTTTTGATGGATTTGTCTGGATAATTGAAAAAGGACATTCAGCTCCAGGTCCACATCGTGTTTGAATTGGTATGTATTGACCGTGCCTTCAAATGGTTTTAGAAATATCTTTTTAAGCATTTCTTCTTCGCTTGGGGAAAATTCTTTTTGAGACAGGTTCATTTCGCTTTCCTGCTCTTCTTTTATCTTCTGGAAGAAAAGCTCCTGAATGGATGCTCCTTTGTATTCGATCATGGGTGATTTAGTTTGACTGTTGTCTGGAACGCGAAGTTAATTAGCTTGATTCTTAGCCGTTCACATTCATTACGGACAGATTGAATATTCTTTCGACTTCCATCATTTCACAACCAAAATAATTCAGCTAAAAGCCCACTCTCAAAGTAATATTTTGAATTATTAAAGATGATAAGAATGACGCTCAGTTGATTGGCCAATTCCTTAACTTTACTCTCCCATAAACGTGTAAAACATGACCCCTGTTATTGAAAACTATCATCCCAAAAACCATATACGGATTGTAACGGCAGCTTCTCTATTTGACGGTCACGATGCTGCTATTAACATCATGCGCCGGATCATTCAATCTACCGGATGCGAGGTAATTCACTTAGGCCATAACCGATCTGTTCAGGAAATCGTTGATTGTGCAATTCAGGAAGACGCGCAAGCCATTGCCATCACCAGCTATCAAGGAGGCCATGTGGAGTATTTTAAATACATGTATGATCTTCTAAAAGAAAGAGGAGCCGAGCAGATCAAACTTTTTGGAGGTGGCGGAGGAACCATCCTGCCAGAAGAAATCGACGAACTCCACGCATACGGAATTACCCGCATCTATTCTCCTGATGATGGAAGGGCCATGGGGCTTCAAGGTATGATCAACGACCTGGTAGAGAAGAGCGACTTCCCGGTGGGCCGGCACCTAAATGGCCAGTTAAAACGAATTGGCAAAAAAGAACATAGCGCGATTGCGCGTTTGATTTCGGCTGCGGAAAACTACCCGGAAGATCATGCATCCGAAATCACGACGTTAAGAAGTAAGGCAACAGACACTCCGGTTTTGGGCATTACAGGAACGGGTGGATCGGGAAAGTCATCGCTGGTGGACGAATTGGTCCGTCGTTTTTTGATGGATTTCCCAACCAAGAACATTGCAGTTATTTCCGTAGATCCATCAAAGCGTAAGACCGGAGGAGCGCTCTTGGGTGACCGCATCCGCATGAACGCCATTTTCAACGAGCGTGTGTATATGCGCTCGCTGGCTACCCGACAGTCCAATCTTGCGCTTTCCAAATATGTACAAGATGCGATTGATGTCGTCAAAGCTGCGAGCTTTGACCTGATCATCTTAGAAACCTCAGGAATCGGACAGTCTGACACAGAGATTACCGACCACTCAGATGCTTCTTTGTATGTGATGACCCCTGAATATGGAGCTGCTACTCAATTAGAAAAAATTGACATGTTGGATTTTGCAGACGTCATTGCGTTGAATAAATTCGATAAGCGTGGTGCTTTGGACGCGTTAAGGGATGTAAAAAAGCAATATCAACGAAATCATCAACTTTGGGACGCAAAAGAAGAAGACCTCCCGGTATATGGGACCATCGCTTCCCAATTCAATGATCCAGGCATGAATCAATTGTACCTGGCATTGATGAACCTGATCTCTGAAAAAACCGACGCCAACCTTACTTCTTCCTTTTCCAACTCAGATGAGATGAGTGAAAAGATCTTCATCATCCCTCCCAAAAGGACCCGGTATCTTTCTGAAATTACGGAGACCATCAGAGGATACAATGTGAAAGTCGACCAACAGACAGAAATTGCTCAGAAATTATACAGCCTGGAAAAGTCCAGTGAAGTATTAAAAGACCAGGAATTAGTACTCCAAGCCATCGAGAAAGTAAAAGAAGAACTTTCTTTAGACATGGACCCTCATAATCTTAAGGTACTAGACGGGTGGCAAGCAAAGAAAGAGAACTATCAGGGAGAACACTATACCTACGAAGTCAGAGGAAAAGAGATTAAGGTAGCCACTACGACGGAGTCGCTTTCGCATACCAAAATCCCAAAAGTTATGCTCCCAAGATATGAGGCATGGGGAGACCTCCTGAGGTGGAGCTTACAAGAAAATGTCCCCGGCGAATTTCCTTATACAGCGGGTGTTTTTCCTTTCAAGCGACAAGGGGAAGATCCTACTCGTATGTTTGCCGGAGAAGGAGGGCCGGAACGTACCAACAGAAGGTTTCATTACGTATCTAAAGGACTCCCGGCAGCACGTTTATCCACTGCCTTTGATTCGGTAACGCTTTATGGAGAAGACCCCGACTATCGACCTGATATTTATGGGAAAATTGGTAACTCCGGAGTGAGCATTTGCTGTTTAGACGACGCCAAGAAATTGTACTCAGGCTTTGACCTTTGTGCTCCAACCACGTCAGTTTCGATGACCATCAATGGTCCGGCGGCTACTTTATGCGCCTTTTTCATGAATGCTGCCATTGATCAGCAATGTGAGAAGTACATCCGTGAAAATGGGCTGGAAAAAAGC
>JBCCXH010000633.1:0-2761 GCA_039192005.1 Bacteroidota bacterium
GAAACTCGTAGCTGAACATTATTTTTTATGTCCAACTTTGAAATCAAACCATGGAGCATCTCAATAATGAGCTCATCATTGCACACATGAGAATAGCGCTTGAACCGATCAAGTTTCAGGTATCCATGTAAATACTTAATTAAGCCTAGCATTACGCCTGCCATCCACATCCAGACCAGTATTGTACTGTATGAAGAAATCAGAATTTCAAGCCATTGTATAGGATGAACCGCCTGTTGGGCAGCACTTATTTGAAAACTATTATCAAAGGGAATGGAAGAAGAGGTGCTGTTGACATTGTGAATGATGACGAACGCCATACCAATCAAAAAGGTGAACAGGCTTGTCATCCGAATTTTAAGCATTTGACGTGGGCTAAATTGGGCTCGATCTAACCAATAGGTTATCGCGCTCAGCAAGATTCCAATCCAAAAGGAGTGAATAAGGCTCCAAACTATGATTTGAGCAATATTATGAGTCATCTCTTCCATCCAGTTGATCTAACATATCCCGTATTTCTTTCAACTCATCAGGGTTAGGAGTTTGATTGCCTAGGGCCTGTAGAATGAGGTTTTTGGATGACCCGTTGAACAGTCGATCGACAAAACCACCGAGCATCATTTTTTGTATTTCACCTTGTGTCACCGTGGCGCTGTACAAATGTGTCTGCCCTTTTGGTATACGGGAAACAAACCCCTTGTCAAGCATATTCTGAATGGTTTTAAGTGTACTAGTATACCCAACAGATTTGTTTTTAGCGATAATATCATGAACCTGGCGGGTAGTACCCGCACCCGTTTCCCACAGCACAGTCAGTATTTCAATCTCGCTATTTGTCGGTTTTTGAGTCATTGTTTTTTGATCTACGATTTTTATCGTAGCAAATAAGGAAAGATTTTATTTAACTACAAAGTTCATCTACGATTTTTTTCGTAGATGAAATGAGAGATGGTCGTTTAGCGTCAGTATCAGGTTGTTAATAGAACTTACTGCACAAGTTTTGTTATGAATCCGTAACTTCATTAGATCACCAATCACTATTAATCATGCGTTTCTCAGTTCTCATCTTGACTTTGTTTCTAGCCTTTTCTGTTAGTGGTCAATCAAAAAGGGGTAAGCCAGACATTAAATCAATCGGTACCCTGGAGTTTAGTGAAACCGGCACCTTGTTCATTGGAGATTCCTATGGTGGAGTGGTATATGCTATTGATCTTGAAGATGATGAAAAAAGTGAGAATGCTAAAGGCGTGTCTATCGCGGATCTGGAAGGACAAGTCGCCGGATTGCTTGGAACGAGCGATGACAATGTCCTTATTCACGATTTAGCGGTTAACCCTATTTCCCAAAACATTTACCTGAGCGTCTCTCGCGGTCGGGCGGCATGGACTACGAAGTGGCATTTGCCTAATGACCTGGCTCCTGCAGATATTTTATTAAAAGTAAATACAAATGGAGAGATCTCTGAAGCCTCTTTGGAAAACGTATCCTACAGTTTGGTGAAGCTACCTAATCCAGTGGATGAAGGAATTGAACATCGATGGAAAAAAGGAGTAACCACCCGGGTGGATGCTATCACAAGTTTAAAATATAGCAACGGTAAGTTATACATAACCGGCCTATCCAACGAAGAATTTGCAGCCTCTATGTGGGTAACCCCATACCCGTTTAAAAATGAGGTTTCGGTCTCTACGCTGGAGATCTTTCACGGAGCCCATGGTAAATACGAAACACATGCTCCAATACGAACATTTGTTCCTTACGATTTTGACAATAAGGAGCATATCATTGCTGCTTATCTATGTACCCCTCTGGTTACTTTTGAGACCGCCAGTTTAGAAAATGGAAAGCACGTGAAAGGGCGCACTGTGGCGGAGTTCGGTTCAGGCAATTACCCATTAGATATGGTGCCCTACACGAACAACGGAAAGGAGTATATATTAATGTCGAATAGCCAATTGCCATTATTGATATTTAATCCTGAAGATGTTAAGAACTACCAGGGAGGTATCACTGAAGAAGTAAAAGGATATACGGGTGGAGTGAAATATACGCCCCGTTCAGGCTCCGGTGTACAACAGTTAGACAACCTGAATGAGAAGTTCCTGATCGCCACTCAAAGGCTTCCAAGCGGTAAACTGGCTTTGGTGTCAATGTCTAAAGAATGGCTAATTCCCTAAAGACAGTTTACTGTTATTATCTGAGTTTGTTTTGTGGGTTTCTCGTCTTTAGTGCTTCAGCACAGGAAATTGTAATCGACGATCACCGAGAATCCCGGACATACGGCGCTATAAATTTAGTAGGCCTTAGTGTCGAGCAATTAGGCCAGTTGGAAAAAATAAAAGAACCGGATTCCTTTTTTTATGTGCGCGTGGAGGGTTCGGACTATAATATGCTCGGTCATTATCAATTGACTGATACGAGTTTGATATTTCAACCTCGATTTCTTCCTGATCCCGAAGTCACCTACATTGCCTTTACTGACTTCAACGTACTTGTTCACGATTCGAGGCAATACATAAAATCATTTCCACTTCGTTTTTCGAGATCATTTAAAAACCGAACTACTGTTATTTCTTTTTTACCGGATCTAGATACTTTACCTAACAATGTCCTAAGAACCTACTTAACCTTTTCCAGCCCTATGGGACTTGGTAACCCCTACGATTACATTGAGGTTTTTGATAAGAACGGACATTCCCTAAGCGAGCCATTTGTGGTTATACCTGAAGGATTATGGGATGAAAAGCGAACCCGTTTAACC
>JBCCXH010000634.1:0-2757 GCA_039192005.1 Bacteroidota bacterium
TAATTGTGGTTTTTTAGAACCAGTGGTTGGTCAAAGCTTTTTTGAGTTTTCAAATTACTTTCTTCACAAAGGGGGGTAGGGTATTCTCCATAATAATCGTCTTTATAAAGAATGCTCGCTTTCAAGTGAGCTTTTGATGATCTGATCCTGCCAGTTGAACATGTTGGTGGGATAAAAAATATTTAAAAATACGTTCGTGTAATGTGGTGTTTATCGACGAGCTACTTAAAGAAGTAGTACAAAAGCGGCTTAGTGGTAGGCCGCTTTTTTTGTTTTAGAAGTTGAGGGTTACGTTAAACTTCACCCCAAAATCATTAACATCACCGTCGAGGTACGTTAATCGGTGAAAGGCCTGAATAGAGAATACGCGAAAGATGTTGCTAATGCCATAACCTACCTCTACGTAGGGGTCGGAGTCCCACCTTCGAAAGGGAAGAATGGCCTCACCAGAAGGGTCCGTGTCAAATTGAGAGATGGCGATGTTGCTTTCGTCTAAATCTCCCATAAGCACATTTGCACTGACCATTGCCCTCCATTTTAGTTTTTTCATCAAAGGGATTCGATTCAGTAAAAAGCCCTCAAACGAATGGGCATACCGTAGTTCGGCATATCGGTCAGATGAAAACTCGAAATAGTCCATCAGATTGTAAGCAAAATTTACGAAAAAGGGAGTTTCATTGCCAATGGCATTGAACAGCATAGAGTAAGGTGCTTCTCCAAAAAAGTACCCTCCGCCGAGAGACACTTCAGTAACACCCAGTATCCCCATTTTAATCTTTTTGTCTACCGAACCCTGAAGCTTATGGTACGTGAAGTCGCTTCCCAGGACGTCATCCAACCCATAGGTATATTTCATTTTAAAAAGTGGAGAGCGAACGGTTCCCAGGCTTAAACGATTGTTATCGTTCATTACGAATACTTCGTCTTTTCCATAACGTATGTCGATGGATGCTTCGCTGATTTCATACTCGGTTCTTGTCTCACTTCGTGATGCATCTGTGAAATAATTGAAGTCAAACAATGGGGTATGAATCTCATTTCGAAAAGACAGTTCGGTATTCAACCCCTTGGTAAGTTGTCGGGTCAGGCTTACCCGGTTCTTTCTTTTGAGGAAGGGTTGCGTCAACGTTCCAAAGCGACTCAGCCCGTAGAACAAACTATTGGGTGCGATTTCCTGATTCAATAACCAGATTTGTTCAACTTCTTTTTGATAATCGTACCGAAAGGTGGTCCACTTCCTCCGGTCCAAGATGGTATAGGTGTAGAAGTTGTATTTGTATTCCTTATCGTCAAAGCCGTATCCTATGTATCCTCCCAAAACCCATTTACTACTAAAGTTCGAGTTGGTTCGTAGTCCCATCCCAATTCGAATTCCCTCTACGTTATTATTTCCAGCAAATGTAGCATAGGGGCCAATGTCTAATGGCCCCGTGCTGTAATAGCCGGTTGCAGCAAATTTGATCACATTGGTCATCAACTTGATTTGAGGGATTTCTTTGAGCGAATCGATCATTTGAAAAACGTGTTCTTCTGTGGTAGAAAGCGAGTCATGGCGTGCCGCTCTCCAGTATGCATTATCTCCTTTTCTAACCATCGGATCCATCGAAATTTTATTCAGGTAAAAATCTGATCCTTTGGGCTGATCAATAACGAAATCTTTATTTGAGACATAAAACTTCGCCAGTACACCTGCTGTATTTGGTGTAAGCTGTTTGGCATCGATGATGACTCTCGTTTTTTCCGGAAGCCAGGGGCCGGAGCTTGTTGGTCTTAAGACTTGCTGGATTTTGATTTTTTCTAAAAAATTGATGTTGGCCGTTTTAGCTACTTCCGCATCGATCCGTTTGATCGCATATTCATCTTTGGTGATCCACATCGACCCGGTAAAGGCCAGGTCCTGTTCCTGTTTCGGAAAGAAATCCAGCTGGTAACAGTATTTGTCTTCTATAAAAAGGCTGTCTACCAAATCGTATTCGTAGATCATTTTCCAACCATCTGCAACGGGGCTCGCAAACTCTTTGGTCACGATGTTCATCCAGTTTTGATAGAAATTGTATTCCTGAAAAGAGCTTCCGATGACTTGAGAGGTGAGCGTGCCGTCGTCAATGCCGACACCCGATACACGCGTGCGTAAAACGCGTTCATGACGTGCCTCCGGATTTTTTCTATAGTGAAAGCGCGATATTGCTTCTGAGATAAATACGGGTAGAATCGGTTGTCCGTCTTCACCGGCTATTTGTTCGATGCTATCCAGTACGTTACGAATTCTGGTCATCATTTTTCGGTTTTTCATTTTGTCCGAAATGTTGTCTACATCGAGTTCGGTCCGTGTGTAACTTTCATATTCATACGCACTCAACCCACGCTTGTCGTTCTGTTTTTTGTTTGCGATCACCTTTCTCATGATAGGAAATGCAGGGTTTTCGCCCGGTAGGATCACCACTTCATTCAGGCTGACAATGTCTTCATCCAACTGAAAATTGATCACTTGTTTGATTCCCTGCTGAAGCGGTTTTACCTTTTTGATGTATCCGATGTAGCTGACTTCCAGCGAGTCAACCGGAAGGGTTGTGGTAGCTTTAAAATTTCCTTCAAAGTCGGTGATTGCTCCGTCCGATGTGCCTGTGAATAATACAGTAGCGAAGGGAACAGGGGATCCGGTACTTGTTTCAATTACCTTTCCACTTACCGTGGTTTCCTGAGCTGAAAGTTGTAAAAATACAGAAGTGAGAAGTAAGTAAAACCCTACTTTTTTCA
>JBCCXH010000635.1:0-2748 GCA_039192005.1 Bacteroidota bacterium
AAAGGGCTTTGGTGAAATTTATGCCGAAATCAGCGGTTCGTCGCACGATCAAATCTTTTCAAGACAAATCATCTTCACGTCATTTTTGCTTCAAAAATTTATCAAAAGGACCCATCATTTTTCAAAATTTTTAAAACAAACCTGCCATAAATATGACTTGCTGAGGTTGAGATTTTTAATTGAGCTCAGGTTATTATGAACTAAGATACAGCGATCAATCAATATTTACAGTTGACAACACGTAACTAACTATAAATTTTGAGCAATTTTTCGTATCTAGCTCAATCACAACTCTTTCCCACCCGGGTACTATTTCCGTTCTCCCAATTAAACGACTACCGTATTTACAAATTGGAAGTCATCTGATGGGCCTTTAAATCATTCATTACACGTATTCTGAGCCATTTCTACCTCATCTGGTGTGGTGGAGTCATTTTGCAAGCACACGTACCGGTCGGCGCCTGTTGGCTCGTAAATTTCATTGTCCGAAACGATTACCTGATCATGCGTTTCATACAACCGGATGCCACTGCTTTCTCCCGGCCTGATGGTATTGGCAATCAGGTTGGTCCTTAATACGTTCCCTACGGAAACCCCACCATTGACTTCATTTCTATTAAACGATACGCCAGAAACGTTCGAAAATATGACTGCTTTTGACCCTTTCAATACATTTTCTTTGATCACTACCGTCTGGTTTGAGTGCTCGTCCAGATGATTCATTTGTGCAAAGTATATATTGAAATTTCCAGAGGTGATCACCTCGTTTTCGGATATTTCCACTCCATCCAAATTTGTATTGGTGGCCTGAATGCCGTTTCCATCCACATCAATTGTATTTTTATGCACCCTGGCTCCTCTGGCTTTACTTAGTTGAATTCCTGCTGACCCGTTAGAAATTTGGTTATGGTGAACATAAGCATCTTCAGATCCTACGACAATGCCCAGTTGGTAGCCCTCGATTTTGTTACCCGACACCTCATTATCAAACACGGTTTCTCCGCTACCCGCACAAAAAATCGCCCAGCTTTCTGCTGCTTCTCCGACGGCTTTAAACCGATTATTCTTCACGCTGACGCCGCTTACAAAGGAGTACACCAGGCGCGTTCCGATGTCGTTATCTTCTACGGTAATGTCTTGCCCGATCGTCAAGGTAAGGAAACCTCCCCGACTTCCTGATTCGGTATTTTTTCGTACCATGACATCAAAAACCCGTTGATACTCCACGATCTCCCCTGCATCATTGCGTGTCCGGTAAGGCTCAATATTAATGGCGTACCCCACCTCACCACCATCCGTGTTTGCCGAAGGCTGCCCGGTATTGATGAATGCATTCCCCTCTATTAAAACATCCCGTGCATCCGTAAGTGCAATCGCCATTCTTCTAGAATTTTTAATGATGCAGTTTTTCACCGTTACCCCTGTCGTAGGATTGTAGTCCGGGTTAAAAGGAAACCCAAATGAAAAAATGGAAATCGTTCCTGCGGAGCCGTTTTCAAAATTCACTCCATCTACCTCGATGTTTCTTCCCGAGTGGATTTCCAGCAACCTGCTGCCCTCTAATCCGGTATCCTCTGGTGAAAAGATGCGCTCCTCTCTGTCCCCGAACAAGTTTCCACCCGTCACCCTGACGTTTTCTGCATCTCGTACCGCAAGTATGGCTCCGCCTTCTTTTTCAAAGGAACCTCCCGGAAAAATTCTGAGGTTGGTATTTTCTGACATGGATAAATGAAAATCCGACGGAATGTTCACCGCTTCCAGAGATGGATAAAAATTTTGATTGCTTGTCGTACTCGTCACCCGGGTTACCTCAAAATAGGCATCGAGTTTATTGATCTCAAACGCTTGTGCCCCCAGGTTTTTGACGAAAAACATGGTTTCTTCTAAAATCCGGGTATTTTCCAGTGCAACATCGGAAACTGTTTGTCCTTCTACTACCCCCCATCGAACTGCATAAAAGGTAAAGGTGGGATCTGCCAGTGCGACGGTACCAGAAACCTGTAGGGTATTGTTCAGCAACCTTCCGTCAATTTTTCCTCCTGAAAAAACCAGGGAACCATTGATGATGTCGCCTCCTCCAAAAGTAAAATTCACATTTTCTGGAAGTTCAATGGACTGGCCGTTTAAATCCAGCACACAGTCTAAATGAACCGTACTCCCAGCTGCTACGGTGGTTAAATCAAACCCACAGGGTGTCGTAATGATGTTCTCGGGCTGATCAACGTCAATATCCGGAGGTATGGACGGCTCTTCACCCTTTTTACAGGAAGAAAAGAGAACAAAAAGAGACATAATATAAGCTAGGCGATTAGCAGTTGTTGGTGTCATGTTCATTGCTTGAAAATGAATGTGTTTTGATTTAAAAGTTCAATTTAATAATAAAAAAATACAATCTAATAAGCAGTAGGAGAAGGGACAGGGCAATTGCATGTTAAATTCTGTTTTTGAAAAGAAGCCTGGCGCGCGTTTGCAACGCGTGCCTCTCTACCAGCAAGATTAAAAATCCTATGATAACCATTCCACATTGCAAATGCCGAATAGCTGTAATAGCTGTGTTATTATCTTTACTAGATGTCCGAAAAGTACAAATTCCACGATTTAGAAGGTCTATATTTCGTCACCTCCACCATCTTACACTGGATTGACCTATTCACCAGAAAAGAATTCAAGCACTTAATAGTCAATTCGCTCAAGCACTGCCAGGAAAAGAAAGGATTGGTTATCCATGCCTGGTGTTTGATGCCTTCA
>JBCCXH010000636.1:0-2742 GCA_039192005.1 Bacteroidota bacterium
ATCGTCGTCAAAACGGTCATCAACGGTTGACTGCAGTGTAATAGCATCCATATCCAGAATACCGGATAGTTCTTTGATCAAAACGGGCAGCCCACCGGCATAAAAAAAGTCCTCCATAAAATGATCGCCGGAAGGATGCAGATTAGCCAGTAAAGGAATGTTCTTACTCAATCTATCGAAATCACCGAGCTCGATCTTTACACCTACTCTATGGGCAATGGCCAACAGATGGATGATGAAATTTGTAGAGCCTCCGATCGCTGCATTGATTTTTATGGCATTTTCAAAGGACTCAAGTGTTAGCAACTTGGACAGGTTCAGATGTTCCTTTACCATTTCCACAATACGCCTTCCTGTTTTTTGGGCCAATACTTTTCGTCGGGAATCAGCTGCCGGAATAGAGGCGTTCTGAGGAAGTGATAAGCCGAGAGACTCGACCATGCAAGCCATTGTACTGGCAGTACCCATAACTGCACAGTGTCCGATACTCCGGCACATGTGCTCTTCGATGTTCCTTAAATCCTCCTGGCTCATCTCATCATTACGAGCCATTTCAGCATATCTCCAGACATCAGAGGTTCCAATTCTTTTTCCTTTGTAATTTCCTGTGAGCATAGGCCCTCCTGAGAGGACAATGGTGGGTAAATCCACACTTGCAGCGCCCATGATGGATGCAGGGGTTGTTTTGTCACAACCGCACATTAGGACGACACCATCCAGAGGGTTCATTCGAATGGATTCTTCCACGTCCATGCTCATCAGGTTTCTGAAAAGCATGGCAGTGGGCTTTACTGTGGCTTCTCCAAGTGATGTTACCGGAAATTCAAAGGGAACACCTCCCGCTTCATACACTCCTTTCTTTATAGATTCTGCTAAGTCTCTGAAGTGGGCATTGCATGGAGTCAGTTCTGACCAGGTATTACAGATACCAATGATCGGCTTTCCGTTGAATTCATCATCTGGTATACCTTGGTTCTTCAACCAGGCGCGATATATAAAGCCATTCTTGCCCGTTTCTCCAAACCACCTCTTACTCCGTAATTCCTTCATTTTTGAATAGACCTTTGCTAAACAATCACCACTTCGTTTTTTAAGCTTGTCACCTCATCAATCTCGATGGTTACCGTGTCACCTTCAGCTAGCGTAAAATCGCTAGGAGGTACGATACCCGTTCCGGTCATCAAAAACACTCCGGGTTCATGGTTTTGACTCCTACCTAAAAAATCCAGTAGATTAGATGCCTTTCGTGCGATCCGTTTTGTGCTAATGATCTCCTCAAAGACAATCTGACCACCTCTTTGAATGGTCAACCCAACGTTAGTGGTAGGGAAGTCCGCATGACGACCAACTGAAATCTCTTTTCCGAGTGCACAACTTTTGAGATAGTTTTTGGCTTGTGGTAGATACAATGGGTTCTCACCTTCAATATCACGACTACTCATGTCGTTTCCTGCTGTGAGTCCCACAATTTTCATATTTCTGTTGATCACAAAACAAAGTTCAGGCTCGGGTACATTCCACGTCGTATCATTGCGGATACCTACCTGATCAAGATGACCCATTACCTCTTTTCCTTTTGATTTATAAAAGAGTTCAGGTCTTATCGAACTAAAAACTCGTTGATAGACATCACCACCGTCCTTGGATTCTTCCTGCCTGGCATTTCTGCTAATTTGATAGGTCACTCCTGAGGCCCAGACATCCTGATGGTCGATGGGAGCAAGCCAGTGTAGTTTTTTTGATGACGGCTTGTACTCAAGGTCGCTAGCGCTGAAAACAGCTGACGATTCACTAGCCTCTATAAGCATTTCCAGGTCATCATCATTTGTTAAAGTGTATTCCAGCCAATGAGTAATCGATGGTATTCTCTCTGTAACATCATAGATGTTATCGCCTTTGTGTACCCCTACACGTACGCCCAACTCAGGATGTCCAAACTTCAATATGCTGATCTGGTCATCCATTTTAAATCCTTTCATTGGTGCTTGCACCGTCTACTATTCTCCAGATATTTCTGGGATTTGAATCAAGTAGTTCTTCTGGAAGCAGTGCTGCATCCATGTTTTGAAAACTAATGGGCCTTATGAACCTTCGAATCGCCGTATACCCGACCGAAGAAGTTTGAGGTGCAGTTGTTGCCGGGTAGGGTCCACCGTGCGTCATGGCATAGCAGACTTCAACGCCAGTGGGAAAACCATTCATAATGAGTCTTCCGCATATCTCACGTATCTGATGGACAAGCTGTCTGATTTGCTCATTATTTTGGTCATTGGTAAAAATGGTTGCGGTAAGATTTCCATCAAGTGTCGAAATAACTTCTAGGACCTCATCGAAAGAATTGCATACCACATATAGAACCGCAGGACCGAAATGTTCACGTTGTAGGCTTTTGTCTTCAAGGAAACTTCGTGCACTGGTTTTTAATACCGTATTTTCAAATGCGATACTGTCATCGCTACCTTTTCTTCCTCCCGTAAGCAGCTCGACTTCTTCGTGCGCCACAGTGAGTTGAACACTTTTTTCCAATCCTGACTGTACAGCTTCATTTAGTAATACACCGGGATTCATACTTGACATGATTTTAAATACCTCATCGATTAGCTGGATGGACTCAGGTGTATTCAAGACAATCTGCAATCCTGGATTGGTGCAAAATTGGCCAGAGCCAAGTGTAACTGAGCCCACAATTTTTTGAGCCATGCCAATAATGTCATCCTCGAAACTGTCGGGCATCAAAACGAC
>JBCCXH010000637.1:0-2742 GCA_039192005.1 Bacteroidota bacterium
CACGCCTGGCGTCGCGGAACGGCGAATCCTCGATGTTGAGCCGTAGGGTCGAGCAGCTTTCCGCCCAATTGAAGGGGCTAGAAGTCCAACGCGCTGCACGCGTGCAGGAGGAAGAGCTTACCATCCGGACTATCCTACTTCTAGTGAAGATCCGGATCTGAAAAAATTCTACGGAAACATGCCGGAGGACGAATTCGATCAATATTGGTTGGATCAGGTAAATGAGGTAGTAGACAAATACTCACCTGACATGCTTTGGTATGACGTTTGGCTCAATCATGTAGGGGAGGATAAACTCATCGAGATGTCTGCACATTATTTAAATGAAGCGCGTAAAAAGGATCAGGAAGTGGTCTTAATTGCTAAGCATGATGACCTTCCGAAAACAATGAGTGTACTGGATATTGAGCAAGGTGGAAAGAAAGATGTTTCTGAACGCGTTTGGATGACAGACATTACACTGAGTGAAAAAGGCAGCTGGTCGTATACCAAAGGGCAGGCTTATAAATCTCCACAACTGGTACTACGTAATATGATTGATGTATGGAGTAAGAATGGGATTGTATTACTCAATATCTCACCTAAAGCAGATGGAACGATTAATGAAGGTCAGCGAAATGTTTTGGGTCAAGTTGGGGACTGGTTAGATCGATATGGAGAAGCGGTTTACAAAACTGTACCGTTTCACGTTTACGGATTTGGTACAGCAAAAGCTGTAGACGGAAAGCATGGAGGTCAGTCAGCAAAAATTGAGTACGGCGTAAAAGATATTCGCTTTACGACATCTAAGGATAAAAAGTCATTGTACGTATTTGTGTTGGGTAAGCCAGAACCGGGTACTGTCATCGATTTACACAAAGTCAATAACATCGGGTACGGTCCTGCAACACCAGTCAAACGTGTGGTAGAGGTAGGTAATGGGGTAGAAGCAGAATGGATTCAGGAAGAAAGAGGTTACAAGATCATTGCCCCTGATACACAATACAGTGAACTAGCCAATGTTTTTAGAATGGAGTTGGAATAACGCTTTCAGGAAAGAGGATCTACATTCAACATAACAAAAAAAGAGTGCGTATAGCACTCTTTTTTTATGAATATGCATTAGAAAGTTTTTCTAGGCTATTTTTTCAATTAGGTCGGCAGCTCTATTAGAGTAACCGGCTTCATTATCGTACCAGCCAACAACCTTTACAAGTTTTCCGGTTGCTTTAGTCAAAGCTGAATCGAAAATACAGGAGTGGGGATTACCGACAATGTCTGCAGATACCAGAGGCTCTTCAGTATATTCCATGATCCCTTTCAGGCCTGCTTCACTAGCCGCCTTCATGGCCGCATTGATCTCTTCTGCCGTCGCTTCTTTGGCCAGCGTTACGGTAAAGTCTGTAATAGATCCTGTTAAGGTTGGGACACGCATAGCGAACCCGTCCAGCTTTCCTTTTACAGAAGGGATCACTTTTCCTACTGCTCCGGCAGCGCCTGTTGATGTAGGCACAATTGATACCCCTGCAGCTCTTGCTCGTCTCAAATCTTTATGAGGAGCATCTTGTAATCGTTGGTCTGCTGTGTACGCATGGACGGTAGTCATGTAACCACTTTCTATCCCCCAGTTGTCCTCAAGAACCTTTACCATAGGAGCTAAGCAGTTGGTGGTACATGATGCGTTGGAAAGAATGGTTTCATCTCCGCTCAACTCACTATCATTTACTCCTAACACGACGAACGGAATGTCCCCTTTTGCAGGTGCGGAAATGACCACTTTCTTAGCCCCCGCTTCGATGTGCTTTCCAGCTCCTTCAGGGTTGGTAAAAATACCTGTCGATTCCAGAACAATCTGTACTCCAAGATCGGACCACGGAAGGTTGGCAGGATCGCGCTCTGAATACACAGGAATTAAGGTACCGTTAATGACCAATCCTTTTTCGTCAGCCTCTACCGTTCCGTCGAACTTACCATGAGCTGAGTCGTACTTCAACAGGTGTGCAAGTGTCGAGGGATCAGTAAGGTCGTTAATGGCAACGACTTCTACATTTTCTTTATTTAATAAGGCTCTGAAGGTAATCCGTCCTATTCGGCCAAATCCATTGATCGCGATTTTTGCTTTTGACATTACTAATAGATTTAAAACATCGTTCTTAAAATTAAGTGTGCAAATGTATAACCACTTTCCCGCTGAATCAATTCTACTTTCAAAGCTTAAAATGAAGCTACTATTGCTTTTTCTTTAAGAAACCTGTTAAACGCATATTAAAGCGTTTCTTACCTCATATTTGATGAAACAAAACCGGGTAGTTGATTTGTTTTTTATTAAATCTAAGTTGTGATAACACTCGTAAGACCTCGTATTAACTCCTTTGCAGATCTCATTGAGGATCGGTTAACCAATATGGTGGTTGCGTATGAAGTGGAATGGAAATCAATCCGTACCCCATACGTATTAGAAAATGATAAGAAGCTAATGGATAAGCGCCATATTGAAGATTTTCTTAGTGTATTAGAAGGAGAATTGGCTATTGTACACTCGCTTTCAGCAGATGCTTGTTACGTTGATGCATCAAGTGGAAAAATTTGTTAAATAAAATGGTCATTTTATTTGCATAAATAAGTTAGCTACCTATTTTTGCACTCCGAAATAATTCAGCCGTAAGGAAATATTTCAAGACATAAACTACGGTCCCTTCGTCTAGGGGTTAGGACGCCAGGTTTTCATCCTGGAAACAGGGGTTCGATTCCCCTAGGGACTGC
>JBCCXH010000638.1:0-2733 GCA_039192005.1 Bacteroidota bacterium
ACGCGCACACCACCCTTCAGGAAATGAAAGACGTACGTACTCAGCTATGGAATGCCATGCCTCAGTTTAAAACAACGATGTCATCTTAGAGAATCAATTTTTTGCCCCGGCCCTAAAGGGAGCCAAATTGATTCTCTCTTCCCTTTTAGGTACGCATGGCAAATAGTACTGACTAAACATTTTTAGTAAAGAAGATAAGTATAACAAAGTGAGTGTAACGGCAACATCCAGTTAATCAGACATGAATGATAAAAGAACCATGTTTTACGGGGCCAGTCACCTAGTGCCAAAAACCAGATATACACATGACTAATAGATCGAATACATCTCCACCAAAATGGCCCCTTCGAATGCTGCGCCGCCTAATCAAACCAAACTACCTGGAAGAAATCGAAGGCGACCTGGAAGAACGATTTCAGGATAATTTAGAAACATATCACCTCAAAAAAGCCAGGCGGTTTTACGTCTGGGATTCAATCAAACTCTTACGACCTGCCTTATTGCGAAAGGTGGGTGGGGACTATCAATTAAATCACTACGGAATGTTGAAAAACAACTTGAAAATTGCCTGGAGGCAGATGTTGCGTCAAAAAGTATTTAGCAGCATCAAGATCGGAGGGTTTGCACTTAGCATTGCTGCCTGTATTTTGATTTCGCTTTTTATCGGTTATAATCTCAGTTATGACCAGCATTATCAGGAGAAAGATCGCATCTTTCGCATCGTCAATCATTGGTCTGACGAAGGTGAATCCGGCTACTGGTCCAATGTCCACGGCCCGTTGAAAGAAGTGCTGGAAGACCACCTGCCGGAGATCGAAAAAGTGGCCCGCATCGTGCTATGGAGTTGGGGAGACGCCGGGAACAATCATTTTCGCCTAAAGGAGTCAAACCACAACAACTACGAGGAAGGGTTTATCTACGCCGACCCGGAAATTCTGGATGTGCTGGAAATCCCGATGATCTATGGTTCAAAGGAAGAAGCATTAGCAGCACCTAACCGTCTGGTGATCTCCAGCTCAAAAGCCAGGGAATATTTTTCCGATGAAAATCCAATTGGAAGAAGCGTCGTACTCAATGATAACCCCGAGACCACCTATGTGGTAGGGGGGGTGATGGAGGACTTTCGTTCGAATTCGCATCTTCAGGCGGATTTTATTTTAACACTTTTTGGAAGAAAAAAAGGCCCGGGGACCAGTGGTTGGTGCTGCACCAACTATAGCATGTACACACGTCTGACCCCACAGGCCAACAAAGAAGAGGTAGAAAAAAAGACGGTCACCATACGAAATACCCATGTTATGGACCGGTTGAGAGAAGCTGGCGAGACCGGGCTGGAAGAACTTCAGGCACACCATAGCTATTACTATCAACCCATTAAGAACGTATACCTCAATCCGGAAAAGGTGGGAGATAACCTTACCCATGGCTCGAAAGAGATGACTTCCCTATTCGGGTTGATCGCGCTGGTCATTCTCTTGTTGGCCGGTATCAATTTTGTGAACCTTTCCATGGCTAAATCAATCAAACGGGCCAAAGAAGTAGGCCTAAGAAAGGTCGTGGGGTCCGCCAGGTCTTCCCTGGTTTTTCAGTACCTGTCGGAATCATGCCTTTACAGTATGCTGGCCATCGTGATCGGTGTATTGTTGGCATGGGTGTGCTTGCCAGCATTTAATCAACTGGCGGGTACCCTTCTGGAGATGCCATGGTTTGAGACGTGGTTCTTTCCCACGCTGTTTGTAGTAGCCTTACTGATTGGTGTATTATCTGGTATTTACCCTGCTTTTTACCTCTCGTCATTTCAGCCTGTTGAAATTTTAAAAACAAGAGGAGTAGGTAGCTACAAAATCTCCTGGTTGAGAGGGGGAATGATTGTTTTTCAATTTACAGCTACTGTCATGCTAATCGTCGGCACATTGGTGATTCGTGAGCAGTTTCAGTACCTGATGAACAAGTCACTGGGGTACGAAAAAGATCACGTGTTGAACATTGTTGGGTTAGACACAATGGATAAGGAGAAGAGAGCAGCTTTCAAAGATCATTTGCTTGGGATGGCAGCGGTAGAAAGTGCTTCGCTCAGTGACTACCTGCCCGTACGAGGTGGACGTACACAGAACCGTACGTTTTGGATTGCCGAAAGGCGGCAACTGGACATTGGTTTTGAGGCGGCCCGATGGGCAGTAGATGAAGACTACCTTCACACGATGGGAATGGAAGTCAAGGAGGGACGTGGCTTTAGCGATCATGCTTCGGACGACCGATCCATCATCATCAACGAGCAGATGGCTCACGAATTGGGACTTGAAGAGCCGGTGGGTACACAAGTCATCGATATGTTTGATCAGAAACACACCATCATAGGCATTGTAAAAGACTTCTATTTCGAGTCTTTATACGATCATGTACGACCCTTGGCGATGGTTAGAAGTAAGGGAACGTCAACCCTTTCCGTAAAGATCGCCGGGGCGGATATGGTTGCTGCTATTTCCGGGATTGATGATGCCTGGCAGGCCTTTAACCATCGGCAGGACATGCGTTACCATTTTATGGATCAGCGATTTGAAAACATGTATGAAGACCTGGTACGGATCAAAACCATCTTTTTGATCTTTGCTTTGCTTTCCATTTCCATCGCCTGCCTGGGGTTATTCGCACTCTCCACACACATGGTAGAGCAGCGAGGGAAAGAGGTCAGTATACGCAAGGTTTTAGGAGCCGGTACCGGACGTATTTTTG
>JBCCXH010000639.1:0-2724 GCA_039192005.1 Bacteroidota bacterium
GGGGTGCGCCGTATACTTTGCTTTGAGTTTTGCTATTTTCTCAAGTCTATGCTTTTCCCTTACAACTTCTTCCCTCTGTATTTCTTCGTACGCATAATTGTTTTGAGCAGCAGTTCGTTCCACGGATAAATCATGATCCAAATCGATTTCAAAAGTAGAGATAAAGTAGTCCGTCAAATTGGTGTTTTTATCAATCTCTTGATGCCAATTGGGCCTGCTTGAAGAAAGTATATATCCGTAGATGGGTACCGTATGATAGGCAAAAGACCTAACAAAAGTTGAATTGGAATAAAAGTCCTTCTTGCCCTTTACTAAAAGTGTTTTGATTTTTTTATGGTTGCTTGTACTCAACATTAATCCTGTGTATTCCGCAAGCCCCTCATTTAGTTCCAAGGTATTTTCCTCCTTTTTAATATCAAGATTTACTTGTCTCTTTGTTCTAAAGAATAGGGCATTCCGAATATGATGTTGTTTTTTTTCCTTGGTATTGGCCGTTAAAGCATCTTCCAGTGCTTCCAATTCAAGCTTCAATAAAAGCCGGCCTTCATATGCGTCTAAATGTGCGTTACCTGATTCGTGAAGGCCTTCAAATCCTATTTCAGGTTGAATCCTATGGAATGATTCGTGGAGAATTAATTTGTTCCTAGAGGTTTTATCGATGGGTAAAGGCAACATCACCATTGTCCATCTTTTGTCGTTCCAATTAAGAGCCGTATTGGCAATGTTTATTTCTGACGGCAAGCTGTCCCTGTAAATGGAATGGAAGGATTCAAAGTCTTTGCTTAAGTTGTTTTCATTAGCATAGAAAATTCTTGTTTCGGGATTTACAAAAAGCATGGGTCCATGCAATCGTTTGCCCCAAAACCTCCCACTGTCGAGTAAGGATAAACTGTCTACGTCAGTAAATGTTTGGATTATTAATTTTTCTTCATTGGTCAGTGCTATACTTTTATTCGAAGATTTTGACCTATCTGACCAACAAGTACTTAAAGAAATTAGAAGTAGAATATGTATTACCCTCCTAATCATTGTTCAATCTAAAAGTTTCTATGTCTAGGGACTCAGGTTTTATGTGCGTGTCAAACCTTACTTGTTCTACTTTTTTGACAATTAGAAAGGAAAATCCTGAAGAGCGGCGCATGGGTAACGGATGCCGTTTTTTCATCTAAAAACTACTTCACTTATCTGTACAATTGGCAGAACGTTGGTGTAGTTGGGAATATCCTCGAGAATCTTTTCGGTATTTGGTCCAAAAGCTGCTCCATAGTCCTCAAGTTTATTAAAATAAAAGGTCCCTATGACCAAAAAGGGAATGGATTCTTCTGGGGTACTTCCTGCTATTCCCTTATCTATGGACATGCCTTTCAGATAATCACCAAATAACTGTGCTACCATAGGCATATGTTTTTTAGAATAGTATTCCATGTCAAAGGTTTTTCCTTCTTCGTTGGGATACATAATGGTCACTTTGATTCTACCTTTTTCAATTTTCGAAATTTGAACAAGTCCTTGGAAACTGGCGCATAATAGGATGGCAGTAAGTAGAATAAAGCTATATTTCATTTTAATAAAGTAATTTGAGTATCTATTTTTATTTTTTACTAAGGAGCCCCGTATAGGGACCCCTTAGTAAATAAATACTACCTTAATTTTTACCGAAATCATTAGAAATATTGGCGCGGTTACACTGCAATAACCTGGGCAACTATCTCCAAACGAGTCCGTCATAAGTACTGTCCAAACCCCAGATATGAATCTAGGAGGATACAACAGTAGCTATATATAAGAAAGGCGCATTGAAAAAAGACGCTGTAATATTACCCGTGTTATCTGCTAAGGAGAACCTTCTACCATCTGTCAAGACCAGTTCAAATCTGATACTGAATTCATCGGAACTTTCCAATGTAGTATCCGATATGGGCAAGGTTGCCAATAACTCGGACAGGCTTATGGCGTATTCAAACCTAGGCAGGCCAAACTCCCCCGTTGTGAAGGTGGAGGGATCTAGGGTCTCTGCAAGTACCTCGTCGGTACTGAAGTCTGTTGCGCCTTCTTCCACAGTAGTATCATTAAAGGCGACCCAGACTTCTACGGCCTGTGTCAAGTTCCCACTTTCCCTGTCCTGTACTTCCAGTTCAACGGCAAAGTCGGCATCCCCCTCTCCAATAGGAATCTCATCTGAAATTACGTTTACGGTCCGGAGCACTGCCCCCCGTCCAACGGTTTCCTGAACAAGATCAAATTCTTGTTCTGCTTCTTCACAGGCTGTGAACAGTAACCCTACCATTCCAACCCAAAGCAATCTGTATTTAAAATTGAGTTTTTTCATCGTTATAGTATATTTTAGTTAGCAGGTGGAAATGTTGGACTGGCTGGATTCGTGTCCCAGAACACCTGGGTGGTCAAATCCGCGCGCTGGATAAGGTTCGGATTGTTGAGCACCTCATTCTGCGGCAAGAGGTAGGTCCTTGGGAAGGGCCCCGGATCGGGCTCCCAGTTGGGGAGTACCGTCGTGGGATATCCCGTTTTCCTGTAATAGTTGTAGGACTCGAAGCCACCACCGTACAATGTGGTGAAGTATTGTTCGGCAAAGAGGTTCTCCTTGTCATCACCCATGGCATTATTAAAGGCCGCTACGATACTATCGATATAGGCGGTGACATCGGCTTCCGTAGGCTCAAAGGACAGGTCGGCGGAACCGTCCATGGCCCCAAAGCTTTGTAC
>JBCCXH010000640.1:0-2720 GCA_039192005.1 Bacteroidota bacterium
ACGAAAGGGCCGCGCCATATTGGCGCGGCCCTTTGTTCTGTTTTGAGTTTCCGCTGAAAAGCCAATTTGTTTTACCTACTTTTTTGCGGACTGTCTGCTTTTTCTGGTTTGTGATTGGCCTCGACTGGCCTGTATGGAAAGATAAGCGTGTTACCAACGTACTCGCCCCCATATGTAAATGGAATGAACCTCAGTCTGTTGTTACTTCGTCTGTCACTTCTTCTGACACTTCTTCTACTTCTTCCTCCTCCATTTCACTCATAGCCGGAGTATGAACATTGGCTTCTTCTTCTTCCATAAAAGGGAAAACTTCCATGATATTGGTCTTTATTATGGAGGGAATGTCGAAAGGGACAAGCATGGAACTCATGTTATCGTCTACCCTTTCGTAAGCTTGCTTTACGTTTTCTGCGGACACCAGAAGGTAGGTATTCACCTTTATTTCTTTTTCTGAATCGCCGTCTACTGTGGAGTAGGAGACCTTACATTTATACCAATCGTCACAGTCTTCGTAATTGATGACGTCGGAGATATTGGTTTTTGAAATCGCCGTAATGCTAAACTCACCTGCAATGTTTTGCTCCATTGCTGCGTAAATTCTGGACTCTGCCTCTGTATAAGATACGGCATCTACTAAGTAGGCCTCGGTCACTTGTTTCAAAACTCCGTCTTCCATTTCTTTCCCATATTTTGCCTTGCAGGTATACCAGATCTTCATAAGTGTTTTTCAGTTTTTTCCAGCCGCGAAGCTACGGTTTGCTCACAAAATTTTAAAGGGTTTGGACCATTTGATTTTCACCTGAAAAATTCAGGTGTTATTTATTGGGGCAGGCCTTCCCGGGGCAGGCCTTCCTGAGAATGTGCCTGCCTGCAAAGGCAAAGGCAGGTAATGCTCTGACTATGAGCCGTAATGGAATTGCCGTAGGTGGAACGAGTAATTAATTTTTGTTTCATTCAAAATCGTTCCGCTCCACGTCGGCTGCTCCACGTCGGCTGCTCCACGTCGGTCCAAATTTGCTGTAGTAGAACTTGGAGAATCAGAAACCTGCAGAATTTACCCTTAAATATCTGTTAATCATCCCGAAGCTTTGGTACCGATTACCTGCCAGGGCAGGCATGTATAGTACTGAAATAGGTTGACTGATTTTCAATAAAAAGTCAACTAAAAACAGGATGAAAAAGAAAAAGTATCGAGCGTATTACCTATGATTTGGTTCTTATGGTCCATGATATGGTTTTGAAAACTCAACGCACTTGATGTTTGCCTGTACTTTCTGGTTTTATTTTCCATAGCGTAGCATCATCAAAAGTGGGTGATCTTAGGAACGGGAGTGTTTTTAACGCCTTCATAAAAGTCTAACAGCTGTCCATATAAATACATGATGTAAATAACAGCCGAATTTTCAGATTAACATAACGATGACACCTTGTCAACGCATGCGTTACTCATTTAAAAAAATCCCTGAAGTCCCGAGCCAGATCGCATTTGTATTCCAGGTATTCTTCGATGGTCAGGTCACTTAGTGCCCCACCTAACCCGATCCTGATCATGTGCCTCATCTCGCCGTTTTGAGAAATAAATATCTCCCCTCCTAAGGCTTCTCTGGTAGTGTACTCTTTTCTTTTCATACCTCTTTAAAAAGTTTTATAAGACAAAAATCACTCGCTCAATATGCTCGGTGAGTCAGTATTCGGTGAGTCAGCAAGATTGTGGGTTAGTTAGTCTTTTTTAGGCAGTGGAAGACAATAACGAAATTAACGGGATGAGGTATGTAATTCAGCGAGGCTTTACGATTTCTTGTGAGATAGCTTAAATCCATCCACTCCTTTTCTTTGAAATGAATGAGTTATTAGGTGAAGATCAGTACTGGAATTGGGCATTTCGAGAAAGCATTATCGTGATTTGTAAATGGCGAATAAGTCCGCAAGATTTTTTCTAGCGGACTTACTAGATCGCTATAAAACCTTTCGATCCTACTTAGCCATTGGATAAGCTCCAACTACGATGTATTTCAATGAGAAGTGCGGTTCAACCGTTTTTATATTGAAATGAATGGCGATTGGTTGCGGGTCGCTTTGATTGAAAATCACTACGTCTTTTGACTTAAAACCTTGCTTGAATGGAGTACTACTGAGATCTTCAGCTACTGGCTCTAGCGCTATCGGATAGAAATGTGGGCTGTGTTGAGAGGGGCCGTGGTAGTTCATACGAACAACTTCTACTGTATCTGCCGGGTCGGGTAAGAAGACGTAATAAAAACCTGAATTCACAATAGGAAAGTGTGTAAACTTTTCTCCGTCACCACTATTCGTTACTTCAACAGGGACGTTTCTTGGTCCGTGATGGGGAGGACTAAATACGTTCGATATATCGGGAACGGCGCTGATGTGCTCTGTTGCATTAGGTACTTGAAATTGATCGGAAGCCAGTTGTACGATTTTTTGTGACATGATTATGTGTTTTATGAATGGTCATTGATTTAGTTAACTATGAAATAGCTTCAACAAAATTTCCAAACAAACAGGTGACGTTCATACCTACATTGGGGTATTTTAAGCAGTCACCCAAAAGTAGTAAGTGATCGACTATTCACTTTACGGGACACATTTATCATCATTGCTCAACTCATTTTTTTTCCCATCCTTCTAAGATTCCGTTAAATGAGGCCATATTAATAAGTTTATAGGGTCGGGCAGTGATGCTTTGTTTTTCTTCTTCT
>JBCCXH010000641.1:0-2718 GCA_039192005.1 Bacteroidota bacterium
ATGAATATGCTATTATAAAAAATCCTAAAAACAAAGTAGACTTACTTCTTCTATTATTTATTGCTATCAATAGAATACCTAATACGACACCTTGTATTAAAGCTGAAGAATCTAAAAAAGGTAATAAATTATAATCCATCATACATTTTTTAATTGCACTACCCACTACTTAACCCGACAGTTGTGGTTAATCTGACACTTGAAAAGAACCTTTAAGCCCATTGTATTCGATGAGCTTGTCTTTTGCTAAAAGTATGGAATCCTCAAAAGTCTGCAAAGGGGTCTTTCCGTAGCAGTGTTTTCCGGTATACGTCCTTTCGGTGTTGTACCATTGGACCCACTGATCTAGGTCGTTTTGCAGCTCTTCTATGTGAAGGCTTCCCTGTTTTTCGGACAGTTTAAAAAACAATTATTTTTAGATTATGAAGAAAAGCAGGTTTACGGAAACACAGATCGTTGCGATGTTGCAAGTCCACCTGTGAACCTAGATAACCGGGATGATGGGTCTCTATCTCTCCATGGGCCTGTTTTTCTTCCTGGGCACGTTCCAAGGCCTTGTAGCTGGCCCTCGGTCAGTACAAAGCCATCCTGTGTGGATTTGGCCTCCAAGACCTTCAAACGTTTTTTAAAAGTCTCCAAATCGTGATGCAACCAAACGCTCCGAACACCTCCAGGGGATATGAAAGTTCCCCGCTTCTTCAGTTCATTGGACACCCGTAATTGCCCATAGGCGGGAAGTTAAATAGCCATCTCAACAACAGCCTTTTCGATTTCCTCACCAACACGGTTTTTCAGAATCGGCTTCTTCCTTGAAATTTCTTGAAGAGCTAGCTCTCCACCCTGCTCATAAAGTTCTTTGAACCTATAAAAACTATCACGGCTATATCCCATCACCTTACAGGCTTGGGATAAATTGCCCAATTGTTTGGCAAGTTCTAATAATCCCAACTTTGGTTTGATGATTTTTTCTTCTGTAATCATCTGACTAATCTAATTTAAGGGTTAAACTAATTTATTAAGATTGTCAAATTAAGTCTTAACTATTACAGTTTAATATTTGCCTTAAAGAATTACAACCACTATTTGTGTCGATTAATAAAGTTAATCACTTTTTCAGCGAAAAGATCGGGTTCGGTATCCATGGGGCTATGCGCCGATTTTTCAAAAACAAACAACTCTTTATCGCTGGACCCTAAATTATCATAGGCTTCCTGAGCATATACCGCAGGAACAATGATATCATGTTTTCCCCAAAGCACTAAGGAAGGAATGGTAATTTCAGACAACCTATCTGTATAGGATACCTTCTCAAAAAGTCCTTTATCAACCAAAATAGACTGTATTTGGCCACTATTCCATAAGGTTGTAAATGGATTGTAGTGTGAATCACTTTGACCATCTGATCTTGATTGGTTGATTACCTTGTTATCTGCCAAAGTACCTTCAGACTCATGCGCCTTCCGGTTCAACTTATAAAAATCACTTTTACTATAGTTTGCCCCAACATTTTGTATTAGATCAAGTACACCTTTCCAATAGTTACTGCTGTTCTTTAGGCTTATTTGTTCATCAGCGACCTTCTTTAAAGCAATTTTATAGGCTTCATACGACCCTTTGGGATCGTGATTACCGTCTACATTAATCCACCCTACAAACTCTTCTTGATCCTTTAGCAAAGTTGCAGGGCCTAAAGTACCTCCCCAACTGTGTCCCATCAAAAAGAATTTGGAGTCATTGCCATACTTGGTCTTTAGTACCTTTACCAAGGCCAACACATCTTCCGCCATAAGATCAATGCTCACATCCGCTTCGGAATACTTGCCCTGGGAATTTCCGGAGCCGCGTTGATCAAAATATACAATGGCATTGTTTTTCTCTATTTTACTTTTAATAGTATTGTTTCTATACTGTAATCCGGTTCCTCCGGGGCCGCCATGAAGCAAGATCAGGAATACTTTTTCTGATGCATTCCCATGAACATAAGCGGCCATATCGGCCTTCTTGTGCCGCACAAAAATGGTCTCGCCCAAATCATTGATGTCCTCACTATCTTTTGAGCAGGAGAACATACTGAAAACCGCAGCTATGAGAACCATTGTATTTATTTTACCAAGAATTGTTTTTTGCATTGTTTCTACTATTTAAGTTTTTTTATTTAAAATTGAATCGATGACCATAGTGTATGGAGACAACAGGCAAGACACCTGCATTGTAATTTGTCCGCAGGGTATAATTAAGGTTCAAATACCATCCTGAACGTTTTTTCCCTTTACGTAGTTTCCCTATTCCAAAAGCGATGGAAGGGGCATAATATCCTCTGCCCGCCAAGGAAACTTTAGAAACCTTGTCGCCCTTTACTTCATAGGTCTTAGGTAAAAATGAGCGATAGTATCCAATCGGATTCAGTTCTATGTTCAATTGTTTTCCTTTAGGGTTTGTTCTTCTCCAGATAAGGCCATAATAAGTAGACAGCCCATTGTCTGTTTTTGAGTTGAAATTGGTAGAATATCCAAGGCTACCGTTGAACAAATACTGCTTGGCAATCTTTTTTTGCCTTCTTTTTCGCTCTTTGACCTTAACCTTTTCCTTCCATAGATATTCTGCACCTATCTGGATTCCGTTGTCCCATGCAATATTTCCGTAGTACCCTATCTTAAATTCGGTTTTATCTAAAAAGGGATTGGTCTGATTTTGTGCCTGAAGTTTTACAGCGGCCAC
>JBCCXH010000642.1:0-2713 GCA_039192005.1 Bacteroidota bacterium
GATATCATCAACCCGAAGGAAGATTTTGGCACGTTTCCCATCAACGAACACCTGCTGGGGATGCAATATTTCAGAGATGTTCCCGGTTTGATAGACAAAGAGGTGTTTAGGGTACATACCTCCATTGAGTTGGATAAGGAAACGGTCGCGTCCATTGGCTTAAAGGGGAACGTTATACCCGCAGGTACCTACCCGGTCATATTCAATGAAAAAAGTGAAACATTCAATGCCATTGTATCGGTAGACAGCTATCCCATCATCAAGAAAAAGCGCATTGGCGTGGGTAAGTTTGAGGAAATAAACCTGACGAAATTCCTTGCCGAGCCTCAATTGGAACTTGTGGAGACGTCTACCATCGTAGAGACCGGAAAAGGCATCGGGCTGGTCGGTTACACACCACACCCTGATGATCCCTATCCTCCTTATCCTTGGCCGTGGCCATGGCCTTGGCCCGGACCCTGGCCGTTTCCATGGATTACGGTGTTCACACCGAACGACCTAAGCGTGGGTATTCAGTTTTACAACCCGGAGTTTCAGGAAGTGAAACTGGAGAAGGAGCTTAAGCTGAACGAAGAACTGGCTAAGGTAATAGGTGTCGAACCTTTCGAGCTGACCAACGAAAACCTCGAATACCAATTTGATAAAGAACTTGGGATCACGACGGTTTTGATCCATCAACCGCAAGCATACTAGGGTCTGCTGAGAAAGTCTCAAGTATGTTAGCTATGCGGCAGCCGAGGTGAAGTCGTATACATATACTTCGATCCTCGGTAAACAAAGTAGATGACATGCTTGAGGCTAACGCTTCAAATGATCACAAGTGATCATTTGAACTATTTAATACACGGAAAATGATACTACTCCTTAAAAACCTTGTGCCAATTGAAAGACACATTTCAAAAAGCCTTGTCATTTAGTGCAATTAGGGGCTATAAATTTTGAGGAAAGTGTTTCTCAGCAGGGCCTAAGTAGGTTACAAATAGAAAGCTGTCCCGGAATCATGAAGTTGTTGAAGGGGCAGTTTTTTTGCGCTTATGAGTTACTTGTCTCTATCCCATTCATTATTCAATCGAGTGGCCTCTTCAAAATAAAGATGTTCCTTTTGAGAGAGGATGACACTCAGTTGATGATTGAAATCGTCGATTTGATTGGTTTTTAAATGGCTAAGCAGCAGGTACCAATCGGCTACTTCTTTGAATAACGGGTATTCTTGTGCCTTTACATGCTGTAACAGGTCGACTGCCTGCGTCAGACTGTCGACTGCCATGTAAGCGATTCCGGCATAAAGTAGCGCAGCCGTTGCTCTTTCTTTGTCCTTTTCCTTTACGCTAATTATTTCGAACAATGAAATGGCTTGCTGATAATTTCCTTCATTGTAGGAGCTCATGGCCTTTGCCATGTTTTCAGTACCTCTGGACATGGTACTTCCAGACTGGACCCCTCCGGACCGGGTCTCTCCAGACCGGGTACTTATTACATCTTCGTAAGGCTTAAAATAGGAGCCATATAACTCAAGGTGATCCTGAGTCACCTGTCTATTGATCACGTAGTAGGTCAGCCCGGCGATGGCCATAAAAGGGACGAATACCGCCGCCACTTTCCAGGAAGCAAAACGCATGGAGACCGTTCGTGTTGATGATTCCTGGTCCAGTTCCTGATCCCATTCGCTCAGTTTGGCTTTCATCGCTTTTTCTTCCGCTTCGTGCTTTATCTCTTCAATGATCAATTGATAGCTTTCCACCTCTTGAGCAAACCTGAGATCTGTTTTCAGGCGGGCCTCAAATGAGGTAAGCTCTTCCGCATCTAGTTCATCACTAAAATACGCTTCGATTAATTGGCTGTCTTCCATGGTCAATCTGATTTTTTTGCTAACTGTGCTCTAATCTGCTTGAGACACAGGCTCTTCTTTTTTTTAACGGTCCCGCTATTTTTATAGCCCAGCCTCACTGCGATGGATTCCAGTGAAAACTCACTGAAATAATACAGCGTTAAAATGGACTTGCAGGGCTCCGGCACTTTTTTTAGAATTTCTCTCACTCGGGCCCGCGTATGCAATAGCTCTTCCTTTTCTACGGTTTGGTTATCTACCAGGCTTACGTCCACCTCAGAGAGGTCGACAAGGCTTCGTTCTTTGTTTTGGTCTTTTAGCATGAGCTTCTTGCCGATGCCGAAAAGGTACGTTTCGATTGTACTGGCCAGTGTCGTCAGTTTTTGGTTTTTTACCTGAAAGTAAAAGACCAGAAAAGCCTGATGATACACTTCCAACACCTCTTGTTGGTTAAGGTGGTACTGCTTCATGAACCAACTCATAAACCTGGACCGGTGCTGTTTGTACAATTGCTTTACATACCCTTCATTCTCCGCACAAATTTCCCTTACTACTTCCTCAAACGAATCTTGTTGCCTGTTTTTCATTTAGTATTGGATGATAAGAATAGGTTACCGGAAATTAGGATTTTTTAGACGAATAAACCTTTTGACCCCCTAAATTGATGAATTTCAGTGAATTAGGCTTTACTTATAGGATGATCTTCTCCCTTTTAGAGGTGTTTCACTTAGGTCTATTTAGCATGGCTAGATGATTGGATTAGGTGCGCGCTTTTGGAAGAATCAATCATCTGTTGTTTGGGCGCGGTATCTTTGAAAAATGAAGACAAAAAGCAATGTTTACTTTGTTGCATGAATGTTGGCGGTAATTAATGAGATCCATCGA
>JBCCXH010000643.1:0-2701 GCA_039192005.1 Bacteroidota bacterium
GGATCTTGTTCCGTTTCCTGTGCTTCCTCCTGCGAAGGGTCCACCGTGATTGGAGCCGCTGGATAAGGTATCATGGGGATAAATTCCCCTGGGTTCCCTGCCATGATAGGGAAGGAGTTGGGGGTACCCGTCATGGGAACAAACTCTTCCTGGTTACCCACCATGGTGGGGAAAGGGTTCGGGTTTCCTGTCATGGGAATGGCTCGCTCAGGATTGGGAGTCATGGCTTCCTGAAAGGAGTCCGGCTGGTTTTCCTCTTTTCCTACCTGTTCCTCTTGTTGTGGAGTCAGGTGAGGGGCAGCGGTGTTTTCGCTGGTATCGGCGTTTCTCGGTCGGTTTTTGGGAGGAGCAATTGCAGGTGGCATGATGCTGTTCGTTCAGGTTTTACATAGCTAACGGAAAAGTAATGAATGGTTTTCATTTTTATTGATCATTCTTCTTTTCAGAGTAGAAGGATTTCAAAAAAGCGGAAACCGTTTTCTTTTGAGCGTAAAATGGCCACCTACTTACACACTTATGCGGTGAACACCTCCGGTGACAATCCCATCTCGTGAAGCGATTGCTCGATTTCATCTTTATAAATAGGGTTCATAACGATGACTACGTCAGGCCTCACTTCTTTTAACCGATTCGGTTGGATGTATTCCTGTCCGGTACCCGCCACATACTTACCTTCTTTTCTTGGATTGATGTCTACGATGTAATCAATCACGCCTTCGGTCTTCAGGAAATTTAAAAAAGACACCCCTTTGGAGCCGCCTCCCCACACGACTACCTTTTTGTTTTCTGCATCGAATTGTTTCAGTTTATTTGACCAGTCAGTAATCTTTTGATTGAAACGCGTGGCAAATTTCTGAACCCATTCACTGATGGAATGTATATCAATGTACGGCTGATGGCTTTTTGGCTGACGAACGGTACTTGCTTCTACCGAAAGAAACTGCCCGGAATATCCTTCACTTACATTCAAAACGTGTAACCCAATGCTTTCGAATAAAGTGGTCAGCGAAGTGGCGCTGAAATAAGAGCAATGTTCATAGATCAAATCCCATATTCCAAAATCCCTCAAGGTATACAGGATGTTCGGTACTTCGAAGTAGAAAACTTTTGCTTTTCCATTATTGGCTGCAATGTTCTTGATGTTTGAAACAAAAGGTTTAGGATATTCAATGTGTTCCAACACGTGTCTGGACACGATTAAGTCAGAAGGGTAGGCGGCGTATTTTTCGGAATAAAAGTCCTCGATGAATTCAACCTGTTCGGGTTTCTCGTTCTCAATCGATGGGTCGTAGCTTTTATCAAACCCATACCCTCTGTTGTTGCCTTGTGAGGAAATCATTTTCAAAAAATCGCCCTTTCCACAACCTACTTCAATGATGTCTTTGCCGTAAAGGTCATACGTTGTTGTTAAGCGGTCCACCAACTTACTGGCATATTTCCGGAAAGAAGGAGAGAAGTCAAGCGTATTTTCATACTCCTGATCATAGCTCATCAACTGTTCGTCAAATACCTGATTGTACAAATGGCCACAATCGTTGCAGAAGTTTAGTTGAATGTCTCCTTTGGGGCAGTTGATGGCACTTGCTCGATCATCCCAAAGTACATTGCAATGAGCGGGCACATTTTCAATCGCTACGACTTCCATTACGTTTGTAGAGCCACAAGCGGTACACATTTGTGTTTCAGGCTTCTTCATGTGCTAATTGTTCTTTTGATAAGAAATCTACGGGTATTATTTCCGGGTACAAATCCATTTCCTGAAGCTGCTTTGTTACCTCCTCTGTATAGATCGGGTTCATCAATATTACGTAGTCAGGTTGATACGCAATCAGGTTTTCAGGAGCAATGACTTTCTGTCCGGATCCTGGTAAATAATGGTCATGCTTGTAGGGGTTGATGTCGACCGCATATTTGATCTCATCGGTGATTCCCAACGTGGTCATGAATGCGACTGCCTTAGACCCACCACCCCAGAGGACTATTTTTTTGCCCTTTTCCAGATAGGAGTGGATCAGCGCTTTCCATTGATCAAGAATGCCATAGATGTTGTCCCTGAAATATTCGAAGTAGTCGAGGATTTGAGAAGTATCTATGTCGATGTCACCATCCGTGTATTCCTTTACCGAAGGTTTTGCCTCGATCATTAGGTACTGATCGTCGTACTCCGTTCCGACCTCTAAAACGTCAAAACCGGCCCTTTTGAAAAGGTATTCTAGCGACTCGGGACTGAAATAAGAGCAATGCTCGTAGTACACGTCCCAAAATCCCAGGTCTTTCAAGACCCTTCCCGCTTCCGGTATCTGGAAAAAGATGGTGGTATCCAGGTTGTTGCCTATGGCTTTTCGGACCACTCTTAAAAAGTCTAACGTATCAGGAATGTGCTCAAGCGTCATTTTACAACACACGAAATCTGCTTTGTAGTCCGCGTATTTTTCAGAGTAGAGGTCGGTAATGAACTCCACATTTCCGTGTTGGTCAGGGTTCCGGTCCGGGACAAAGGCCGGATCAAAGCCGTACCCTTTGTTATTTCCTAATTCGCAAAGCATGGAAATGAAATCTCCTTTTCCACAGCCTATCTCCAAAACGGTTTTATCATAAAGCCCATGTTTCTTGATCAGCCGTTTGGCCAGTGCTTCATGAAACCGGTTAAAAGTAGGAGAGAAGCCTTGTGTTTCCTCGCATTTGGCATTGTACTCTTGTA
>JBCCXH010000644.1:0-2690 GCA_039192005.1 Bacteroidota bacterium
ACCTGACATTCCTACCATTGAGAATAACATTTTTAGCAACAACACCCGGGACATCGTCGCAAACCCGATGGTCTTGGATGATGAAATATTTGATACCAATGGCTTCAGTGTAGTATACATAGATAACACCAATGTAACGGCAAATACTACCTGGCAGAAAGCACAATTGCCGGAGGTGTGGAAGTACGAGATGATCGGTAGTGTGACGGTAGATGCAGCGGCTACGTTGAGTTTAGAGCCTGGGCTAGAGGTGATATTTACCAATGCTACGCAGGACATAAATGTAAATGGGACATTTAGTGCACTGGGTACGGTGTCTGACTCCATCAGATTTACCGGAGCAGGCTCTACGCTTGAAGTAAGTAGTTCCGGCTCTTTTGATATCGAGTATTCGGTTTTTCAGGGTATGGGAATTAGTAACGTGGCAGCGATCAGAACAGCGGGTGGTGGAACAGTCTCTAATAGCAGATTTAATCAATCGGAAGTTGCGATAACGGTAAATGGAGGAGCGAGTCCTACGATTACGAGCACTACCATGACTAATTCCAATGATTACGGTATCCGCGTGGATAACGGGTCGCCAACCATATCTAATGTGACCATTGACGATGCCAACCTGGGAGGAATCTGGATTCAGGCTGGAAATCCATCTATATTGGGATCCTCGATTTCCAACGTAGGTCAGGATGGAGGTATTTGGATTGACACACCTGACATTCCTACCATTGAGAATAACATTTTTAGCAACAACACCCGGGACATTGTCGCTAACCCGATGGTCTTGGATGATGAAATATTTGATACCAATGGCTTCAGTGTAGTACACATCGATAACACCAATGTGACGGCAAATACTACCTGGCAGAAAGCACAATTGCCGGAGGTGTGGAACTACGAGATGATTGGTAGTGTGACGGTAGATGCAGCGGCCACGTTGAGTTTAGAACCTGGGCTAGAGTTGGTGTTTACCAATGCTACACAGGACATAAATGTAAATGGTACATTTAGTGCAATAGGGTCCGTTTCTGACTCCATCCGATTTACCGGGGGAGGCTCATCGATCACCATTCTCAATGTAGGTTCCTTCGACATAGACTATGCGGTCTTTGAGCAAATGGGGATCTCCAATATTGCGGCTTTAATTACGTCAGGAGACGGGGTGATTTCCAATTCCAGGTTCAATGAAAATGAAATTGGCATTACCGTGCAGGGAGGCGTTTCTCCTACATTGTCTAATCTGATTATTACCAACTCAAGTGACTTTGGCGTGTCAGTTAGTGGAACAGGAACAAGTCCAACCATCTCCAATTCAACGATTGAAAGTAATGGCAGCGGACTTATAAATACAGGTATAAATAATACGGGGACTGGTACAGTAACTGCTACCAATAATTGGTGGGGAGATGCTTCAGGGCCCTTCAATGGAACAAGCAATCCGTCTGGCTTAGGAAATGGGGTGAGTGGCAATATCATTTTTTCTCCCTTTTTTACATCGAGCCTTCTCTCCACTTCGAATCTGTCGTTAAGCTTTGATGGTACAGCTCAGTACGTCCTACTTCCTTCTGCTTTTAGTGTTTTTGAATCTCCAACTTTGACAGTCGAAGCATGGGTAAATCCGGCAACTGCTACTTCCTACATAGTAATGGCCCATCAAACCGGAGGATGGGATTTTTATGTATCAGGTGGGTTTCTCAGGGCGGCCAGGGCTGGAATCGATACGTATACAAGCTCAGCCACTGTTCCCATTGGTGTTTGGACACATGTGGCCATCACCTATGATAACGGCATCTTGCGGTTTTATAAAAATGGCGTATTCGTTGAGCAGACAACGTACACCTTGTTTGGGAGCACAAGTGATGACTATGATATTGGCGGTAGGTCTACAAATGTTCAGTACTCGGAACAGTTGATAGATGAGGTCAGAATTTGGAATACAGTAAGAACTGATATTGAAATTGGAGAGAACTATGCCGCCGAACTGAACGGGAGCGAGCCGGGACTTGTTGGGTACTTTCCATTAAACGACGGGTTGGGTTCAACACTTGCTTCAGACCTGTCATCGAGTGGTATTGATGGCATTTTGACTGGATTAGATGAGAATACCGACTGGGTTTCAGGGCCCGCCATCACATCAGTTCCAATTCCAATCGCTCCCTCCAAGTTGTTCGCAACTGAAGTATCTCAGACGCAGGTTGACCTAAACTGGACGGACAATTCCTTAGACGAAACAGCCTTTGCCATTTTCCGTTCCTCGGGAAATAATGGGTCATTTACCGAGATTGGTACAGTTGGGGAAGATGTGACTTCTTACGCTGACAATACGGTTGCGGCAGGCAATAACTACTTTTATTTCGTGGTTGCCAGAAATGGAGGAGGTGATTCTGCCCCATCCAATGAAAAAGCCGCCGCCACCTTTATACCTCCGGGAAATGCGCTAGTGTTCGACGGTTCAAATGACTATGTGGATCTGGGTTCGAACAATTTATCCATAACTGGTGACCTGACTTTGGAGGCGTGGGTGAATATTTCATCCTATGCGGCACCAAGAGTCATCCTTGCCAGATCGGCAGATGGAGAGGCACTGGCAGCTAATATAAACTACCAGTTAAGAATCGAAAGTGATGGAAAAGTGGGCCTCTTCTATGAATACGCAAATGGTGCGGATGTATTCGCTACATCTGATAACAGTG
>JBCCXH010000645.1:0-2684 GCA_039192005.1 Bacteroidota bacterium
CCCAAATAGTTTGTTTACTCTGGACTGTACCTAAAGGAATGTTAAGGGTTAAAACCAAAGAATAAGGTATGGACCCACATCAGTGGGAGTGATATCATCAGAGACAAAGACGGTAAGTTCTACGTGCTGGAAGATAACCTGAGGTGTCCCTCAGGAGTCTCTTACCTGTTGGAAAATAGGGAAATATTAAAAAGGACTTTTCCTGAGGTATTTGAAAAGCTAAGGGTACGACCCGTGCTTAATTACTCCCACCTCCTTCGGGACATGCTGGAATCACTCACAGAACAGTCTCCCGCCTCAATCGCCGTTCTCACTCCGGGTATTTATAATTCTGCCTTCTTTGAGCATGCCTATTTGGCTCAGCAGATGGGGGCGGAGTTGGTTCAGGGGCAGGACCTGGTGGTTCAGGATGATTATGTATACATGAAAACGATCAGAGGACTGGAGCGGGTAGATGTCATTTACAGAAGGGTCGATGATGATTTTCTTGATCCGCTGGTATTTAGAAAAGATTCGATGCTTGGTACTCCCGGGCTGTTCGCTGCCTATAAAAAAGGCAATGTGGTATTGGTCAACGCACCAGGCACAGGGGTAGCGGATGATAAAGCCGTGTATGCCTATGTAGATAGAATAGTGAAGTACTACATGGGGGAGGATATTTTATTGCCCAACGTACCTACCTACCTATGTAGTGAGGAAAAGGACCTCAACTATGTGTTAGAAAACATTCCCCAACTCGTCATCAAGCAAACGGATGCGTCGGGGGGATATGGGATGCTGATAGGTCCAAAAGCCACTAAAAAAGAACATCAGGAGTTTAAAGAAAAAATTAAAAAAAATCCAAGGAATTACATTGCACAACCTGTCATCAGTCTATCTACGGTTCCTACCTTGACAGACGGTTCGATAGAAGGTAGGCATGTGGACTTACGGCCTTACATTCTCTACGGAAAAGACATTCATATCATCCCTGGAGCATTGACGCGTGTTGCCTTAAAAAAAGGGTCTTTGGTGGTCAACTCCAGTCAGGGAGGAGGAAGCAAGGATACCTGGATCGTGGAAAGTTAAAACGAGTGAGTACATGTTAAGCAGAGTAGCAGATACGATTTTTTGGATGAACCGGTACGTGGAGCGGGCGGAAAACTATGCCCGGTTCCTGGACGTCAATTTTAACCTTTCGCTGGAAATGCCACCCAACTATGATGAGCAGTGGAGGCCACTCGTAGTGATCACCGGTGATTTGCCGCAATTTGTGGAGCGCTATAAGAAAGCAGATAAAAGTAGCGTGATCAGGTTTTTGGGCTTTGATGCTAAAAATCTCAATTCCATTTACAGTAGCATCTGTTTCGCTCGTGAAAATGCGCGATCTGTACGACCGGAGTTGACAAAAGAAGTCTGGGAACAGGTCAATGCTTTGTATCATTTGGTAAAGGATGGAACGGCAAGGAGGCAGTGGCGAAGAAAAGACCCGCGCGCCTACTTCATGGAGATCAGAAAAGGATGTCAACTACTATATGGCCTTTTTGACTCCACCATCTCACGGTCCGAAGGTTGGCATTACGGTAAAATAGGTCAGCTCATTGAGCGGGCAGACAAAACCTCTCGTGTGCTGGATGTGAAATACCAGTTGCTTCTACCCTCTGTAAAGGAGGTCGGTTCTACTTTGGAAATGGTGCAGTGGGCGGCTCTGCTGAAGTCTGTCAGTGCTTATGACATGTATCGGAAGAAAGAAGGGAAACTGGTTCCGGAACACATCGTAGGGTTCTTACTTTTTGATCCATTGTTTCCACGCTCAGTCCTAAGTTGTTTGACGCGTATTGAGACTTCATTGTTCCGGATCGCCATAAATGACAATGAAATTCCGGAAGAGTTAAGATATGGAGTTGCTCATATGAAATCCGACCTAATGAGTACCAAAGTCAGTGATGTATTTGAAACGGGCCTGCATGAATACATTGATCACGTGCAGATGGAACTCAATAAACTATCCAACGCCATTTGTGCCATGTTTCGCTATTGACTATTACTGATATCCGACTAAAATTTGAACAATCAGTTTTTGTATACTTACAGCATCCGAGAAGTGATTTTTCTTTAAAACTTAAAACTACCGGTGCGGCGACAGTCGCTACTGCGGACCGTCCCCAGCCTAACTAAATATTTTAAGTGAATAGTTTTCGGATAAGTGTGTGCCAGCTCCCTTTCCCTGAGGTGAGATACTTATCGTTCGTCAAGTTGGGTTTGATTGATGGGTGGATTGAACAAAGCTCATCGATGGGTGTATCGCGTGTATAGTTCCCGAGCTAAGGGAAGAAAAGTTGGCTTTTTGTTTTACACTTGTGAATATAAGCCTCGATTAACACCGCAGTAAAAGCGTAAACATGGATTCAGAACAAAAAATAACGGCCAGTAAGACATGGATTCAAAAATTGAAAGAAGAGAGCTGGCAAGCTGAGATACTTATTTCGACCATAGCTATTTATGGATCTTTGCAACTCTATGGCCAAATAGATTCATTTGCATCCTTAGTGATCGACTACCTACCTCCAGGTGAATACACTAAAGGTTATCTTATCGTAAGCTTCGGAGTTATTGCGGTGTGTGTACTGACTACAATGTTCATTATTCATTTTCTGCTACGTACCTACTGGATCGGTTTGGTTGGATTAAACTCGGTATTTCCG
>JBCCXH010000646.1:0-2683 GCA_039192005.1 Bacteroidota bacterium
CGCAGGCAGTCTTATTTGATCAGCCCTATTACAAGATACGGGTCACTGACGACTGTCCTAATGAAATCAGAGCCAAACGCGGTCATCATAAATATCCCTTGGGAAAATGGCCTATGTTCCATTTTGAAGTAAGTAACGCTAACACTAAGTATACCATACTACATACAAGCGTTGACCTACTTTTATTGGATGCCTGGAGCGCGGATCTGTTGATGCGGGAAATCATCAAAGCTTATCAGGGACATACGGTGAAAAAGCCCGCTTATACCTTCAAACAGTATATCTCGGATGAACAAAAATGGCATCAGAAGCATCCGCAGTTTATGGAGAAGGCAGAAAACTATTGGGCTTCCAAGTTAGAGAATATGCCAGGGGGACCCGCATTGCCTTACCAAAAACCTTTAACCGAGATTAAGCAGCCACGATTCAAGCGATTGAGATTTAGCATATCGGATGAAGCGATTGGTGTCTTAACTCAAAAAGCAGAGAGACATCAACTGAGTCCTACGGCTGTATTCGCGACGCTCTTCTCGAAGCTTCTTTCTTATTGGAGCGGTGGAGAAGCATTAACGCTCAATATGACGTTATTTAACCGTTTGAGTCTTCATCCTGACGTGAATGAAGTAATGGGGGACTTCACCAATGTGGCATTGATCTCCTATTTTCCGGAAGCTGAAAAATCTTTTCTAAAGGAGGCAAACGAGATTCAAGAACAGCTGTGGCAGGCTGTGGAATACCGGGCGAAAAATGGGTTGGAGTTATTACGGGCACTTAACAAAAATCAGCCTGGAAAAGCCGTAATGCCTGTCGTATTTACCAGCTTACTAAGTGGAGAATCTGCAGATCTTGAAAATAACTTCTTCCCTAAAGAAGTAAAAGAAGTCTACGCCGTTAGTCAGACTCCTCAGGTAGTGATTGATCATCAGATTTACCGGCGAGGAGATGCTTACCTGATCAATTGGGATGTAGTGGAAGAGGCGTTTGACTGTTATGAGGTGAATGAAATTTTTGGACGATATGAAAAATTGATCAATGAATTACCAACTTCTCCGCACTGTAAAAAAAAATTCGAAGTATAATCAAAAAAAATAACAATTGGTTTCCGTTTGGTGGAGTATCCGGGGTGGGAGAATCCCATTCCAAACGACAGGTTTTTTGTTTTCCGTTTGCAGGAGGTAGCGCTGCTATTTTTAAACCATGGTTGAACAAATCGGAAGAAGCGGAATACATACCTGTTGAATTACCCGGCAGAGGCATCCGAATGATGGAGACGCCCATTGCAGAAATGCAAGAACTGATAGATCTGATAATTCCGGACTTAATGGAAGTTGCAACCACGCCATTTGTTTTTTTTGGACACAGCCTGGGTGCAGTGATCGGTTTCCAGCTGGCCTGGACACTTCAGGAACGTCAGTTACCCATCCCTGATCTACTTGTTGTAGCAGGAAGGCATGCTCCTCATAAAGCAGACCCTTCTACACTAAAGAGCGGTCTGAACGATCAAGAGATGATGGACGAACTTAAACGTTTAAATGGGACTCCAAAGGAAGTATTGGAAAATAAGGAAATGCTCAAGTTTCTGATGCCTATGATCCGGGGTGATTTAAGGTTACATGAGAGCTTTGTATATTCTGGCCAAAAACTCTCAATTCCTATGGTAGCACATTGTGGCACTTTAGATGATGAAGCAGACATGGACATCATGTCTCACTGGTCGCTTACTACGGATAAACCTTTTCAAATCAGACAATTTGATGGAGATCATTTTTTCGTTCAGACGCTCGGTCAGCGCTATTTTGAAGCTTTGGATTGTACGATAACTGAAATTATAAACCAAAAACACAATAAACTTAGTCCTGATTGGACTTGATCAACTATTCATTTAAACTAAATGTAAAACACAATGAGACATCACTTCCTGATCGATCAACGAATTCTTGAAAACATCAATGAATCAGCAAAAAAGGCAGATTTGAGCACAGAAACTGTATTAATTTATGCTTTCTATGAGGTGATCAATTCGTGGACAGATTGGTCAGATAATCAGCCCAGGGTAATCTGTTTTACAGGTAAATGCTCTTTCACAGTCCAACGCCAGTCAACTAATGTTACTGCTTTGGACACTTGTCGGACTTTTGAGCAACTAATAGCAGAGGCAAATAAACCACGTATCGATAGCGGGGAAGAAAAACCCATATTTGTATTAAACTACGAATCAAAAGATAGGCAACAAGCAGTCATTGAAAACTCACAGTTAACCTGTAGTATGACGCGGCAAGGTGACGATTTGGAAGTGCTGTGGGATATCAATGCATCTTTTAAACATTACAAATCAGATCGTGAACTTGTGGCGGCGCATCAGAAGCTTCTAACATGGTTGGCAACCGGTTTTTTAGAGCAAAGACCTCCCTCTCTCTTACCCTCCGAGCAACAAAAGGTTAGAGAAGAGATCAATGGTGTAAGCAAAGCGTTCCCTGATCATCTTTTGCATAAGGGCTTCTTTGAAAAAGCATCCGAAACCCCTGACCAAATCGCTCTAATTTGGAGTTCCAATAAAGGAACTCAGCAAGTCACCTATCATGAACTGGCTAAGCACGCCTTATCACTTGCCTCAGTTCTTGTAGAAGCAGGAGTTAAACCCAATGATTTTGTCGCAGTAACCCTGCCAAAAGGAATGAACCAG
>JBCCXH010000647.1:0-2681 GCA_039192005.1 Bacteroidota bacterium
CTCGTATTGGTCGCTACCGTACTGGAAGGATTGGGGTTGATGTGTGCCAGGTACACCTCACTGGCAAAAGAGGTGATGGAGTTGGCACCATTTCCTATCCCTTCCCGGACCTCTGTTGATGGATCGTTATCGCTTTCCACGATGTAATACCTGTTCAGCAGGTAATCAAACCACGCACTGTGATTCCATTCTTCCTGAACTCCCATCAGATAGGCTGCTACACAGTGAGAAAACTGAGCACTACCCGATACTTGCCTATATCTTGAATACCAGGCCATGTCTGTTTTTTCAGGACTTCTGTAATACCTGATTCCCCACTCAGGTCGCCCGATATCCTCTGCTTCATACACCTTTGCGTCACCATTTCTTTCATCAGGGTTCCATTCTTTCTCTCCATTTCCATTCGTCACATCAACGATGGCCTGATCAATGTAAAAGACTTGTTGATCTTCCTGAAAGACGTCCGACAGCTCCCAATTGGCCATATCAAGTAGCTCTTGCGATCCTAGCATTTTACCGGCAAACAGGATCAGCATTTTTGCTCCCTGGTTATGCCCTCCATCCGCATTCCATGTTAGACCCGATGCGGCCGCTCCGTAACAATCGATCCCAGCCTGTATCAAAGCAATGACCAGGTCTTGCTTTTCTTCCTGCGACCCTTCCAGCATCACCCGCATGAGCGCTTTTCCTGTGTTCTTAGCGATTTCTCTTCCGTACTCCCCACCTGGATGGTTCTTGTCTGCATGCCAGTACCGATCTGAAAAGCCATCTTTGATTTTAATGTACGGGCCTTGTGAAAAATAGCTTAGGCATTCTTCAATGGTGGGCGTGTTCGCGGTATTGGCATAAGATGGCAGGTTGTCCCATTGGATATCCGAGACCGTGTATATAGGCTTCAATGTGCCGGAGTAGGGCGGTCTGAAGCTATTTTGGGGAGGTACTTCCTCTAAAATGGTCAGTACCTGAATTTCCTCTAACTCACTGGCGTCACCAGGTGCATCGGCGCTTTTACTTACCGTGTGTACGTAAGATTCTCCCGCAGTCAGCTGCCGGGGTAGCTTTTCCGAACTGGTCAGGTTTTCCTGATGGTCGTAATCATTGAACTTCAACCGGTCATCAGCCCCGTTACCAAAAGAAGAAGTAGGATTCACGAAGCCTCCGTTCCTTCCGATCACAGACTCCGGAGAAGTGGCCGTAAGGTTGATGCTGCCATCGCTGACCACCCATGGACTGCCGTCGATAAATGTTCCGGTTTCAGCTTCATCAAAACTCCAGGTAACTCCACCTTTTTGTGCAGAGGTACTAAAACTGGAAGGGGTGGTAGTGGGGGAGGGTTCATCCTGAGGTATTTCCGGCTCATCTTCCTTTGAACAGGACAATAAAAACAATGACACCAAAAAAAGAGTAATAGCGTGACTGGTTGCTTTCATACTAGTTTAGTCATAAGAGTTTAAAACATTGGTTTTGAGCGTAAGACGGCCTGTGTTAACAAAACATTTCACCAGATTTTCCAGAAACCATCATCACCATGAGGCGATGGGTAACCAGAAGTCTTTGTCTGTATAGTAAAGGCGGTCCATAGTAAGCATTATGACATTAACGCAAACTACGTTTGATCCATTGTAGCAAAAGCAAAAAGGCCTGATGAAATTGAATTACTTCAATAAAATAAGCGAGATGATGGCATAAGATCAGTTATTTCTTGGTGTAAGTCCTATCCGAAGAACCCAAAAGTTCGCCTCTTAATTTTTCATTCGCTTCTTCCAACAATGCGTTCTGATGCTTCATAATACTAAGCAGATCGTGCATGGCATTTAGGTTTTCCAGTTGAACAAAAACGATCTCTTCTAAATCGGCTTTGGTGTATTTTCTCATGAGTTTACTTCAAATTGTCCTACACATAGGACAAAGGTAGTAAATCAAAATCAAATGACCTATAAATAGGTCATTTGATTCATCCATTTGTTTGCACTTTTGGTGTTAGTGAAAAGTGATCCGCAATTTCTTAAAGCTCTCGGTCAAAGAGTGCAACAACTGAGAACCGAGAAAGGGTTTACTCAGCAGGGGCTTTCTGACAAAGCAGAAATCGCACGGAGTCAACTCACCCGACTGGAACAGGGTGATTTGAATATTACCGTGGCCACTCTTAACGCCCTTGCCAATGCACTGAATGTTCCACCAAAAACCTTATTAGAATTTTAGTGATGGTTTTCTAAAAAATACGATGAACAGTAATTTAAGCCATTATCCAGGCTACTCTATCAGCAACCTGGATAATGACTTAATTTCTCCGGCTAAAAAAAGTAGTTAAAATAAAACGCCGGGATGTTCTCATCTCCACCAAAGGCGTAGTTGATGTTGAGTACCAACGAATTGAGTGGGCTTACCCAAACCCCAAACCCCCTACCGGTATGCCAGGTATCGGAGCGTTCATCATCGATCCAGACCCTTCCCGTATCGTGAAACGCCAGCAAACCGAACTGACCAGGGAAGATGTAACTTCTAAAGGAGAACAGCTTCAACCGAAGATCTATGTTATGATAGAAGGACGTTTTCCCATAAAAACGGGTCCTTCGGTAGCCTCGCAAGTTGGAGCGACCTCCCAGTGTGTTCGCATTAAAAAATTCAAAATCGTCGGTATTATGCGCCGCACCGATCCGGTTGGCAATGACCAGTTTGGC
>JBCCXH010000648.1:0-2669 GCA_039192005.1 Bacteroidota bacterium
AAATAAACAACATTAACTAAACCTATTTAAAAAATTGTTTGATTCATGACACCCCTAAGTTGATCAAACGAAAGAGCAAAAGAACATTAATATGTGTGGCATAGTAGCAGTATTCAACGAAAAAGGTGATTGTAATAAACTTCGACCCCAAGTATTAGAGATGTCCAAAAAAATAAGGCATCGTGGACCTGACTGGTCGGGAATCTTTAGCTCGGAAAATGCAATTCTAGCTCACGAAAGACTGGCAATCGTCGATCCTAAATCTGGTGGACAACCATTAAAAGACGCGGACGAAAACATCATTTTGGCAGTAAACGGTGAAATATATAATCATCAATACCTGAGAGACACCTTATGTGAATCGTATGCTTTTCAAACACAATCAGACTGTGAAGTAATCCTCGCGCTGTATAAAGAAAAGGGAGTCAAGCTTCTTGATTACATAAACGGAATTTTTGGCTTTGTTTTATACGATCGTACTGAAGATCGATACTTGATTGTCAGGGACCACATGGGAATCATTCCATTGTATCAGGGATGGGATAAGAAAGGAAATCACTACGTAGGTTCGGAGCTTAAATCGCTGGAGGGAGTTTGTAATAAAATTGAATCGTTTCCTACTGGTCATTATTACGATAGCAAGATCGGTGAAGTGAAGAAGTGGTATGTAAAAGATTGGCGATCCTATGATTCCGTCAGTAATAACCAAACGGATTTAGATCGTTTACGAACCGGACTGGAAGATGCTGTACACCGGCAACTCATGTCAGATGTACCTTATGGCGTCTTGCTTTCGGGTGGGCTGGATTCATCTATCATTTCTGCTGTGGCAAAAAAATATGCTTCACGAAGGGTAGAGAGCGGAGATCAGTCGGATGCATGGTGGCCTCAGCTTCACTCTTTTTCAGTAGGCCTGGAAGGATCTCCAGATTTAAAACATGCAAGGGACGTAGCCGATCACATTGGCACGGTACATCACGAAATTCATTTTACCATACAGGAAGGTTTAGACGCAATCAGGGACGTCATCTACTACCTGGAAACTTACGACGTCACCACAGTCCGAGCATCTACCCCGATGTATTTAATGGGACGAGTGATCAAATCCATGGGCATCAAAATGGTCCTGTCCGGCGAGGGCGCGGATGAGCTATTTGGTGGCTATTTGTATTTTCATAAGGCTCCGGACGCTAAAGAGTTTCATGAAGAAACTGTCCGTAAACTCGACAAGCTACATTTATACGATTGCAATCGGGCCAACAAATCACTAGCCGCATGGGGAATTGAAGGACGCGTACCGTTTCTGGACAAAGAATTCATTGACATCGCCATGACCATCAACCCTTCTGACAAGATGATTAACGAAGAGCGTATGGAAAAGTGGGTATTGAGAAAGGCATTTGAAGATTACCTTCCCAAGAGTGTGGCCTGGCGACAAAAAGAACAGTTTTCAGATGGCGTAGGCTATAGCTGGATTGATTCGCTCAAAGAACTGGTAGAAGATACAATTACCGATGAGCTCATGGAACAACGGTCTTTTCGTTTCCCTGAAAATACACCCTTGAATAAGGAGGAATATTTTTACAGAAGCATCTTTGAGGAACACTTCCCCTCGCGTTCGGCAGCTTTGACTGTACCGTCCGTCCCTTCTGTCGCTTGTAGCACACCTACTGCTTTGAAATGGGATGAATCTTTCCAAAAGATGAACGAGCCTTCCGGCAGAGCCATCGCTAACGTGCATGAACATAGCTATGAGGATAAAATTAAGGCGGATACCTTATAGGAATAGATACGCTTGAGCTTTTATCCTCTTTGAGGGAGGAGAATCAGTATTCTGAATTGACCAGCATAGCATCTAATTCTGATCGATTTTGAAAATATTAAGGTTCAGGTCACGGGTAGATCAATAGCGTTTCACCTTTGATCTAATCCACTTTCAAAAATGCGAGCCGTATGGTTAGTGAAGATTCCAAACTTTTTGAGTGCTGGACGTACTACGTTGTTTTCGAAAGCTAAACAAACTCTTCGATGGCCTGTTGTATTTCTTCCGGTTTAAAGGGTTTAGTGAAAAATTTATGAATGATGTTCTCCTTAAGTGCTTCGTTTATTTCTTCGCTATTACCATATCCTGTAAGTATGAAGTAGCCAATGCTTTTATGATGATGCCGTGCTTTTTTAATGAACTCTACACCGTTCATCTCAGGCATGCTCATATCGCTTATGACCGCTTTGATCCTGTCGCTTGATAAATGAAGCCTGACCAACGCTTCTTGACCGGAAGAGGCCGTAAATACCTCATAGTTTTTCTCAAATAAAGCCTTGAAAAGAATGAGGTTGGGCTCCTCGTCATCTACGTAAAGTATTGCCGTTTCCTTTTTATCATCCATGATCGGCGATGTTTTGATAGATGGGTAACGTGATGATAAACTTGGTGCCGAAGTTGGGTTCAGATACGACACGAACACTTCCCCGATGCTCTTCAATGATCGTGTAGGTTACAAAAAGGCCCAAGCCGGTACCTTCACCGGGTGATTTAGTGGTGAAAAAAGGATCACTTATTTTCGACAAATTCTCATTCGGGATTCCTACTCCATTATCGGTTATAGAGACTACCATACAATCGTTACTTCTTCTAGTGGATATATGAATTCTGCCATTTTCTATAATTG
>JBCCXH010000649.1:0-2657 GCA_039192005.1 Bacteroidota bacterium
GGTCCGAGCCATAGTATTCATTGTAGATGATCGCCTCATCTATCTGATCTTTTAGTCTTTCGCTTGACAGGAAATAATCGATTCTCCAGCCGACGTTTCGCTCTCTTGCACGGAATTTATAATTCCACCAGGAGTATTTTACTTCATCCGGGTACTTCATTCTAAAAGTGTCGATATATCCCGCTTCCAGCAAGCTTTCCAACCCATCAATTTCAACCTGCGTATGACCGGACGCTTTGTTGTAATTTTCCTTATGTCTGGCAATGTCTATTTCCGTATGAGCTACGTTCAGATCGCCACAAACAATGACCGGTTTTTTTGCTTCCAGTGACAAGATGTAATCTTTAAATACCTCGTCCCAGCTTTGTCGGTAGTCCAGGCGTTTCATTCCTTCTCCTGAGTTGGGCGTGTAAACGGTCACGATGAAAAAGTTCTCAAATTCACCGGCAATCACCCGCCCTTCCTGGTCGTGTTCTTCCACACCCATGTCATAAAAAACGTCGATAGGTTCTTGTTTGGTTAGGATAGCTGTGCCAGAGTACCCTTTTCGTGCTTTGGAAGAGTTTACGAAGAGCTTGTATTCGGGAAGTAATTGAAGTGCGGTCTTTACATCTTCCGGCTGGCCTTTCGTTTCCTGAAGGCATAGGATGTCCGGATCCATCCCTTTCACGTCTTTGATAAAGTCTTTTTTTACGATGGCTCGAATTCCGTTGACGTTCCAGGAAACCAAGTGAAGTTGAGGCATAAATCGGATAGTTGCTAATTTGCGAAAGCGCAAAGAAAACAGAAATTATCAACTACCCAATCTTAGCTCCATTATAAACTTCACGTTGGGGGTGGAGCAAAACAACGGCATCTTTTTCATTGTAAGCACCGAGTACAAGGCACTCGCTCAAAAATGGACCGATCTGTTTCGGAGGAAAGTTGATGACGGCAATTACCTGAACGTTTTTTAAGCTTTTTTTGGAATACAACTCAGTGATTTGAGCGGAGCTTTTCTTTATGCCTATTTCAGGTCCAAAATCAATGGTCAGTTTATAGGCTGGCTTACGAGCTTCCGGGAAATCTTCTATTTTGATGATGGTACCTATTCGCAGGTCTATTTTTTCAAAATCTTTCCATTCAATCATTTATATAATTTTTTCAGGTTTTTATCCAGTCGTCTCAAATGATGTTCATTTTCAAGATCTCCCCTCAGATGTTCCAGTACCCTAATGAGTTCAGGTTGATGACGACCTCTTAATACAAACGTTAATCGTTCGGTATATTGGCCAAGCTGATTGGAAGGCGCTCCGGAAAGTTGTTCTAAGATAATAAGGAAGAGGTCTTCTGCATAATGATCGTATGTATAAAGCGTAACCAAAATCCTGAACCCATAATCCCTCCCTACGACACTACCTTTTTCCATACAGGTTAAAATTTCGGGTACGTGTTGGAATATTTGCTCAGGATGTAACGTGACAAGATGAGACAATGCCATCATAGATCCCCATCTTACCCTGCTGACCTGATGGTTTAGTTGATGGATTAAAAAATCGACTTTACTTGCCACCAGCTGGGGGTTGATCTCGGAGATGTAAGCAATGGTGAGTATCGCTTCCATAAGAAGGCGCTTTTCTGTTGCTGTATCAAAAAGCAGGAGGAGTTCCTGAAGCATTCCCTCGTCTTGCGAAGAAGCTATTTCCAGTGCGAGTTGTCGATTGAGGGCCTGATCCCTTCTTCCCTGGCAGGAAGCCAATCGGTGATGTATGGGCATAAAAAAATCCCGCGTAGCGGGATATTAAAAGAAGTTTCTTAACTGGCACAGAATTCTTTGAGCCTTCTGTTTTTACCGGGTTCCCGTAATTTTTGAAGTGCTTTTTCCCGAATCTGCCTTACCCGTTCTCTTGTCAACCCCATTGCGTCACCAATTTCTTCAAGTGTATAAGGGTTGTCATAACCAATGCCGAAGCTCATCATGATGACCTCACGTTCACGAGCCGTAAGTGTTGATAGTGCTCGCATCGTTTCAACTTTTAAGGAATCGTTGAATACCAGGTTGCCATCTGTAGGACCGGTCGTCACGTTTTCCAATACGTCGAGTAGTGATCCACTTTCATCTTCACCGAAAGGAGCATCCATTGACATCTGTTTCACTTCTGCGCCTAGTGTGTTTCGAACCTCACTAGGTTTCATGTCAAGCATCTGAGCCAATTCCTCTTCCGTAGGCTCTCGTTCGTATTGCTGCTCTAATTCCGCATATGCCCTTCTGATCTGATTGATCGCACCAGATTTATTCATGGGTAGCCTAACGATACGAGATTGTTCCGCCAACGCCTGCATGATTGATTGCCGAATCCACCATACCGCGTAGGAGATAAACTTAAACCCTTTCGTTTCGTCAAATTTCTTTGCTGCTTTAATTAAGCCCAGGTTTCCTTCGTTAATTAAGTCATTAAGTGGAAGACTTCTGTTTTGATATTGCTTTGCTACCGATACAACAAACCTTAAGTTAGCCTTTACCAGCTTTTCTAACGCTAAGTCATCACCCTCTTTTATTCTCTTTGCTAATGTTACCTCCTCATCGGGGGTAATCATTGGAACGTTACTTACCTCAGTAAAATATTTCTCAAGCGTATGGCTTTCTCGCCTGTTAGTAATTGACTGGGTAATCTTTA
>JBCCXH010000650.1:0-2651 GCA_039192005.1 Bacteroidota bacterium
AACGAAACCGTGCGATATTAGAAGTACTATACAGCAGTGGTCTTCGGGTGAGTGAGCTGGTAAATCTTAGGCTGTCTAATATTTACGAAGATGTCGGTTTCATTAGAGTAATAGGGAAGGGCGATAAGGAACGGCTGGTACCCATAGGAAAAGATGCGCTCAAGTACATTAAGATCTACCGTGAGGAGGTTCGTGTACATCTTGATATTCAGGAGGGTCATAGTGATTTTGTGTTCCTGAATCGTAGGGGAAAACAGCTGACCCGTGTGATGATCTTCACCATTATAAAACAGCTGGTTAAAAAGGTAGGTTTGAATAAAACAGTAAGTCCGCATACGTTCAGGCATTCTTTTGCTACCCATTTGATTGAGGGTGGGGCAGACCTGAGGGCCGTTCAGGAAATGTTAGGACATGAGTCGATCACCACAACGGAGATCTATACCCATCTTGATCGTGACTACTTGCGTCAGGTAATCCAGGAGTTTCATCCCAGGAGTTGATAGAAGTGAGGAGATGATCACGCCATATTCTTAGGAATTACGGGCACAATTTTACCTTCATCGGGGCAAAGATGTCTATACTACGTTCCGACATGACTTAGAAATAATAGAGGTTAAATCGTTTAACATAAATACCTTTACGCAAAAATTTCTGACTTTGTATAAAGCCTTAATTCGTCCTATTCTCTTTTTGTTTGACCCTGAAAAAGTCCATCATTTTACATTCGGCCTGATTGGCTTCCTCAGTAAGATGCCAGGAGTAATGTCCATTTGGCGAGGTATGTACGGTTATTCTTCTAAAAAGCTCGAACGTGAATTTTTTGGAGTCAAATTCAAAAACCCTGTGGGCCTGGCCGCTGGGTTTGACAAGGATGCCAAGCTCATCGACCCGTTCAGCGCTTTCGGGTTTGGTTTTATTGAAATCGGTACGATCACACCCAAAAGTCAGCCCGGGAATGAAAAACCTCGATTATTTCGACTGCCCGAGGATAAGGCCATTATCAATCGTATGGGGTTCAATAACGCCGGAATGACTGCTGCGATAGAGCGGCTAAAGCGGCGGAAATCAAACGTTGTGGTAGGGGGTAATATTGGTAAGAATAAGGTGACACCCAATGAAGAAGCCCTTAACGATTACATAGCCACATTTGAAGGTCTGTTCCCCCATGTGGACTACTTTGTGGTAAATGTAAGCTCACCCAATACGCCCAATCTCCGTGAGCTTCAGGATAAGGAGCCGTTAACGAAATTGCTTTCAGCGCTACAAAAACTGAATGATCAAAAACCCGAACGTAAGCCGCTGCTCTTAAAAATCGCGCCAGACCTTACCGAAGATCAGCTTTTGGACATTGTAACCATCTCAAAGGAAGTAAAGCTGGACGGATTGATAGCCACCAACACGACCATTTCCAGGGAGGGACTGTCCACCGCTCAAAATGTAGTGGATGAGATTGGTATGGGAGGACTTAGCGGCCGACCTTTAGCGAAGCGCTCCACTGAGGTCATCTCTTTTTTACGACAGCGACTTACCCCTGACTTCCCAATTATTGCGGTGGGGGGTATCATGACCGAGCAAGATGCCATTGATAAAATTCGTGCGGGCGCTTCCCTGATTCAGATTTATACAGGTTTTGTGTATGAAGGACCTGCTATTGTCAGGCGACTAAATAAGGCCATAGAAGGCCTTTAGAAAGGTAGAAAATTCACTAAATTCGCTTATTGGATAGGAACCTGTTTGGTACATATATTTTTTTGTCTGACAGAGCGTTATTTTTTTATTTGCTCTCATAACCACGAAATGGCTAGAAACACATATAAGTCAAACACATTTAAACAACCAAAGAAGAAAAGTAGTGGCAAGAAGTTAAGCCTTGAGCTTCAATTTTTGAAAGACAAGCGTTTTCAATTGACAGTTGGTTTTTTTCTGCTGCTGAGCGCTCTATTCTTATTCATATCTTTTCTTTCTTACTTGTTCACGGGTAAGGCGGATCAAAGTGTAGTGGGTGCCGTTGGGGACACCGGACTGATAGAATCGGGCCGAGAAGCTGAAAACTGGTTGGGTTTATATGGAGCCCTCATATCTCACAAATTCATTTTTAACTGGTTCGGTCTGGCTTCTTTTTTGGTTCCACCCTGGCTTTTTGTACTCGGTTACAGGATCGTGTTCAAACGTACCTTGGTTTCTCTTTTCTCGGCTACGGTTTTTACTTTCTTTTTCACACTTTGGATAAGCATCCTCTTTGGTTACATGGTTTACAACAGTGAGGGAGTTTCAGAGTGGGGGTTTCTAGGCGGAGGTATTGGTTACGAAATCGCGTTGGTGCTTGAAGGTCTGATTGGATGGGGAACGTTGCTTTTACTGATCTTCTCATTTTTGGTGTTTGTGATCTATTTCTTTAATGTGACCTCGCTGCTGGGCTTTAAAGGCGTGCTGAAAGAAGGTGTTGAGGATATTGAAAAAAATATTGAAACTGCTGTTCAGGATATTAAAAAGCTTGAGGATGAAGTCGTTGAGGAAGACTTGATTGATGTGGATTCTTCTTATTAGAACGAGGAATACCAATGGGCGGTAAAGAACAAAAGCGAGATACATATTGAAAAACAGCACTCTACCAAAAAAACAACACCGAAAAAAGAACCAGATGATTTAAA
>JBCCXH010000651.1:0-2647 GCA_039192005.1 Bacteroidota bacterium
CCCCCCTCTCTCATGATAGTTCCCGTCATCAAAAGTATTTCTGTCGTAAAAAACGACTACTATTCCGTCGTGTGAAGAAGCTTAAACGGGGTTACTGATTCTGGGCGATTGCATGTTAATATTTCAAGCCTATTTATGGACAAAAATTCGTCTGTTCCACGTGGTCTTAAAAAAGATTTTATAGGCTATGACCTTCCCCAATCATTCCATGTCGGCCCCTTCCAAAAGGGCCACCAAGGTAGGGCCGACATGGAAAGGAAGAATGGCTTCTTTTTTAAGTCGAATTTTTTAGCATTCAATTGCCCTGTTTACTGATTTTTGTTCGCCATGTTACTTTAGCAAAGTTCATAACTTCACTTTGTTTTAATTACTTTTAAGATCACGATACCTTTTCTATTTCCGCTGCAGTGAAAACCTTCTTTTTTTATCTTCTTGCCTACATGGCATGTCTTTCGCCAGGATTTCCAGCCTATGCACAAAGTCATCAGAAAATAGATAGTCTGAAACAGGTGCTGGCTGAGCATTCGGGGGACTCCTCGGAGGTGAAAGTACTCCTCAACTTATCGTGGCATTATGCATACTCAAGTTATGACTCAGGGCTTTACTACAGCCGTGAGGCGTTGAAGCTTTCACAAGCGATTGAATTCGCCAAAGGCATAGGGCATGCGCTGCACGGAATTGGTTTCAACTACTACAGAAAAGGGCAATGGGACAGTGCGACGGTCTATTATGAAAAATCGCTGGCAGCCAAACAGGAAATACGTGACAGCCTTGGCATCTCGCTCACATTAAACAACCTGGGAAACGTGCATAAATATAAGGGAGAGTACGCCCGGGCATTGGCTTACTATCAACAAGCGCTGACCATGAAATTTGCGTTGGGTGACAGCTCGTTTGCAGCGACCACCATTACCAATATCGGCGCCATTTATACCATACAGGAAAAATACCAGCAAGCGTTGGAGAACTACCACCTGACGTTGAAGATCAACCGAACCTATGGTGGGAGAACTGCTCCGATATCGATAGGCACCACACTCAACCACATCGGTGTTGTTTACATGTATTTAGAAGACTTTCCGCAAGCCATCAACTACTTTGAAGAATCGATCGAGACATTCGACTCTTTGTATAATAAGTGCCGGGCAGTGGAGCCGATGATCAACATCGGTCAGTGTTATTTTCAAATGGGAAAACTGGACCTGTCCCTAACTTATTTGCGCCCGGCCTATGCCCAATCCAAAGAATGCAACGTGTCTGATACGACCATTCCCTGCTTATTGAGCCTTGGAAGAATCTATCGCAAAAAAGGACTGCTAAGCCAGTCAGAAACCTCTTTTTTAGAAGCCTATCGCCTGGCCAATGAGTACGACCTCAAACCCAATATGGAAGAGTCTGCCCTGGTCCTTTACCAACTTTACAAGGAAAAAGGTCATTTCAGAAAGGCACTTGATTTTTTAGAAATTAATACAAAAATCAAAGATGAGTTGTCCAATGAAGACCTCACGAAACAACTGACCACGATGGAGTTGAACTATACGTTTGAGCAGGAACGGGACTCATTGGAATATCAAAAGCAGGCAGAATTACTGACCGTAAACTCAAAACTTGAAAGGCAGCGCATCGTGCAATACGTTGTCGTTATTGGCCTGATCATCGCTCTTATTTTTGCATTGGTGATCTACCGTTATTACCGACTGGGGCAAAAAGCCAAGGTCATTCTGGAAAAGAAAAACCAGACCATTTCGGAGTCGCTCAACGAACGCGAAGTCCTGCTTCAGGAAATCCACCATCGGGTGAAAAACAACTTACAGGTGGTAAGTAGCCTACTGAATGTACAGTCTAAGTACCTCAACGACGAACTGGCCAAAAAGGCGGTATTGGAAGGAAGAAACCGGGTGCAGTCCATGGCATTGGTTCACCAAAAGCTGTATCAGTCAGAAAGTCTCTCGCAACTCGATGTGCACGAATACCTGGAAGAGCTGGCCCAATCGCTGTTTCAGTCCTATGACATCTCTGAAGACCGGATACAGCTCTCCAGCCAGATCGAACCGGTCAACCTTTCGTTGGATACCACCATTCAAATTGGTCTGATCATCAACGAGCTGGTGTCCAATGCGCTGAAGCATGCTTTTCCTCATGAGCAAGGTGGTACCATCAGCTTGTCGTTACGAAAACAAGATGACCTGTACGAGTTGGAGGTTTCAGACAATGGCGTCGGGATTTCTTCCGAATCTGACTTACAGAAATCCTATGGGTACCGGATCGTTAAGTCGATTTGTAGGGGATTGAACGGGACCATTTCACTACATCACCTTCAGGGGACTTCTTTCAAGCTTTCGTTTGCTGCCTGAAAATACCCTAAGCTCCTCCACATCTACCATCCAATATTTCATCGTATTATTGAGACCGTGTCACGGCGACCGCGTCACGGCGACCACGTCACGGCAGACGTATCTCTTAAGTCAACGGCATTAAATAACACCTGAATTTTTCAGGTTAAAAAGTAGTTGACCGGCTCTTTTCGTACGTTCACTCACCCAATAGGTCGTTTACTTACACCTCCTGTAAAAGCCTCTTCCTGCCCTCTAACTTTGTTTACTTGTTTGGTTTTAACTAAACGACGTCTACACTAATAACCATTTTA
>JBCCXH010000652.1:0-2621 GCA_039192005.1 Bacteroidota bacterium
ACTGGCAGCATTAAATACCCACTTCGTGATAAACGAAGTCGTATCCACTACTATAGCACAAGCGACACCACTCGGGGCGTCTCCGGTGATGGTCCAGCCTCGTTCGTTGACCAACGCATTGCGGGCAGCTTCGGCATTGGTTCCGTATTCCAAACCGTCTGCGTCCAGCGATCTTCCGGTTACCTCCGGATTGTTTTCATACCAGCCTGTCAACGTTGAAGAGTAGTTTTCACAGTCCATCCCTGAGTTATTCAGCAGATTATTCATATTTACCTGCGCATTTAGCTTCCATGGACCAAGGTCTTGGTTAAAAGAACCCGCACCTTGAAAAAGAAAAAGCATATCAACCACGTTATCGACGTCCCAGCTACTGATATCATGATTGAAGGAGGTGGCGTTGAAAAACATCCCTGTCATCAGTGTTACTTGACTTACATCCCAGGAACTGATGTCCTGATCGAAGGAAGACGCCCCCGAAAACATCACATTCATTCTTTTCACACGACTCACATCCCAGCTACCAATGTCCTGATCAAAAGAAGAAGCTCCCGAAAACATATGGGCCATATCGATCACGTTGCTTACATCCCAACCAGTAATATCCGTATTGAAGGAAGAAGCTCCTGAAAACATCCATCTCATGTTAGTGACCTGAGACAAGTCAGGCGTATCCAATGCTGAAATGCCAAGGTTACTGCATCCATAAAAGGCATATTGCATACTGGACCAGGAGGTCGTACCCCATTGCACCACATCTACCAGGTGGTCTTTGTCGGGGCCATTGTTCAGGTAAAACCATTGTAAATTATTGGGTTCCATGATCAACGTGACGACATCACCCACTTCTATGGATAGGCCCTCTAATGTTACTTCTCCGGCAGATGAACGGATAAAACTACCCTGCCCTCTTCCGCCGGATGGGGAAGCAGACCAGGCGTAAGCGACCGTGTCTGCGGTCAACGCATTGAAGGTGATGGTCTCTCTGGCCTCGTCAAACGTCCAGTTCGTAATAAAGCTTTGTGCATTTATTCCGGTATAAACCAGCAAAAGGCACAGTATTAAAGTACAAAATCTCATGATTATTAAAATTGATGAAACATCGAAGGATTCGTATGAACCCAAGTGGTTGTAACTAAAAACCTGAACTCGATTAAAAATAAAACGTATTCCTGCTTGTCATCCTGCAAAACCACTTTGCTCCCAAATACAGGACCATCCGACTACGGACAGCCCATCCTTATGGGGAGTTGAATTGGTTTTTTGATTTCTCCCAGGTGATTTGGGGTGGGAAAGGCAAGCGTAACAAAGCTGGATTATCATGACGCAATGATAGGATCGGTCGGTATCATTTTTCAGTCAATCTTTATCACAAATGGGACAATTTCCCAAAAGAGAAGCCGAATGGACCGTAGGTATGGTTCGCTTACATGCTATCTGTAGACATACTCCGAAGGATTTACCCCGTATGCTTCCCGGAACTTTATCCTGAACTGCTCCGGACTATCAAAGCCTACCATCTGGCCAACTTGTGAAATTGTATGTTCTTTAGAAGTAAGAAGCTCAGAAGCTTTTTGAAGTCGAAGCTTTCTAAAGTAGTCTGCCGCGTTTTCCCCTGTCAACCCTTTGAATTTTCTATAAAACGTAGACCGACTCATGTAGAGCTTTTCACTGATGGATTCCATGTTTAGGTCTGAATCCGAAATCCCATCTTGCATCAATTGATTCACCTTTTTCCAAAACTCGACGTCCTTTTGCGAAACTTTTGACCGATCAACAGCATGTGTAGTTTTTAGGGTAATGAGTTCCTTTTTAATCGCTTCCCGGTTGGCAAGCAAAGCCTCTACCCTGACAAGAAAAAGTGAGCGATCAAATGGTTTTTCAATGTAGTCATCGATTCCAAGCCTGAAGCCCTCGATTTTAGTCGCCTTATCCGTTTTGGCCGTCAACAAAATGAAGGGAATGTGAGAAGTAACCAGGTTTTCTTTGACCTGCTCACAAAACGTAACGCCGTCCATTTTAGGCATCATGATGTCTGAAATAATCAGGTCCGGAAGGTGTTCTTCCAGTAATTCCAACCCTTCTACTCCATCTTGTGCAGTTAATACCGCATACTTTTCTGACAAAACGCTTCTTACAAACTCCCGAAGATCATCATTGTCTTCTACCACCAAAATTTGCTGAGTATGAACTACTGATTGAATAGGCTTCGTGTGCATCGGACGTTCTACCAATTGATCAGCATGGGTTGAATCCTCCACCAACTCTTCTTCCATGAAATGTTGATTCCCCTTTTTGAGCATCACCTTGAATGTGGTCCCCTCATTTTCAACAGAAAAGACCGTGATTTCACCTCTAATTATCGTGACGAGTTCTTTTACCAAAGCCAGCCCAATGCCGTATCCTTGTTCAAACGACCCTTCTTCGGCATGACCGCGATAAAACCGCTCAAAGACGGACGCTACGTCTTCCTTTTTGATGCCCATTCCCTGATCTTCGACAGAGATGATCGAAGCATCCTCCTCTTCTTCCAGTTTCACAAATATGCTTCTGCCTTCGTCCGTGTATTTGATCGCATTGGAGATGAGGTTATAAAGTACCTTTTCCAGTTTATCCCGGTCTGA
>JBCCXH010000653.1:0-2593 GCA_039192005.1 Bacteroidota bacterium
TTAAATGACGGGTAAGGCGGCCGCAGGTTTTGAGCCGACGCGGCGCGGGTAGGCTAAGCGGTTCCCCGCCGGGACACAAAAAATGAGCCTAGCTATAGTTAAGCGGCCGCCGCTGCGGTAAGTTTTTTGTAACGACAGAATAGCTCAAAAGATGCCCCGGATTACCCGTAGGTTTAGGCTTGACTTGACACTAGTCTTGCTAACTTAGTAGCACGATACTATGAGAACTTCTTTAACGATCCTTTCCCTTTTTGTTGCATTCATCACGTTATCACAGAAAAAGGTGCTCAACAGGGAGCTTATGGTTGAAAATGACAACGATGCCTATACCCTAAACCTGACCAGAGACCAGTATTACAGCAATGGGGTTGCTGTCCGTTACCGGATTCTGACAGACTCCAACCGATGGAAGGACTCATTCGAAAAAGTCATCCGCTCTTATCACATAAACCATAGAATCTATTCGCCCAAGCGCATTTGGTGGGAAGACTCCGCAGATATGGACCGCCCGTTTGCTGGGCAATTAAGCCTGGCGATTTCCAATGAATATTATTTCAAAAAGCAATCTTACTTAAACATAAAGTTTGAGCTTGGCTGGATGGGTCCCGCGATTAAGACAGGAAAACTTCAATACCGTTGGCACAAAGCCTTTGGGATGTCACTGCCCAGGGGCTGGAAGTTTCAAATCAATGATGCACCTATCATTAATTTGTACGGCACCTACTCAAAGACATGGCTATCTTTTAAAAACGTGGATATGACAAGTGAGTCCAATGTCGCGCTAGGCACCTCATTTACACATGCCAGACAAGAGTTGATGTTTCGCTTTGGGACCATCCGCCCCATTCATAAATCAACACAGTACAATGGGTTAGTGGGTACTAAAAAAGGGAAACCAGGAAATCACGAGTTCTACTTTTTCATTAGCCCCGGATTGGAGTTTGTAGGCTACAATGCAACCATTGAAGGCAATCTGATTGGTAAGGAATCTATCTACACGGAAGAATCAGAACATTGGGTGTATCAAACACGGGCGGGTATTATGGCCAGTTGGACGAAATTTGATTTCGGTTTGGTTTACTACCGAAGAACCAAAGAGACTCCGGAATCTACTTTTCATAAGTACGTTGGGATTCGAATGAATCAAAGGTTTTGAATCGCGATCAAAAAAAGCGTCAGGATCAATTTTCAGACCCCAACGCAATTGCAACCTAAATTCTTAATTAACGATGTTCTCGTTTACATTCCCGTTATCCCATCGCCAGATGTTCGTGCTTTGTACATAGAAACTAATATCGTATCGGGTTGGACGTGGGGTTTGAAAGGTATTGCCATTAATGGTAATGGCCCGAGCATATTCACCAGTAATCCCCGTTCTTACGTCTCCTTTAAATTGATTATTTCTAATGATGATGTTTCGACAGCCGTTTTCCAATAAAGGAGGATTGCCATAATCCCTAAACGTAAGTAAAGAAATGTAGGCGTGTTCTTGATTACTGAGTCCTTCATTCGTGATGGTATTGCCTTCTATGGTGATGTCGTAGGCTTCGTGCTCTATGTTAATCGCCTCCCCAAAAGGGATGGAACCTGTATTTCCTTTTAGTGTGTTGTTGAATATGTCAACGTTCCATGCTTTCGAAATGGCAATGTTGTACTTGCCAGCCTTTTCGAAGGTACATCCGCTGATTTCCGTACCATCCATGTTGGTGATGGTTGCTGTCGCTTCTGCTGCACCTCGCAGCGCCCTTCTTGATAGGACCCCATCCGTTCCATCATTTCCGCAATCAATGCTGATTCCGGCAGTCATCTTACCTCCGAATGTACAGTTTCTGAATACCAGTTTCTTTACCCATGGTATCTGCACCTGACTGTATTGACGCACGAAGTTGAAACCATGATCACAATTCCAAAAATTGCTATTTAAAACCTGAAGCCCGGCAGGATTCTTACCAGTTCCGTTGTCAGGGGTACCCACTCCGATGGAGGCATTTGAAATTCTCACACGCTCAACGATGACATCAGTAGCTCCATTGGTATTAATACCGCATGCTCCGTATTGCAGGTTATTTTTCGCATTGATGGTCAGGTCTTTAATGGTCGTACCATTTGTTCTTAGTATCAATAATCCGGAGGTAGGACCAGGATTCTGTTCTAACTTAATCGTTGTGTTATTTTTCCCGGCGCCGACAATATTTATCTGAACATGCGGCAAGACAATTGGCCGGTTTGTTAGATAATCTCCTTCTAAAAGTTTTACTGTGCCTCCATTTCCAGCTTGATTTATCGCGTTAATCAACGATTGCCTAAACGTATCAGGATTTCGATCAGTTACCGTAACGGTGGTGCTAGTTGCTGACGCCGGACTCTGCAAAGAGAGTTCTGGATCAGGTAACTTCTCCTGACATGACCAAAGTAGCCATATAGACATACAACCTATTATCCCATAATCAAACTTAAATAGCGTTTTCATCTTAGCGTTTTCCTTAAAAATTAGCTTTAATACTTGCGTGGATAAATGGTGATATTATCAAATGCGAAATTACAACACTACACAATAACGTCACATCATTTCATTGACTTTTTTTTATAAAAA
>JBCCXH010000654.1:0-2588 GCA_039192005.1 Bacteroidota bacterium
CTCCCCTCCAAAAGATCAGAAAGATCTTGTGCACCATTTAATAGATAAATAATAATGTTTGTGTCTAGGATGATTTTATCTCTCGATCCCATTCTTTTCGAATTTCCTTTTGGTACTTCAAAGGATCAATATCCCATTTTAACACACCACAATACTTTTGTGTATTTACTCCTCGATTGTTCGGCTCGTTAGAAAGATCCAGGATTCCCTTTAGTTCTTTCTTACTCATTCCCTTCTTTATTTTTCTTACTCTTGCCATTGGATGGAGACTTTTCCTTAAAGGTAACGAAAATCCTGCCCGTCTTTTATTTCCTTAACGGTCTCCAGAATCAATTGAATCACACTTTCCATGTCACTTTTTGCTACCGTTTCTACCGTAGTATGCATGTATTTCAGCGGTAGCGAAATCAGTGCAGACGCTACGCCTTCGTTTGAGTAGGCAAACGCGTCGGTATCGGTACCCGTAGACCTGGATGCGGCAATTCGCTGAAACGGGATGTCGTTTTTCTCTGCAACATCGATGATCATGTCACGGACGTTGTTTTGCACGGCAGGACCGTATGAAACCACCGGACCACCACCACACTTGACGTCTCCTTGTTGCTTTTTGTCATAAGGAGGGGACTGCGTATCATGCGTCACATCGGTAATGATGGCCACATCGGGCTTGATGCGATGTGCAATCATTTCAGCTCCTCGCAAACCAATTTCTTCTTGTACAGCGTTTACGGCGTATAATCCAAACGGAAGCTCCGTCTTCGCCTCAGAGATCCTTCTCATTACTTCGGCAATCATGAACCCTCCGGCACGGTTGTCCAACGCACGGCCTACAACATATTTCTCGTTTAGCTCGATCAGCTCATCTTCAAACGTAATCACCGTCCCTACATGGATGCCCAGCTTATCGACTTCCTCTTTCGTATCGGCTCCAACATCGATGAAAATATTTTTAAGCGTCGGCGTATCTTCTTTTTCTTTTCTCACATGAATGGCCGGCCAGCCAAAAATTCCTTTTACCACGCCTTTTTTTGTATGCAGATTGACCCGCATTGAGGGCGCGATCTGGTGATCAGAGCCGCCATTTCTTATCACATAAATGTACCCTTTGTCATCGATGTAGTTTACAAACCAGCTGATCTCATCTGCGTGTGCTTCAATCACTACTTTATACTTCGCTTCCGGGTTGATCACCCCTACCGCTGAGCCATAGGTATCCACAAAAGAATCATCGATGTATGGCTTCACGTAGTCCAACCAAATTTTTTGTCCTTCTGCCTCAAAGCCTGTAGGTGATGCGTTATTTAGATACTTAAAAAGAAACTCCTTGCTTTTACTGTCCATGTTTTGATGTTAAATTCTTTGTTAATTGAAGTTGGTCCTGGCAATATTAAACGGTATAGCTTTTCATTCCAATCAATCACTGAATAGACTTTACTAGCCCCCCATCTATCAGAAAATCCTGTCCGGTGATGTATGAAGACTTTTCCGAAGCCAGGAAGCTTACCAGCTCTGCCACCTCTTCTGTTGTTCCTTGTCGCAACAAATGAATTTCCTGAATCGTTGCCTCATCTGCGGGATAACTATCAATAAAACCCGGCAAAACATTGTTCATTCGAATGCCATTCGGTCCGTATGTCGTCGCAAACAACTTGCAGTAGCTGCTTAATGCGGTTCTCGCTACAGACGAAATGGGAAATGCTGACGAGGGTTCCTTCGCGCCAAATGTGGAAATATTGACGAGCGCACCCCCTTGAGTCATATGAGGCACCACCAACCTGGCCATCCGAATGACATTCATAAGTGTGAGATCAAAGCCAAGCTTCCAGTCTTCATCTGAAAGTGCCAGAAGATCGCCTTTGGGTGGATGTCCAGTATTATTGACCACCACCTTTATCTCCCCATAATGCTCCAGCGTCATCTCAACCATTCTTTTGAGGTCTTCTTCACTATCCGTAGACCCCTGGATGGCAATCCCGTCCAGTTGATCGGCGAGCTCATGAATTTCAGCAGAACGAGCCATTAACGACAGTTCATACCCTTCTGCTTTAAGTTTGTGGGCACAAGCCGCGCCCATCCCCTTGCTTGCCGCAGTGATAATGGCTACTTTTCTTACCAATGGAAATCCCTCCCTTCTATACTGGCGCCTTCTGGAACGTAAAAGTCCGTAATCTTTGTGGCCTTATCGGAAAATTGCTTGTGGCTGTATTGCAATGTCAGTAGATCTTCTGATAAATTGATGATTTTGAAAAGCTTGAAATCATCTTCAATATGCAACTGCTCGGGGATCTGGTCGCTCATAAGTTTGAGGTAAAAATTTCCCTTTTTATCCTTGATCACCTTCCAGTCACCAGTCATCGACGCTCCGCAGTCCCTACCCTCATCCATTTGGTGGGTAAATGTCTTGTTGGCATTGAGAACCTGTCTGAAGGACAAAAAGCAATGGTTCATGTTCATACGCGTGCGATTATTGAATCTACGCGCCAGTTTCCAGGATCTTGTTGAATCTCCCGTCAGCAGTTTAGACGAGTTTGCCGGAGGTGTAAATGGCCCACTTTCCGGACTGGAACACCCAATCGCACCCAAAAAAA
>JBCCXH010000655.1:0-2577 GCA_039192005.1 Bacteroidota bacterium
TAATAAAATTAGTGAAAACTATAGATGGTGTTTTTTATTGCTCAAGTAAAATTAGTTACGATGACTACACAAAAAGACATAATTTAAACTCCTCACACTCAAGTGAATTTTTCAGTGAGGAGGATAAGTTTCATCCCTCCAAATTAGCATATCAAATTTGGGCAAAAGATATTTCTAATTTCATTGTAACTAATGAAGCAATCTAAAATTAGTGCCTTAAGCACGTAATTTCATCCCTTCCAAAGTCGCCTTATTAGCCCCTGATGCTGATATTTGTGAACTTTTCAATTAAAGCAAATAGAAAAAATGAAGACTATTAACAGAATCATGACGAACATCTGTTCCGATAAACTGGCAGAAAGTCGGGATTTTTATACCCGGCTGTTTGATTTCGATGTGGACTATGACAGTGAGTGGTTCGTACATTTAATATCCAAGGATAAAAAGCTTGAATTGGGAATCATCGACCGAACCAATGATCTGGTGCCGAAAGACGTTCAAAACCATCCGCAGGGGTTTTACGTCACTTTTGTCGTCGATAACGTAGACGAAATCGCTGAGATCGCTCATTCGGAAAAGTTTGAAATAGTGAATGAACCAACAGATACCTTTTACGGACAAAGACGCATGCTATTAAAAGATCCGAACGGCACCATGGTAGATGTTTCGTCACCAATCAAAGATTTTGAGTTTTGACACTGACTGACGCTCACTTGCTAATGAAACAAATTCGAACGGAGGTATAGACATAAAACAACGTCTACTACCTTATCCCGCTTATATTCATCAGCATCACCTTGCATCGGCATTAAAAGAGTCCTTTTCCTTCGGGTTATAGCTGATCCAGCACCTTTTCAAGCCCTTGGGAAACAAACTCCTTCATACTCATTCCTTGTTTGAGTGACTCCCAACCCTCTTCCAACACCCAGTTGGTAAGAGCAATTGCATTGCCTTCCGTAAAGCTTACGTTATCCGTTCGTTCTTTCCCAATGCCGATACCTTTCCCTGCTATGCGGTAAAAGGCCGGTAAAGCCGAAACCCTTTTATCTTCAGGTAAGACCGCTTTCACATGTTCCAAAATGGTCTCCCGGTGAGCAGACTTGTAGTAAATGACTACTTTGTCGTACTTTAAATGATTATCCCTGTCACCCTTGCCTTTCGGACTTACTCCCAAAACTTTGGCAACTACAACATGACCGCTCCAATTGGTGACTTCACTTTCCCAGCCTTTGAGGATGTCCTTTAAAAGCAGCATTGCATCCTGTTGAGATAGAACGTTTACTACCATCCGTTCACTGGATATACTTTCGTCATTGGGGTTGAAAATATGAAAGTATTTTCCTTCTTTAAACGCTTTCCGATTGGCCGTAATCCTTGTCGCCTTTTCTCTGTAAGTCAACTCACCCGGCGTTTTTGAAGGCAATCCCGTTTCTTTACCTAAGAGAACATCATCCTTTTGTGAAAAATGATGGTCCAATAAGTCAACATCACTTCCCTGCACCTGATATTTAGCATCCAACTCCAGGCTTAATGCGTGGTAAATGGCCTCTTTGAGTAGATCCTTATTTGGTTGCTCTTCTGTGGAGCTTAAAAAACCTTTTACGACATGATAGACCCACCCCAGTTTTTCTTTGTCACCGTCCTGGTTTCGTTCCAGCCGCTGGATAGCAGGGGCAGGAAGTTTCGATAGCCTCTGAGTCGGTTTCACGAGCCGTCGATCAACGGGTACATCCGGTAGATCTCTGGTATCGGCTTTTCGCCGGTTCGGTTTTACGCTTTCATTTTGAAGGAGAGGAGGGAAGGTGCCAACCATCGTATGGCGATTCATTTTTTCCAATAAATGACGTTGGTGCATGGTGGAAGGCCGGTTGTCGACGATGGTGGTGTTCTTGTTGATACCAAGTTCATTGCTATTCCCAGGTGTTGATGGGCGTGGATGCTTATGTAAATGAGCTTTCATAGTTACTGATTGTTTCCATGTATTCAGCCAAATTATAGGTTTCCAATGGAAAGCTCATGGACCACCTTACGATGGGAGCAGAGAGAACTCAACTCGCTATTTTCTTGTAAAAACAGGCATCCATTGGAAAAAAGAGTATACCCTTTCGACTTTTTTTGGCACGCAAAGACCTTTTTTGCAAAGACCTTGGGCGAGGTATAACTTCCGGGCTGAATGATAAAGAACTCCTCAAATCTTAGTGCTTTCAACGGTTGAGTAGATCTAAACGTGCATTGCTACGTATACATGAGGATTAAAAAAATAGCACAGTTATGAAACAATCACTTCTATCTCACCTTTCACTATTTGTATTTCTATTGGTAACCTGTTCAGTATCTGCGCAAGAAGCAGAGAAGCACGCGAATGAATCTACCTCGCAATTGGATTTTTCTGACCGCCAAGCGATCCTTAAAACAATTGAGAGCTTTTATATCGGTGACCATACTGGAAGTATCAAGCATAAAAAGCGCTCAATGCATGAGAAAGGTGCTTACAACCTGAGTTCGATTAAAAATCTTGCCTCAGTTTGAATTGATTTTGAGTAGAAATTTTGCCAAAGTCTTGAAGGAATATCGGGA
>JBCCXH010000656.1:0-2565 GCA_039192005.1 Bacteroidota bacterium
CACGTTAAGATGGAGATCATTTTAGCGCAACCTAAAAAATTGATGTACGTATAATTGATATATCAATAATTAATAAATCAACAATAATGAAAACTATTTTTATCTTAATTGGCATGTTGTCTTTCGCTACAGCTTTTTCTCAATCAAAATCAAAAAAAACAGGAGTAGAAAATGCAATCAAAATGTATGCTCAGCTAGGGGATAAGCAAGACGCTCCAGGTTTTACTCACCTTTTGCATCAGAACTATCGCTTGGTATGGTACGGCGGTAAGGATGCTCCCTTTATTGCTGATAAAGCTAATTTCATCTCTCAATTTGAAAAAAAAGAGTGGGGAGGGGATGAAAGAAGTGTTCAAATCGAATCCATCGAAATAGTTGATGAGATCAATGCGGTAGCGAAAGCAATACTCGATGGGCAAAAAGCACAAATGCGTTCCCTGTTTACCTTAATAAAGGTAGAGGGTGAGTGGAAAGTAATCGGAGAGTTGGTAAACGCAACTTTCAAGTAATGACCAAACCCATATATCTTTAAATTGACCTATGGACTCAAAGGGTACACGATGTAAAAGTGGCTATTGTAAATAGTCACTAACTTTCGAAAAAAAAATGATGATAGAAGAAGAAAGACCATTGAGTGATGTGTATTTTTTCTGGATGGAACGAGCTGTAAAAGCTCAACATAAAGCCAAAAACAAACTATTTAAAAACCTCAACATTCATCTTACTTCCGACCAGTGGATGATATTGAAAAGGTTAACTGAAAAGGAGGGGCAGACTCAACGAGAGCTTGCCGCCTCTCTTTCTAAAGACCCTGCTTCTTTAACCAGATCGCTTGACATTCTACAAAAAGAGTCGTTATTGGAACGACGAAGCGCGGATAGAAGATCATTTACCGTTCACCTAACAGATAAAGGAAATCAACTTGTAGACCGTGTGATGCCGGAAGCCATCAAATTTCGCGAAAAAGGAATAGCAGGTGTTTCTGCCGATGAAATGACGGTATTTAAAAAGGTATTGGATACCATTTACAAAAACTTCAGTGATTGACCCATGATGGCTTATTGCCAGTCTAAAAAGACTCCTACCGAGTAAGAAGGGCTGGCAAAAATCAACGCTCCATCAATCGCAGTGCTATAGGAAGCGGAAAACCCAACTTTTTCAGTAACGTAATATGCTCCTTCCAGTGTATAGGACTGAAATTCAGAGTTGTTGGCAAATAAAGTAGAACCGTCACTTCCTGAAGCCGTGGTTCTTCCGTTTTGCATCGACTCCAGTACATCGAACCGGTTAATCAACCATACTTTTTCTTTAATGGATATTCCTACTTCTAGACCAAACCTGAATTCATCAGAAAATCCGTTGGTTCGATTATTTACTCCTCCATACAGACTCCCGTAAGCAGAAAAGTTTTGATCCAGGACCACCGACCTACTTACATCTAGTCGGATCATTTGATTGAACTCGCCATCACCTGTTTGTAAGTTTCCTTCCCTTCCACCCGATTCATTTCCAGTGGGCAGCCCAAACAAAACCGAAACGGATGTGGCAAACGGACTTTTATTATTGAGTTTATATTTCAGTGATAATTCTGAGTCGCCAATCCCATTGATGGCATCACCTTGGCCCAATACACTTCCATTTGTCGCAGAAATCTGCGTGTTGATATGACTGTGGCTGAAAAACGGAAAGAATAAAACACCAGTAAGTTTATCCGTGATTCCATACTCTGCGTAAAGTGTTGTATTGGCCAGTACGATCGTCGCATTGGGATCAATATTACCTACGTTATCAAAATGCTGCGTTGCACTGATCCACCATTCAGAAACCTTATAGTATCCTTTTCCTTTTTTTTGTGTCCAACCTCCACCGGCAAAAGATACCGATGAGCTGACTACTAGCACAAATGCAATAAATATCCTCATCTAGTTATCAAATTCTCCGAACCCTAACCTGATCATAAATGGCTTGCAATAAAAGTATACCACACTATATTGATTGAGTGATACATCTGAAAGTGGTATCCTGTATTCATGCGCTCCAGACATTACGGTCATCTCACCAATTTCATAGGATGCTCCTTCGACTGGTATGCTATTGGCATTATTTGTTAAATAAATGTACGGACCCGGAGCTCCTGAGAAACGGTACTGGTCATCAAACGAAAGTACTAAGTCGTCACCATCTTCAAACAACTGGAAAGATCCTTTGAGTCCATAAGAGCTTTGCGGGCTGACACTCCCTGTTCTTTCTGTGATAGCGACCATCGTCCCGTCATCGGTAACTTCAAAAACGAGTGTTGTACTAGCAGACTGACTTTCATGCGATGCTTCTATCCGTATGGTTACCGGTCCTTCTGTAAGCCCTTCAATAAGACCCGACTGATTAACTTTAGCTTTTGATTCATCCGTGGATGTCATTTGAATGGATGTTGGTGCTACTTCTTCTCCAACGTTATTGAGAAACGTGTACTCTAACTGATAAGTAGTATTTACTTCCAGGGAAGCGATTGGGTTGGTAATCCTTACCTCAGGATCAACGGTATCAAAAACAATGTCTTCTCCTACG
>JBCCXH010000657.1:0-2542 GCA_039192005.1 Bacteroidota bacterium
AAACCAAACATCACGGTCCAGTGCTTGGTTCAGGAATCAGAGAATCTTATTGGGCAAAAGCTTGGGTCACAAAACCCGCCCTACGCCGAAATTCTGAAAAACATGGCCATTGCCAACATTGCTGCGGGTAATTACAAACTTGCACTGAACTACCTCAACCAGGCCGAAACCATTTGGGCACAAAAAATTGGTAAGCGAAACAACATAAATGCTGCGAGTGTGGCCGTATTAAAAGGAGACATCAGTTACCGCCAAAAAGATTACGATGGAGCTGAAAGTTTTTATGAAGACGCCAGAAGGCAGTACGATCGTGTTTTTAATAAGACGCATCCCGAGTATGTAAAGGTGCAATCTAAGTTGAGTAAGACCTATTTTATGCAGTCCAGGTTTAAAGACTCACAAGATGTACTGGAGGAGGTATTGGCCAATTATAAAAACTTCATTCAGGACTATTTCCCTGCTTTAAGTGAAAGAGAAAAGGCAAAATTTTGGAATACGATCAAAGGTGACTATGAATTTTACAATACACTGATTGTCAGCAGAGGAGAAAAGTCGAAATACATTGGTGAATTGTATAACAATGCCCTTCTAACGAAAGCACTTCTGCTTAACTCGTCCATCAAAGTACGTCAACGGATCATGTCCAGTAATGACGAAGCGCTTATTTCCTTATACAACCGGTGGATCGAAGAAAAAGAGTTACTTACCGCAGCCCTATCGATGAGTGGTCAGGATTTGGAAACGAATGGAATCGATCCTCAGAAGCTCTCCAACGAAGTTGAGCTGATCGAAAAAGACCTTAGTTTGAAATCCGAACTTTTTGCACAAAGTGCCGATACACGCGTCATTAAATGGGAAGACGTCCGGTCTTCGCTGGGGCTAAATGAGGTAGCGATCGAAATGGTTCGGTTCCGGTTATTTGATCATAACCTGACAGATTCCGTGATGTATGCTTTGTTTTACATTGAAGGAGAGTCGTCAGAAGAACCAAAAATGATCTTGCTGAAAAACGGAGAGGATCTGGAAAAAAAATATTTGAAAACGTACCGAAACAGCATAAAATATAAGATAAAAGATAAGTTTTCTTACGAAAAATTCTGGAAGCCTATTCAAGACAAGGTGGGTTCGGTGGCCACACTTTACTTATCACCAGATGGCGTGTACAATCAGATTAATCTGGAGGCGATACCCACACCTGACGATAAATACGTCATTGACAATTCAAATATCATTTTGGTCAGTAATACAAAGGATCTTTTTATCAATAAAATAAAGACGAAAGTGGTCGCAGAAGAAGAACTGGCGTTGATGTTTGGAAACCCACAATTTTACGTGGATACGACACCTGGAAGTCCCTTGCCAAGCTCTGGTTTAAACCGCTCTACCGCTGAAGTGGTGACTCCTTTACCGGGAACGAAGAGGGAGATTATGGAGCTGGATGACCTGTTAGACAGAAAAGGTTGGGAAAGGCAGTTATATACGGAGAAAGAAGCAACGGAAACCTCCATTAAGGAGGTATCTAATCCAAGGATCTTTCATGTAGCCACTCATGGTTTTTTCAAGGAAGAGAAGAAGACGTCCAAGCTGGATCAAGAGTTCAATGAAAGTGCCGCTTATGACAACCCGTTACTCAAGACAGGCTTACTTCTGACTGGTGCTGGTGATATTTTGAATGAAACGCAGTTTAACTATAACGTAGACAATGGAATCCTAACCGCCTACGAAGCGATGAACCTGAACCTGGACCAGACAGATTTGGTGGTCTTGTCCGCATGTGAAACAGGTTTGGGAGAACTTCAGGCAGGAGAAGGAGTATATGGCCTTCAACGTGCCTTTTTAGTGGCTGGTGCCCGCACCATCATTATGAGTCTTTTTAAAGTAAGCGATGATGCCACGCAACAATTGATGGTGAAATTCTACAGGAAATGGATCGAGACTGGAAATAAAAGAAAGGCATTTGTAGACGCGAAAAAAGAGATTAGAAACGAATACCGCGATCCGATCTATTGGGGACCATTCGTGATGATTGGGTTGGACTGAAAAGCGTAAAAGGGAAGCAGGTTGAAGGAAAGGCTCCTATTCGTAAATCTCGAAGCACCTTTTGATACAAGTAAATTGTCTCAAAATTTAAATCAGGCTGAAAACCAAGTAATAGGTAGATTACATAGAGATTCCAGATTCAAAGAAATCGAATCTAGTGTCGCGTCAAGCCCAAACCTACCTATAATCTAGGGTATTTTTTTGAGACATCTCAGCGTTGCAAAAAAACTCCCCGTAGCAGCGGCCGCTTAGCTATGGCTAGGCGCCGGCTAGAGAAAACGGCGAAGGAAATAGCTGAAAAAAATCAAAAGATTGAGGTAGCCAAACGAAAAGTTGAAATCGCCAAAGAGCTAAAATGATGCGGGCTGGAGGTCACGGAAATAGCCGAGATTATCGGGCTTTCAGAGGAAGAAGTGTCTGCTCTAAAAGTAAGACCTAAAAGGTAGCGTACAAACGCTTTTCGCTAAACATTGGCTTCGGCCCCATGATCTGTGAGTCACAT
>JBCCXH010000658.1:0-2542 GCA_039192005.1 Bacteroidota bacterium
CGAATACCAACAAACCACTGAAAGTCTTGGGTGGGCTGACCCCGGATGAGTATTATGAAGGTCGGGTAAGCAAGGAGGATATCATGAATACTGATGCAATGAAAAAGGCACAAGCAAAACGAATCGCAGCCAATCGAACTTCACTTTGCTTTCGTTGTAAGGAATGACTGCAATTGTCCCTTAATTGGGACACTTTTGTACTAGGGAATGGTGGTTTATTGCTCGGCATCTTGCCCGTTGTCTTTATCTACAAGCAATTGTTTTTGAAGCAAAGCGACTGTCATTGGCATGATAAAACAAGGTAGAGGTAAAAACGAAGTAACATCGAAAGAGAAGAGACTTTTTATTCATAAAGCGTGAACGTTTTTCGTTGAACGATTTTGCAAGGTTAGTGCGTGAATGGGTGCTTATCAATACCCACTTTTGGGTAATTTCAGTACCGTTTTTAGGTAGCGTTAGTGATTTTCATGTCATGGATTTGTGAGGCACACAAGCGACGAACCAGGTGGCTATGAAGTAAGAAAGACGAATGACGGCGAATCATAATTTTTTGGTTTAAACGATGAGGTAGAAAGGGGTGGATTCGTTGGTGAATGATCCTTTCGACTACGAAATTAATTCTCATTTGATAATTATCAAAGATTTAAGTGGTAAAAATGAAGGTTGGTCGGTTGAAACCTTCCTTTGGTCGAATGAATGGAACGATTTAGCGAAAGGTGTAAACGGGTGTGTTTTGCTGGAAAACAGGTGCGATCCGTGCATGTTATTTAGCTGGTTAATTAATTGTCATGCAAGATTAGCGGCTTACTTACACCATTACAATACCCACTTTTGGGTATTTTCTAAGGCAATTTGATGGGATGAGGGAGGGAGTTTTTTGGTTCGGAGGCTTGAGGAGAAGTGTGAGGTTTTTGGATTTAACCTATAGAGAGTGGGAGACAAGTGCTTGGTTCTTGGACGATTGCTTAAGTGCCGGATTGATTGCCTTCAGGCTGTAAACGGTGGAATTTCGATTTGCTGCTAAACATATCTTTTGTTTAATGGTATTTTGAACGGCTGCAAACAAAAGGCGACTTATATTTGATTGGTTCTTACCTTTTTTGTAAGATCATCCGACAGAAGTTAACGTACAACCAAAGCTTTAAAAGCAATGAGCCATAAGATCCAAACCCTCCCTGAATACATTCATGAATATCAAAAAAGTATCCTTCAGCCGGAAGAGTTTTGGTGTAAAGTAGCAGAGACTTTTCATTGGAGAAAACGATGGAAAAAGGAGCTTTCGTGGAACTTTGATGATCCCGATGTTAAATGGTTCATCGATGGGAAGTTGAACATTACAGAGAATATGCTGGATCGGTACCTTTTTACAAAAAAGAATGATCCGGCCATCATATGGGAACCGAACGACCCTAACGAGGCCCACCGGGTCATTAGCTATCAGGAGCTACATGCCCTGACCTGTCAGTTTTCCAATGCATTGGTAGCCGACGGGGTCACAAAAGGAGACCGGGTGATCATTTACATGCCAAATGTGCCGGAAGCTGTCGTAGCGATGTTGGCTTGTGCACGGATAGGCGCCATTCATTCGGTGGTGTTTGCGGGTTTTTCTGCTCAGTCACTGGCAGATCGTATCCATGACAGTCAGGCAAAGATGGTCCTTACGTCAGATGGGAATTTCAGAGGAACAAAACGGATACCTGTTAAAGCAGTAGTGGATGAATCATTGGAACAGGTAGATTGTGTAAAGCGGGTCATTGTTTTAAAGCGAACAGGAGACCCGGTCACGATGCAAAACGGGAGAGACGTCTGGTGGGAAGATGCGATTAAAGACCAGCCAACCACTCACGACGCAGTGGAGATGGATTCAGAAGACGAGCTATTTATCCTGTATACCTCCGGATCTACCGGTAAGCCAAAAGGAGTAGTGCATACCATTGGTGGGTACATGGTGTATACACATTACACGTTTTTAAACGTATTTCAATATACGGAAGGCGACGTCTACTGGTGTACGGCCGATGTGGGCTGGGTTACCGGGCATTCTTACATCGTATATGGCCCACTATTGGCAGGGGCGACTACGGTGATGTTTGAAGGTGTGCCTAACTATCCGGATCCGGGACGTTTTTGGCAGGTCGTAGATAAACATCAGGTCAATCAATTTTATACGGCCCCAACCGCCATCAGGTCCTTACAAGCGTATGGATTGGAGCCGCTAGAGCCTTATTCACTGGAATCGTTGAAAGTCATTGGTTCGGTAGGAGAGCCCATCAACGAAGAGGCCTGGCATTGGTATCACGACCATGTAGGAAAAGGGAACTGTCCGCTGGTAGATACCTGGTGGCAGACGGAGACGGGTGGCATTATGGTTGCTCCACTGGCAGGTATTACCCCTAATAAGCCGTCACATGCCTCATTACCTCTCCCGGGTGTACAACCGATTATAGTAGACGCAGATGGAAAAGAGCTGACCGGAAACAATGTGCTCCACGCCAATGCCGTGTTTGAAGTCGGTCGAAGGTACGAGCTGGGCGCAGCCACG
>JBCCXH010000659.1:0-2535 GCA_039192005.1 Bacteroidota bacterium
ATGTAGTAGAGCATATTGATAGCGTTGTGAACAAATAATTTTAGTCGTACGACCACTCCAAGTGGTCTGACGACTTTTATTACCTTATTCCACACCTGCCGGAGCAGCATCTATGAAATTGGTCTTAGCATATGATTCAGGCTTATCACCTACTTTAGCACCTCCGGTTAACATGGACTGCATATCAGGGGTAAAGAAGGTATAAGGAAACTGCAAATCCGGTTTGCTTACCTCATCCAACTTATCGGTGAACTCCTGTGGAATATCAAAATCAAGTGCGTGTACGGTCTGCTCAAGCTGATTCAATTTAGTAGCACCCAAAATCACGCTAGACACTCCAGGACGATTAGCCACCCAGTTAATTGCTACAGAGGCCATAGGCTGATTGACCTCTTTGCTTACTTCTTCCAGCAATTTTACGATCTCCCAGTTCTTGTCGGTGAACTTGTCAAAAGCGGGGTTTCCAGAACCTGCCAAAGAGGCCAGCCTGCCTTCTCCGCTTACCGCGCTTTCGGAAGGTTTGTATTTGCCAGAGAGTAACCCACTAGCCAACGGGCTCCACACCATTACTCCCATACCTGTCTGCTGTCCTAAATCAATGTATTCATTCTCGATGTTTCGCTCCGTTAAGGAATACTCCATCTGCAATGCAGAAATGGGCTCATACCCCCTCCACTCTGCAATAGTTTGGGCTCTGGAAGCGTACCACGCAGGGACATCCGACAAACCAATGTGTCGGATTTTGCCTTGTTGAACTAAATCGTCCAGCGTGCGCATCACTTCTTCAGGCCGGGTAAGCGTATCCCAGGTATGGAGAAAATATAGATCAATATAATCCGTATTCATTCTCTTTAAAGAGCCTTCAACTGCATTTAGAATATGTTTTCGCCCGTTACCTCCCGCATTTGGGTTTCCAGGCTCTCCATTGTAACTGAACTTGGTCGCAATAACCATCTTATCCCGCAAACCACGGTCTTTTACAAATTCCCCAAGCCATGTCTCACTGGTTCCATTTGTGTAGAGATCGGCAGTATCCACAAGGTTGCCTCCGACATCAACATAGTGGTCAAACAACTCTTTGGCGCCTTTTTTCTCAGCGCCCCAACCCCATTCGGAGCCGAACGTCATAGTTCCTAAAGCCAGCCTGCTTACGCGAAGGCCTGAATTTCCTAAAGTATAATACTCATTAAGTGCCATAATCTTTTATTTTCAAATTTTTAAAAATAGTCGTCTGACCACTTGGAGTGGTCTGACGACTTGCTCGCTTACTTCTTCAAATAATCAACCACATTTCCAATTGCCGCATTTACAGCTGGTTCTTCGAAATAAAGTTGTTGTTGGTTAAAATCATTGAGCCAGGTTATTTCCTTTGAGCCACCTAGCAATGCGTAAAATTGTTTTGCTCCTTGAGGCACAGCTCCACTTTCACTATGAACAATATAAACCGGTTGTTTGATTGTACTTGCCACAGATATTCCATCAAAAGTCAACCAAGGTTCCCAGCTGCTGACCGCAAAGCGATTATCATATACACCGCCTGCCGCCTTAGCTGGATTTAGATAGTAGTCAAATATATTATTAGGCACATACATGGCGCTGAATGGATCTAGGTCGCTGGCGGCTAATACATAGTGCATTTTCCCGGTTTCAGCATATTCTTGTTTCGCTTTTCTTGCGGACTCAAGAAGCCCATCTGTTCCTCCGGGTCGAAAATCATAAATGGCCCTTGCTATTTCAGGATTGTGTAACCACGGGGCTACCAAGACCAAGTTTTGTATCCTTTCATCTTGTGCCGTTGCGTGCGCCATGTAGCCTGAACTGGCACAAACACCCAAACCTGAAAGCTGTTTTTTATTCACCGCTGGGTGGGTACTTAAAAAATCTACGGCTGCCCTGATGTCAGCTATTTTAAGGTTATAGTCCTCAACCTGACGGGGTTGGCCTTCACTCTCTCCAAAACCAGTGAAATCAAAAGTAAGTGCAATAAAGCCCTCTTGAGCAATTAAACTTGCATACTCATCAGGCATTTGTTCCTTAACACTTGTCCAGCTTCCGGTAACGACCACCGCCGGATATTGATTATCCTTGTCAAAACCAGTAGGAAGGAAAAGGTGCCCTTCAAGGTTGGTCCCATTGCTACTGAATACCACATCTTCCTTGGTAACTCCGGAATCAGTTCTGGCACCAGCAGCATGTACAGAATAAGTCTCAGGTTGCAACCCTGGCCATCCATTAAGCAAAATATTGGGATTAAAAAACTCTGTAAAATCAACGATCTTTTGATTTTCGACCCGGAAGATACCTACATATGTGTTGTTGTAGGGTTTACCTTCACCGGTGGTGATTGTTCCAGAATACTTCACTAACACTGTATTAGGATCTGCTGTAGCAAAGTACTTCCGATCATAAGATTGTTGATAATCCATAACACCCGTATACTGTTTTCTTATCTCTTCAATATTGGGGTGCAACATTTCGGGAATGAAAGCACCACCAAATTCTCCATAATAACCTCTTTCATCTACTGCGATCATG
>JBCCXH010000660.1:0-2504 GCA_039192005.1 Bacteroidota bacterium
GATGGCCCGGTCCCATTGGTGGTTTTGCATGAGAACGATTTTGATGTCGTTTGTGGGGTTATTTACCTGAAGGTTTCCATAGTTGATTGAAAAATCAATTTGTTGATTCAACTCCCTTTTGGAAACGGTCGTGCTTACTCTCACCTGTTGGTCAATAATGCTGGTGTTTTCAATGACTGAAAATTTTCGGGTCAGCAAAATGTCACCCGGAGCCCCCCTTCTGTGGACGGTAACCAGGTAATTTCCTGAAATAAACGGTTTGGGAATGATCAGGCGGTATTGAATATACGGGGTGGTGGTATTAAGCGAATAGTCAAACTCGGTAATACGAAACGTGTTGATCTCGCGCAAAAACTCCATGTCTCGTAAAGGAGACTTTTTCCAGTTCCAGTTACAATGATAAACTTTCGCCGCCAGGTATTCGAATTGGTCAGTGAGCAGGTCAAACTGCAAAAAAAGTTGCTGTCGTTCTCCTAATGTCACTACGGGGTATTCCAGTACCGACGGATTCCCGTCTTCAAACGGGTAGAGTTGTACCATCCCTACCATTGACTCGTAATTGTGGTTGTCATAAACCACCTTTTTCTCTACCTGAGTAGATTGATTGGGAATAGGTTCACAACCATAAATGATTACCAGTAGAATTATTAGTTTAAATAGGTTATCCATAAATTTGAGTCGATCCAAAAGGCAATGGTAAGGATTACAACTAAAAATTAATACTTTGGGTCTTAATAAATAAGTCAGCAAATGTCTCTCAGCGATAAGAAATTAATCAAAGGATGCCAAAAAGGTAAAAGAGAATACCAGGAGGCGTTGTACACTAAATACAGTGACGGTATGTACGTAATTGCTTTGAGGTATTCGAAAATGCAGCAAGAAGCTGAAGATATTTTGCAGGAGGCTTTTTTAAAGGTGTTTAATAACATTAAAAACTTTAGAGAAGATTCCTCGTTGGCTTACTGGATTAAGCGGATAGTTGTGAATACAGCATTAAATCATCAAAGAAGTAAACTGTATCTCTACCCAATGGTAGACGTAAATGACTTAACAGAGCGTACTGCTGATGAGACGGTCATGGATGAGATCAGTTACGACGAATTATTAATGCTTGTGAAGGAATTGCCCACCGGTTGTCAGGTGATTTTCAATCTTTTTGCCATCGAAGGTTACAAACATCACGAGATCGCTAAAATGCTGGAAATAAGTGAAGGGACATCAAAATCACAATATTCACGAGCCAAAGCGATCCTCATAGAAAAAATTGATAGGAGAGAAACAGTGAGTTATGGAACAGGGGAAGTTTGAAAAAATCATTCGGGCCAGATTTGAAAAAGCCAACTCAAAAGCACCAGCCGGAGTTTGGGAAGGAATCACTGCCCAGCTAGATAGTCAGGAAGTATCAAAATATTACGCATCCAATAAGAAGATGAAGTGGGTAGCGGCGGCAGCTGTTTTGTTGTCCTTCCTTTCTTTTGCGCTACACGTAGACTGGACCTTTGATAGCGGAAAAGGAAATAGCGAAATAAGTTACAATGCATTGTTAAACCCCAACCAAGGTGGCTTTGGATTTTACCAGCCCTCCATAAATAGCACGATCAGTGAGGGGCATTATAAAATTCATCTCCCTATCCATTACAACGAGAGTCGGACAGCTACTCCGGTTCATCAAACCATTGTTATACCTCATCCTGAAGAAAATTATTTTATTAATGCCCATGCGAATGGTTACGTAATTGATCGTTTAGATCCTCAACTTATCATGGCAAGCATTGATGACAAAGATATAGAAACCTACTACGTCGCCCAATACAGGGGGAATGCTAAAAATCAAACCCAAACTCAAAGAACGTTTTGGGCAGGTGTAGAAGCAGGAGCTGGAAATTTTGAACCTCAATACAATGGTGCAGGCCGGCTAAATACGGCCGCCAATTTTGAAGCCATTGCCAATACGCTGGGACAGAGCGATTTTGCCAACCCTAGCGCTGAAGCTTCCCAAAACGCAATGAAAGAAGGAATTAGGAGGTCTTTTGGTTTTGACTTCGGTATGAAGATAAACGAGAAATGGACCATCGAAAGCGGGGTACAGTATGCAAGCCTGAATAACACCAGTACAGCATCGGTCAACATTGTTGACGTTTTTACGGTCAATAACCCATTACTCAATAGTTCTGAAATACGTAATCCTCTTGCACGACAAACAAAAATTGAAAATAACCTGGATCACTCCGTAGATCTTGAAAATACCATGAGGTTTACCTCTATACCCTTCAAAGCAGGATATTTTTTAACAGATAGAAAAGTAAGCTTAAGGTTGAATGCCGGCGTTACCGCAAACTACCTGCTTAGCAGTCGTTTAAGTGATCCTTCCGGTCAGCTGGAAACTGCAAATAGTAGTAACTTGTATAACGAGTGGTCTTTTGATGGTCTTACCGGTATTGAATTTGGTTACAGTTTACATGATCATTTCAACCTGACTTTAGAGCCTAGTTACATGCAATCCA
>JBCCXH010000661.1:0-2472 GCA_039192005.1 Bacteroidota bacterium
GATCCACCTGACTTCACCGGCCAAAGCTCAGGAAGCCCGAATCACCGGGACGTTTCAGGACACCACTTTCGCTGCTTTTATTCATGCTGTGGAGCAACAAACCCAGCTGGACGTTTTTTATGACCCCCAAAGCCTGGATACACTTCAGGTAGACCTGGTCGCTCAAAACAGACCGCTAAGAGCAGTATTCAAAGAGTTGTTTGAAGGCACGAAATTCAACGTTTATTTTTTTGACAACAATGTTTTCATCCTTTACGATGTCGTCATTCAAACGGAGCTCCCCGCAAACTTTCTCTCAACCGATGAAAAACAAGAGGAGGCCGAAGAAAACATCTTAATCGATTTTGGGTATGGCCTTCAGGCATCGGGTAACGCTGGCGGGAGTAGAGAAATCATCAGTATTGGGGCGAAATCCAACAAAATCAAATCCGGTAATGCTCGTATCTCCGGTCGCGTAACCCATCAGCTAACAGGCGAGCCGGTAGTCGGAGCGTCCGTTTTTATTAAAGACCCGTTGATTGGGTCATTTACCGGTGCCGATGGGGCGTATGAGTTGGTACTTCCAAAGGGCAAGCAGGAGTTACACATCACCAGTGTTGGCATGAGATCCAAAACATACGACATCATTCTTTATTCTGACGGGCAATTGAATTTGTCTCTTGAAGAAAGCACGACCTCATTGAGTGAAGTCGTTGTAGCAGCTGCGCGTGATGAAAACATCATGGGAGCCCGGCTGGGAGTAGAGAAATTGACGCTCAAAGACCTTAAACTGGTATCGACTGCTCTGGGAGAGGCAGACATTGTCCGCGCGATGTTGACGCTGCCCGGGGTTAAATCTGTTGGGGAGGCAAGCAATGGGTTTAACGTCAGAGGCGGAGCTACGGACCAGAACCTGATTTTATACAATGAGTCTACCGTATACAACCCGTCCCACCTTTTTGGTTTTTTCTCTGCATTCAACTCAGATGTCATCAAAGATGCGGAGCTGTTCAAAAGCAGCATCCCGACCCGGTATGACGGCAGGCTTTCTTCCGTGTTGCAGGTAAATTCGAAGGAAGGTGACCGGGAAAACCTATCGGCCAAAGGAGGGATCGGTCCGGTAACGGGCAGGCTGATGGTAGAGGGCCCAATCATCGAAGACCGAACTTCGTTTTTAGTGGGAGTCCGGGCCAACTATTCGAATTGGATACTGAATACGCTGGACAACACCGATTACCGCAATAGCAAAGGCGCTTTTTATGATGTAAACGCCGAGCTTTCTCATGCCCTCAATGAAAATAATTCAGTGCGCGCTTATGGCTATCAAAGCCACGATCAATTTCGACTGAGGCAGGATACCCTATACCAGTACAGCAACCGGCTGTTGAGTGTAAAATGGAGGCATCGTTTCAATCAGTCGTTTTATGTGGATGCATCCGTAGGGATCAGCGACTATAACTACGAAGTGTCGAGTGAATCCAACCCTGTCAATGCATTTGGGCTCCAGTTTGGCATTTCTCAGCTGGATCTAAAGTCAGATTTCAATTATTTCACACCTTCAGGTCACTCGTTGAATTTTGGCATGAGTAGGATTCAATACGACCTGAAGTCTGGAGCGCTGACCCCAAGAGGAGGGGAGTCACTCATCACAACCGAAATCCTCCCTGATGAGCAGGCGACGGAAACATCGGCCTACCTTTCAGACAATTTTGATGTCGGTGCTAAGCTCAATCTTCACCTTGGAGTAAGGTATACCCATTTCAGAAACATCGGTCCGAAAGATTACTTTGTCTACGCATCGGAAACGCCCAAATCTTCCAGCACGGTGATAGACACGGTCGCCACCGGCAAAGGAGATCTCATCCGGGCTTATAACCGACCAGCATACAGGGCCGCCCTTCGTTACACCCTGACGGATCACGCTTCTGTAAAATTCGGGTGGAACACCATGAACCAGTTCATCCATCGGATTTCCAATACGGTCGCCGTGTCTCCAACGGATATCTGGAAACTCAGCGATTTCAACATTGCTCCACAGTCGGGCAGTCAGCTGACCATCGGATATTTTAAAAACTCGAAATCGGGTGTTTTTGAAACCTCTGTAGAAGTTTACTACAAGAGCTTCCGTAATTTTCTGGATTACAAAAGTAGAGCTACGTTGATCATGAACCCCATCTTGGAAGCGGACGTGATTCGAACGAAAGGAAGGGCCTATGGAGTGGAGTTGTTGGTAAAAAAGACGGTTGGGAAACTCAATGGCTGGATCGGTTATACCTACTCACGATCGGAAATCAGGCAGGATGACCCCTTTGCCGGGGAAACAATCAATGAAGGCCGGTGGCAATGCTCTTAACTTAACGTGAGTTCGAAACTTAATTAATTGATTTTTAATGAATTAAATGGTGATTTATTTCACAAAAAAAGGTTCAGTTCATTAAAATTGTAAAAAACCAATAAATCTTAATGTTCTGAACCTATGAAACATATTGACAA
>JBCCXH010000662.1:0-2461 GCA_039192005.1 Bacteroidota bacterium
CTATTTTGAGCGCTAGCCGAGTTGAATAAAATCACAAATAAAAATAAGGTTGTGGCCTTTACGCTCTTAGGGTTTTGAGTACTATATATAGGATTATAAGTAAAACCTCTTTTTTTGTTTTTCATCGTTTTCAATTGTTATTAAGGCTATTGTGTACCGTGATACTCCGACTAAGAATGGTGGTTGCGCTTACCTCTAGTTCCTGTTTAATAGATACGAGAAGAAGCCTGACTCCCGGCATAAATTCACCACTTAGTATGTGACTGATCAAAGTGTCACTGATTTTGTTTTATAAATTAGTTTTCATAATAATATAACATATATCGTATACGATAATGATGACGTATTGTTACAAAATTTTTAAAAAGATGCCTCAACTGGTGATTTATAGTCGAATTACATCCTCTTTATTTACTTCAATTTGATCTTAGTTAAGCACGCTATTACTAAAAGTAATACCTGCTTCCTTGCATCGGAACGTAATTAAGGAAATGAAATGACGAGGCAGACCTCCGGTACATTTCATTATCCATTAGTAGCCTATCAATGCTTTCTTAGTTTAATCACCACTGACTTCGAAATGGGAGTCTTACTTGTATGTGCATATTGGTTATAAGGGATTACTGCATTGGCCTCAGGGAAGTACGTCGCAATACAACGGCTGGGAATATCATAAGCGATCGCGATAAACCCCTCCGCTCTCCTCTCCGTATCCTCATAATTGCTGATCAGGTCTATCTTATCCTTTTGCTCAATACCCGCCTCTCTCATATCATGTGGATTCATCATTACTACCCTCCTTTCATTAAAAATTCCTCGATAACGGTCATTTAGACCGTAAATGGTGGTATTGTACTGATCATGACTTCGAACGGTCATCATCAGATACTCGCCTTGTTTTAGTTGATGTTCAGGTAACTTGTTGACCGTAAAGTTTGCCTTCTTAGACTTTGTCTTAAAATCTCCTTCCCGGGCGCCGTTGGGCAGATAAAAACCTCCTGGTTCCCTTACACGTACGTTGTACCTCTCAAATCCCGGAATAGTACGTTCAATCGCATCTCGAATTAAATCATAATTATCTGTTAACTCGTCCCAGTTTATCGAAGATCCTTGAAGGGTTGCATTTGCTAAACCAGCTACAATCTTGGGCTCACTTAATAAGACATCAGAAACAGGCGACTTTCCCCCTCTTGACTGATGCACAACCCCAGTTGAATTTTCTACGGTTACAAATTGAGTTATCCCAACTTGTTCATCTCTTTCTGTTCTACCCAGGCAAGGTAATATCAAAGCCGTTTTACCATGAATAAGATGACTACGATTTAATTTAGTAGATACCTGGACCGTCATCTCACATTGCCGAAGAGCTTGCGCTGTAACTTCAGTGTCTGGTGTGGCCGAAAGGAAGTTCCCTCCCATGGCTAGGAAAAATTTTGCTTTACCATTTTTCATAGCTTCTATCGCTGAAACTACATCATAGCCCTCCTTTTTCGGAGGTTCAAAATCAAACTCCTGCTTCAGGCTTTGACCAAAATCAGGTTTTAACTTTTCCCAAATACCCATTGTCCTGTCTCCCTGAACGTTACTATGGCCGCGCACCGGACATGTGCCTGCTCCGGGTTTTCCTATACTGCCCTTTAACAACAATAGATTTACCACTTCACGGATGTTATCTACTGCGTTTCTGTGTTGCGTCAGACCCATTGCCCAGCAGATAATGATCTTCTTTTTCCTGGCTAATAGATTGACAGCCTTATTAATATCGATAAAAGGAACACCGCTTTTTTCTACCAAATCATCAATGTCATATCTCGATAAATCGGCTAGAAAATCCTCAAAGCCCTCCGTTTCGGACTGAATGAATTCATGATCAAAAACCGAACCCGGTGATTCATTCTCTCGCTCTAACAGAAGCTTTAAAATAGCTTTTAGCAAGGGAACATCAGCGTTAATTCTTACTTGCAAAAAGACATCTGTCAGCACAGTGCCGGAGCCAAACATATCCATAGGTTTTTGCGGATGCTTAAAACGGCTCAAACCTGTCTCTAAAAGTGGGTTTACCGTTATGATCTTGGCTCCGTTTTGCTTGGCTTCCTGTAACGCCGTCAACATCCGGGGGTGATTAGTTCCGGGGTTCTGTCCCATGATCATAATAACTTCTGCTTTATAAAAATCATCAAGCTTCACAGAGCCTTTTCCGATACCCAATGTTTCTGACAAACCTGCTCCACTTGATTCATGACACATATTTGAGCAGTCAGGAAGATTGTTGGTACCGTATTGTCGTACAAAGAGTTGATATAAGAAAGCCGCTTCATTACTAGTCCGTCCGGAGGTGTAGAAAATAGCTTCATCGGGAGAATTAAGCCTTTTCAATTGTTCACCAACCAATCTGAAAGCGGCATTCCAGGAAATAGGTTGATAATAATCACTACCTGGTTTTACAATCATCGGCTCCAAA
>JBCCXH010000663.1:0-2457 GCA_039192005.1 Bacteroidota bacterium
ATCACTTATTAGTCTTTGGTCAAAAGGTCATTTAATAAGTGATTTTTTTTAACAACTCTATGAACAAATAAAAAACTATGAATCGATTTTTTAAATCTTTATCAACAGTATTTTTCATTGTAGCCTTAACGGGCTTACTCTGGTCCTGTGAAGATACCGAGATCCAAAATCAACCAACGGAGGATCAACCAGATGCCGTAATGGAACTGGAACATTCTTCTAAGGAACAATTAAAGCGAGCATTTGCAACTTCTTTGGCTAAGTCGGTTGCGGAGAGCAAGTCACTCAGACAACTAATTAAAGAGCAGTCATTAAGAAAATTTGACAACGATTACGACATCTTGTATGAGTTGGTAAAAAACGAGCCTGTGGAAGATGGCCGGACACTGCAGCAACTTTTGGAGCAAAACTTAGCGTCCGCATTTGACTTATCCCTTATAGAAAAGGAACTTCCGACGCTAACCATTTTTGTTCCTTCGTTACCCAACGATGCGTTTTCTGCAGAGGTTTGGGACGTTGATGCACAAATACCTCTGGTTGGGTACAATGTGAAATCTTCCAATCACGTACCCATCATTCGAAATGATGGTTCAGGATATGTGTTGGAGGATTACCTCATCCCGACGTATCCGGTCATTGTTGTAAAGGAAAATGAACGGGTGGTCGTTTCTGACCAAATCGGAGCACGTGGTACGTCCAGCAGGATCAGTGCGTCCAGTTCCTTTCAAAGCGAAGATGGGGTGCAATTCAACTTCCTGGATGATTGCTTTAACGCAGCATTGAATGGTGAGCGAGAGCAGGCTCGTCAATCTGAAACGGCCATTGATCCCAAGCTGATAGCAGCCTACGACGTATTTGAAGGGACGACCGGGTGGCAAAGGGATCATGTCTATTACGGGTTGACACCTACGAGTGACAGAGGCCCTTTTTCTTATGATTTTCAGGAACATATTACTTCTTTCCGAATGTTAGGCGGTAGCGGTTGGGAACGTGGCGTGCGAGCCTACAATAAGATCGCGGATCAGACAGGCGACCCTCGTATTGGCATCCGGTACCGTTATGGATACCCTGAAACATACGGGTCATGGACAGATGGTATTTTTGAATTCAAAGTGATTGCACTTGTGAATGGAAAGAACGGAGTAGGCGCCCAGTTCATTACTTACTTTCCCGCTCCGCCCAGAGATTTGTTTCGAATTAGGATATCTACTCCACAGGGAGAAGACTACAATACGGTGCGACTTCGAAACTTACGTGTGAAAAGGCTTTATGTAAACCTTCCTTTGGTCAAATGGGATCTAGATCAATATGCTTCCAGCATCAAAATAGAAGTAGAAGAAGTGGACCGAACCGAGACCATTACCACGACAGATACTCGTGTAGTAAAGTTTGCACAAAACTTTGGTTTTGACCTTGGGTTTGGTGAAAAGGTGAAAATCGGCCTTAAGTTTGGTGCGGACTTAGAGCAAACCCAGACCTCTTCCGTTACAAAAGCTTACAGCCTGGCCAATGACAAACTGGGATCAGTCATCATGAACTTTGCGGATAATTGTGTGAGAAAAAACTACAACGATACCTACTCAGCAGGAACCCGCTACTCGACCGGGTGGTTCGAACTGGACCTTGCGCCTAAACGGGTTCAGTAAATACCTGAAGAGCAGATCAAATGAAAAGCCGTACGTTTTCGTTACGGCTTTTTTTAATCATTCTCAGTAAGTCACCTTCACCTTATTTTTCCAAAGCCTTGATTAACCGGTGACTGTTCAGGTACTCAAAATACCGTGCCGTCACACGAAAATCTTTCGCTAAAATCACGATAACCGGAGGAGCAAACCGGCCTGCTCTGGATGCCAGAAGCTGAGCCAGCTCATGAGTAGGGGTTCTGGATTTTCCGATCTGATGGTTGACAAACTTCTGTCCGCCAAAGATCACCTCTGATGCGGTCTCTGCGTCGAAACGTACTGCGTAATACTGTTCATTTAGCATGTTTACCACTTCCTGATTCGTAAATACCACCTGATCCATTTTGCGACAGTACGTACACCAGTCCGTGTAGAAATCAATGAGAACAGGTCGGGGGTTAGTCTCCAGAGAGTCTTCGAGTTGTTCAAACGTAAGCCAACGCACGGATGCGGACTCCTGCGCGAATAAAGGGGCACATTTAAGAATTGAAAGTACGAAGACGTACTGAATGAATAGGTAGTGATTTCGCATCAAAGAAGGTTGCCAATTTTAATCGAAACAAATAGGGAACGAGGAGCAGCAGGGCCGTAAATAAAGTCTGAGTCACGCTCAGGACCCGAATCAAATTCAGGTTGGTAGCTGTTCAGTACGTTCTTTACGCCACCGCTAAGTTCAAGGTAAAAATCATCACTTAGCTCGAAAAGGTAACCGGCTTTAAGGTTCATGTCCAAGAACGAATTGGACTCAATTAGATCGGGAAAACCGTCATCACTC
>JBCCXH010000664.1:0-2432 GCA_039192005.1 Bacteroidota bacterium
CCGTCGATGTTACGCACAACCTATGGAGACCACGAACGGTGCAAGCAAACGTATTTTTCTACCTATAAAGGCCTTTATTTCACAGGTGATGGAGCCAAAAGAGACCACGACGGGTATTTACGTATCTTGGGAAGGGTAGATGACGTGATCAATGTTTCCGGCCATCGGATGGGTACCGCTGAAGTGGAAAATGCCATTAACGAGCATCCCAAGGTTGTGGAATCGGCGGTGGTAGGCTTTCCTCATGAAGTGAAAGGTCAGGGCATCTATGCTTACGTGATTTGTGATCTGGAGGGAAGGTCAGAAGAGAGTCTTATACAAGAAATAAAAGATACAGTCCGTAACATTATAGGACCTATTGCGAAGCCTGATAAAGTTCAGGTCGTTTCTGGGTTGCCGAAGACGAGGTCTGGAAAGATCATGAGGAGAATTCTCCGTAAAATATCGGGCAATGACGTAGCCAGCATCGGCGATACGTCGACCTTACTGAACCCGGAGGTGTTGGACCAGATTATTGAAGGAGCTGCTGACGTTACAACCTGATGTGAAAATCAGGACGCAATGTTTACGTAACCCAGGTACTCTTCAACCAGTCGTTCCCAATCCAACTCAAACTCCTTTTCTTCAAAGCCGTCCGGTAGGGGAGCTGTCAACGCACTTTCGATTCGGCTTTTTGAATTGGGGTGCGTCATGATGATCTCCAATTCATCCGGGTAGGTTTGATTTTCCGCTTTAAGTTTAGTAAAAAAGTGGGCGATCCGTGACGGGTTGATTTGTGATTTGATCAATAGGTTATGTGCAAACTCATCCGCTTCCTTTTCTTGCTTCCGATCAAATCCGGTCGAGATCAGCAATTTTGATATTTCGGAAACCATTACCGCGTCACCACCCGTCAATACCGCCATGATGACGCTCAGCCCCAGTTCTTTTACGAGTCTGTCTACCAGGTCTCCATTTTCGTGATGCCCGATTTCATGAGAAAGTACTCCCGCCAGCTCTTCAGGATGGTTTACAAACTGAATCAATCCCGAAAATATGAAAATGTGTCCATCAATAGTAGCAAACGCATTGATCTGACTGCTTTCAATGACGTGAAATTTGTATTCATACGATTTGGGGTTCAAACTGTCAAGCAACCGGTTGGCGATTGGCAGGATCAGCGCCTCGGTGACGGAATCATCATAAAACGTATAGTCTCTTTTCAAATCTTTCATGATGAGTTCGGCCAGTTCCTTTTCTCTTTCTTCTCCGATTTCAAAAGAAGTGTCAGGTAAGCCGGGAGTCTTCCATGTAAAGATCAACCAGATGAGGCCGAAAAGTAAGGTGATGGTGATCAGTTCGCGCCAAAGTTTCATTTTGGAGGCAGGTTAATGTCTTTACCTTCCCTTTCCTGTCTTATTTTAAACACGCGTTCATACGAAAGCCTGCCGAAAAACAAGAAATAATACATTCGGCCTTTTCGTGCCTTGAGGGCTCCAACGATACTAAAAGCAAAGTACGCGAGATTGAGCACCACAAGCATGGCGATGTATCCTTTAAAGGTGTCTGTAAGCTCCCATTCGGAGACTAAGTAAATTCGGATGGCCCAAAATACACCAACTGCATTGATAATGGTGGTTGGAAGTTGACTGATCAAGGATTGAAGTGAGTGAAAATGTACAAAAAGCCCTTTTGACTTGTTGGTGAAATAATAAATAATAGCAGCAATCAGGTTGATAATAGGCAATGGAAGGCCTACGGCAACAGAGGCAAACATCATAAGATAAGCACCCATGGCGTCTTCTTTTTCACGGGTGCTTAAATCATTGGGTTGTGGAATGGGATGGTATCCTTCCATCAATTAATAGATTAGGTTACGGTTTTCCTGAAAATGGTGGATATTCGTCGGTCATAAATGACATGTAGGTACTTACTCTTAAGTTCCAGCGAATGGTACCGACGTTAAATTCATGCCAGTTTTGAGGGTAGTTTCCTGTAAACAATACCACCCACCACGCGAGAAATTGTAGTACGGCACTTCCTATTGTACGAAACAGTAAAAGAAAGCCATGTGGCAGAACTACGTAAATACTACCGAATAAAACCCGTAATAATAAGGTTCCTCTGCTTAGTTTCTCCGGATAGGGGATTTCTAATTTGGTAAATTCATCCGTTCCGCTCAATCCAAATGCCGGGTAGCCATCACTTAAATTATTCATTCGGGCAGACAGACGAAGGCTCCAACGAAAGAGGTTTTCCCTGAATTCAAAAAAACTTTGTGGATACTTTCCTGTGAACAACACAATCCAAAAGGATATAAACGACAGAATAGTACCCCAGAGTGATACGAATATTAAGAGAAATAAATGCGGTAGAACAATGTAGAATGTTCCAAAAAGGGATCTTAAAAGCAACTCTCCTCGAGAGTAACTTTCTTGATACTTAATATCTAG
>JBCCXH010000665.1:0-2409 GCA_039192005.1 Bacteroidota bacterium
CAAAAAATTCTTCCCCAACATTTCTTTTTCGAGCTTTTTCTTTTATTCTCCGATTTTAAAACCATACAGAACTAAAAAACGAAAAGTTGTTTGAAAATTTGGAAAGAAAGGAGCAAAGGCAGGTGATATTTGTAATGTCAAACACAAATATTAAGAACACCTGCAAAAATGAAAAATCTTTTTAAAGAGATACAAGAGCGTTTGGTAAGTTTGAGCCCAGAACCACCTAAAGGAAATGCGTTAAAACGCATTAACAATTTGAGTGGATTTGTTAGTGGAATGATACGTAAAGGTAGTAGTCATTTACCAGATATTGGTAGTGGACTCCCTAAAGATATTAATGCCAATAGCAAAACAGCTGCTGCCAAGCGATTTGTAGAGAGCGAATGGATAGATTTTGAGACCCATTTTCTTCCATTTCTAACTGCGTTTGTCCAAGGTATTCTAGCTTTTACTTTACCTCAAGAAGGTATTGTTTTAGTGATTGACGGCAGTCAAACGGGTAAAGACAACGCCACTTTAATGGTTAGCTTAGTGTGGCAAAACCGAGGGATTCCGATTTGTTGGTTTGTCAAATCAGGTGGTAAAGGGCATTTCAAGTCTGAAGATCATGAAGCAGTATTGAAATATGCTATACAAGTTTTGAAGCCTTTATTACCTGATAATATCCCTGTCACTCTTTTGGGTGATGGAGAATTTGACGGAATAGGGTTACAAAAATTATGTTTATCCAAAGGTTGGAATTATGTATTACGTACTGCCTGTAATACGGTACTTTTTGAAAACGGAGAACGTTTTCAGGCTAAACATATCACTCCAACTACAACAGGAAATTGTGCTTTCATTCCTATGGTGGAGTTTACCCAACATAGATTCAAGTATGTCAATTTCATTTGTTGGCATGATGAAAAACGCCACGAAGAACCGATTTACTTAATCAGTAATCTGCTTTGTTCAGGCGAAATCATTGAGTTGTACGACCAGCGATATTCCATTGAATGCTTATTCAAAGATTTAAAATCAACGAGTTTCAATTTGCATAAAACACGTCTGAAAAAGCCTGAAGAAGTGTTCAATTTGATAATCATTGCTGCGGTAGCTTTTATTTTGCTAACAGTTTTAGCTATTCAATATGATCAACCTAAGTGGCGGAAAAAAGTGCAAAGAGTCAGAAAAGATCGAAAAGTCTTATCATTCTTTACTTTCGCTTTTAAACTCATTGACTATTTCTTAGCCAATGAACTTAGCTTTAAATTTTCTTTCCAATTTTCAAAGAACTCATTGGGATTATTCCCGAAAACTCAGAATTAGTTGTGTATGGTTTCAAATTCATGCAGTTGAAACAACACCTATAAAAGTTCCTCCAACGCCCCTACTAACATATTCACGTGATTTTTTGTACAGCTTTCGCCCATGATACCGATCCGCCATATCTTACCCGCGAAAGCACCCAAACCACCCCCAACTTCAATGTTGTAATCTTCTATAAGTTGTCGCCTCAATTTAGCTTCGTCCACTCCCTCAGGAAGGAAAACAGAGTTGAGATTTGGCAATCGATTTGCTTCGTCAACCAAATATCGAAAGCCAAGATTTTCCAATTTTGATTTTAAAAAAAGACCTTTAAGATTCATCAAAGGGCGTCGAAGACTCTCTCGTGAGAAGAGGACTCTTGTGAGATGAATCATGAAAACTCGTATCGGAAGCGGCATCGCCTTAGCGGTGTTGCTGGGAGTCAATCCTCTCGGAACCACTTGTGCAGAGGCACAATCGCCTCATCTGATGTATGAAGACCAGTACGTCGTTGAGTTTGATAGTGCAAAGAGATCCACCCACAGTAGCACCTCATCGGCATCTGCGATGACGGTGGTCGAGTACATCGGTAGCGGTACCGCTGTCATTAGCCCCCCGACTGCTCGTGCAGCACTCGTCACTGAGCCAGCAAAGGTTCCCGTGTCGGCTCACGATACGTTCTGTAACGATATGATACAGGCTGGTGAAGTAACGTCGTGTAGCCCGAACTACGTCTTGACTGCTTCGATTACACCAAACGATGCTGCGTTCGGACCAAACATATTCAACCCCTCAACCTTTGATCCTATGTGGGGACTGGGGAGAAGCCTCGGTATCGATGCTGAGACTGCATGGGAACGATCTGTTGGGTCTGACAATGTCGTTGTTGCTGTGATCGATAGCGGTATTGATTATCGCCATCCTGACCTGGTCGACAATCTCTGGCGAAATACCGGTGAAATACCAGGAAATGACATTGACGATGATAGAAACGGGTACATCGATGACGTATTCGGTATCAATGGAACAACTGGAACCGGGGATCCTTTTGATGACAACGGTCATGGAACTCATGTTGCAGGTTTGATAGCTGCACGGGGAGATAATGGTATAGGCGTA
>JBCCXH010000666.1:0-2403 GCA_039192005.1 Bacteroidota bacterium
CAAAATAAGACCTTTATGTCCCGACGGAACAAGCCAAACAAGAGAATCACCAGAATACCAACGTTTCTTGCTCCAGCAAGGAAACTCGGATCATTGGCCGTAAAGGGGTTGGAGTTTATAAAAAACATGATCCCGAAACCAACGACCAGAAGTATCTGGAATATCCCGTAGTAGATGATCCACCCGGGAATTTTCGCATTACTCATTCCATTTCGACTTTAAAGGTTATGGCAGTCAATTGATTATGTGTAAGCTGCATCTACGTTGTCATAGACTCTGACTCCTTTGATTTTCCCTGTTTCCTTATTGATGTCGTAGATAGAAACTCCGGCCTGGGATTTGAAGACGGCAGAACCCCAAACATCACACGCATACTCTCCGGCAAATGTTCCTACTTCACTGTCAAACACGTAGTTATGAAATTTCAAAGGCACTCCGCCATCGGCAAAAAAGTGATCGAAATGTTCTTTGAGTCCTTCTTTGGTCTTGTGATTCCATCGCCACCCTGCTGGTTCTCTGAAATAGACGTCATCTTCAAAAGAAAGGGTCTCCATTGTTTTCTCCGTTGACCCTACGGCAATTGACTGAAAGTATTTCACAACTTCTTCCGGTTCTGTCAACTTAATGGTGCTTTCAAGAAAAGTACCTCTGAACTCGTGTCCCTCCGTGATTGGATAGACGGAGTGGTACGTCCTGACGGAAGAAAATTGACCTCCTTCTTTTGTAGCAATGACAACTGCGGGCAGGTCAAACGTGTTGTTCAACAAAATGTCGTACTCAATCACCAGGTTTCGTTCATCTTCAAAGCGATGAAATACCTTGATTTCCTTGATCTCATCTTTCAGGTATTCGTACTGTTTTTGGAACAGCTGTTCGGCCTCAGCTTTGCCTTTTCCTACTCCCACTGACTGAATGTTCAGCTCAGCGGTATCAGTAAGGAGGGATATGATGCTGTTGTAATCTTGTTTGTGTATTGCTTCGTAATAGTTCACGTTTGATCGTTGGTTCGTAGTTATAAAATGTAAATTTTAGTTTTTTGCAGAAAAGCGGGCCATGGCCATGCTCTGAGAGTCAATCATGGCAGCGTAATCTGCCACGGATGCGTCTCCCATAAATTTTTGCATGGAAGCGTTGGCGTCTTCAAGGGTTTTCCAGTATACAACTACTACCCATTCCCCATCTTCTGCCTGAGCGCTTTCTCTGGCAATGAAACCTGGCTGCTTGCTTGTGTAGTCTTTTTCTACACCAGCATCCCTTTTGGCGAAGACACCCTTTTCAATCTCTTTATTAGAAGTGAGTGTAGTTACTTCGATGACATAAGGCAATGCGTTTTTGGTTGCGTCAACTTTACCTTCTTTCATGAATCTTTTCATTTTCATCGTAGCACCATCAATCATTCCTGCGTAGTCCGCAACGGAAGCATCACCCATAAATTTTTGCATAGAGGCAGATGCACTTTCCATATCTTCCCAATACACAACGACAAGCCATTCGCCATCTTCGCTTTGTGCACTCTCTCTTCTAATAAACCCAGGCTGCTTGCTTGTGTAGTCTTCTTCTATTTCAGCGTCCCTCTTCGTAAAAGCTTCGTCATCCGTTCCCTCTTTGGCACGGAACCTAGTCACTTCAATAACGAACGTTTTTTTCAAGATGGTTTCTTCAGGTTGATGTAATTTTTCTTCCCTTAGGTCTTTTATGGGAAGCCATGTACTTAAGAGTACAATAACTGACAATACGTTACTCATTAATTTACTATTATTATTTAAAGATTAGGGTAATTCATGAAGCATCCTAATTGGTGCCTTCCTACATATTTTTAAGGTAACACAATCAAGAATTTGTCACTACAAGCACCGTAAAGCAATTTTCATAACGCATGCGAATCAAGTGATAAAAATCAACTAAAACGAATCTGTAGCAACAGGCCATGAATTTAATTAATTAACATCCATTGATAATTTAGCGACAAAAGTGATCATCTCCAACACTAATAAACAAGGTAAAAATGGTCGGAAAAATGGTAAATCTTGTCAGAAGAAGTAGTAAATCAGGTGAGTATTCCATCAGATTGGGAGAAACTCACCGGCTCGATTAAGATCACTTAATGAATAAGATCACTATGACATCGAGCGATAGTTATGACCTCCATCATAGCCATAGGTATTTTTAGTGACCATCAACTATGTTGGAAGGTAACCTAGCCCGGCAAGTTACCCCCATCGCTATCTTTATCTCATCAGTAGGATAGCGCGAGCATGCTTAATAAAGCGAAGCTCAATCATCAGGTTTATTACGTGTAGTTAATTAATGTGATTCAAAGAAAAGGCATGCAACTACTTACGTTTTATACCAACTTTATTTCCATTAGAAGACAAAGGTTACTTTTTTCATTAACAGCCAAAA
>JBCCXH010000667.1:0-2402 GCA_039192005.1 Bacteroidota bacterium
ACATGGGTAATGTTTATTTCGAAGCGCTACAATTCAAGGAAGCACAGGAGCTCTATGAAAAGAGCCACACGATATTAAAGAATACTTTTGGAGAATCGCACCCTAATGTGGCTAAGAGCTATGGCCATATTGGCATGGCATATTTAGGAGAAAAAAATTACCTGGGAGCATTGCCGAACTTCCATCAATCGATACGAATTGCTAAACGTCTATTTGGTGAAATCCACACGGATGTTGCTCATTCTTATAATAATATTGGCGACACGAAGAAAGCCTTAAGAAACTATGAAGAAGCGATTGAAAACTACCAAAAGTCTTTAAAAATCAGGCAAGCGATTTGGGGAGAACACCATCCTGAAACCATTCAGTGCTATTTAAAACTAATGGACGTCTCCTATGAAAAAAATGACCTGGCAAAAGCCCTTGAATATTGTCAAAAATCTTTACAAGCGAATGTGCCATCCTTTGCCAGTAACTCCTTTTACGAAAATCCTCCTTTAGACGATTACATTGATGGCAATTTCCTCTTAGAAGCGATGCGTAAAAGGGGCCGCATTCTTAAACAATTGTATCTGAAAAATAAGGATACAAAAGACCTCATACATGCCTATGAAACGTTCAAACAATGTGATCATTTAATAGGTCAGATACGGCATTCGTATAAAAGATATGGAGATAAGGTCGCGTTGGGTAACGTCGCTTATGAAGTATATGCAGAAGCAATAGCTGTTTGTCAGCTTTCATATAATACAAGTAGAGACACTAAGTACCTAAAGCAGGCTTTTTATTTCTCAGAAAAGAGCAAAGCAGTGGTGTTGCATGAAAAACTTTCCGGAGAGCAAGCCAAAAAGTATGCGGGCATTCCCGAAAGCCTGCTCAAATTGGAGAAATCATTAAAAACAGATTGGAGCTTTTATTACTCCAAAGTACAAGGGTTTGAAAATCAAACAACAGCGGAATACGATAGTACCGCAACAGAACACTACAAAAACGCCTTGTTCCAAACAGAAACCCGCCTCGACTCTCTCAAAGGCATTTTTGAGGAACAATACACCAACTACTATGAACTCAAATATGAAGAGGATACCATAACGACCGAAGCCCTACAAGACAACTTGCGAGATCATCAGGCACTTTTATCTTGTTTTGAAGGAGATAGCACCCTGCATGTTTTCGCCGTTTCGAAAACAAATTTTGATCTGATCACTATTAAGAAAGATGAAGCGTTTGACAAGATCACTTCAGCATACATTAGCAGCCTGGATCCAACGAAAGTAACGAACCAATCAGAAGAAGACTACCATCAATTCACCACAAATGCCTACGGCTTATATCAGCAGCTTTTAGCTCCGGTTATGCCTTCCATACCACCAAGTGTTGAGAGCCTGATCATCATACCGGATGGCAAACTTTCTTATGTTCCCTGGGATGTACTGCTACAAAGTACTCCTGATACTTCCAAAGACCTCAGCTACAGTAATTTAGATTACCTGTTTAACGACTACGCCATCAGCTATGCGTATTCTGCCAACATTTTATTTGATGGTTTTCATGCAAAAAAGACCACGTCAAAAAATAGGGTACTAGCGTTTGCTCCCACTTATCAACCGGCACCTGAATCAGCAGACAGCTATGCGACATTGGAGGAATCGTTTCGTGATGCGGTTGTGCCATTGAAATGGAACAAGTCTGAAATCAATGGCATCGCAAAGCACTTTTCAGGAAGCTTTCTATCGGGAGAAATGGCAACAGAAAAGGCATTTAAAGAAGAAGCAGGAAAGTATCAGGTATTGCATCTGGCGATGCACGCATTGGTGGATGACCGCAATAGCATGCGCTCAAAACTTGTGTTCACACCGGGGGTTGATAGCACTGAGGATGATATGCTTCATACCTATGAGCTATTCAACATGGACCTGAATGCAGAGCTTACCGTTTTAAGTGCCTGCAACACAGGACTGGGAGAATTACAAAAGGGTGAAGGGGTCATGAGCCTTGGTCGCGCATTTGCCTATGCAGGTTGCCCGAGTATCGTCATGAGTCACTGGTCGGCGCCTGACGAGTCTACTTCTAAACTGATGACTTTTTTTTATGAAGCGCTGGCAGCGGGAAAAAGAAAGGACGTAGCGATGCAAGATGCCCGCAAGGCTTTTCTCAAACAGCGGGGTCTGGTCAAAGAGCATCCATTGTACTGGTGCGGGTTTGTGGTATGGGGTGATACCAGCCCCTTAACTCGAAAAAGTGGTGCTTTGCACTATTGGCTTACCCTGGCAGGTGCATTAATCGTCGGTATTGGCCTTATTTCCGTACTAATGTGGCACCGTAGAAAAAAGACAGCTAATTCTCTTAGCCGGCATTAGTCACTATTGAATTTTTTTCTCTTAGTGAGACCAATCGCAGAA
>JBCCXH010000668.1:0-2401 GCA_039192005.1 Bacteroidota bacterium
AGATTTTGCAGGTCTGCACTTTACGGGTAGCACGGGTGTTTTTAAAACATTATGGAAAACAATTGGCGAAAATCTTGATACCTATAAAACTTACCCACGTATTGTTGGGGAGACAGGGGGAAAAGATTTCGTAATAGCTCACAAATCAGCTGATGCCAAAGAAGTTGCCACAGGACTTGTCCGAGGAGCTTTTGAGTTCCAGGGACAAAAGTGTAGCGCCGCATCCAGGGCTTATATCCCATCGAATCTTTGGGCAGACATAAAACGATATATGGTTGAAGATTTGGAATCGATGAAAATGGGTTCCCCTGAAGATTTCGGAAACTTTATTAACGCAGTTATCGATAAGAGGGCATTCGAAAAAATTACTGGATATATTGATCAGGCAAAAAGAGATGATGAAGTAGAATTAATTGCAGGGGGTAATTATAATGGATCTAAGGGGTGGTTTATTGAACCGACTGTATTAGAAGCTAAAGATCCAAAATACAGAACTATGTGTGAGGAAATCTTCGGTCCCGTTTTAACGGTGTATGTTTATGATGAAAATGATTTTGAAGGAACGCTGGAACTCGTAGACGGAACTTCTCCTTATGCGCTTACCGGAGCTATATTCAGCAAGGATAGATATGCTATTGACTTGGCTACCAATCAACTCAGAAATGCTGCAGGTAATTTTTATATCAACGATAAGCCTACCGGAGCAGTAGTAGGTCAACAGCCATTTGGTGGAGCCAGGGGGTCCGGCACAAATGATAAAGCTGGTGCCATGATGAACTTAATGAGATGGGTCAGTGCTAGAACCATCAAAGAAACATTTGTATCACCAGTAGATTATCGGTATTCTTTTTTAGGATGAGTGAATTAAGGCCGTTTCATCTTGCCATTCAGGTAAAAAAACTTGAAGAGGCAAGACTATTTTATCGAGAAGTAATGGGTTTTGAAGAGGGTAGATCATCCAGTAAGTGGGTTGATTTCAATTTTTTTGGTCACCAGTTCGTGATTCATGAAGTTGAAAGTGGTTCATCAGAAAGTCATAATCCTGTCGATGGACATCGTGTTCCGATACCTCATTTTGGTGTTGTTCTTCATTGGAAACAGTGGGAAACCCTGAGAGATAGATTAATTGCGTTAGAAATATCGTTCGTTATAGAACCCTACATTCGATTTAAGGGTGAAATTGGTGAGCAAGCAACCATGTTTTTTCAAGATCCTTCCGGTAATTCCCTTGAGTTTAAAGCCTTTAAAAATGATTCACAAATTTTTGCCTGCTAGTGTTTTAGCTATGCCGGGTGCTTCAAGTGAATTTGATGAAGTAGTTCTGGTGATAATGGTTTAGGGACATAAGCCACTATTTCTCCCATGGACTTTGCCTTCTTTTCATCCTTAGTCGAAATACATGAAGTGAGCATTACAACTCTAGTATGAGGCTTAGGATCTATTTTTTTAAATTCATCCATAAAGTCCCAACCATCCATGTATGGCATATTCAGATCTAAAAAAATCACTTCCGGAAAATCTTCTCGCTCACAAGAATTTCGCAAAAAACTTAAAGCTTCTGTAACACTGGTTTTGGCGACCACTTTTTTAGCAAACTTCGCATGATCAATCATCACTATATTCATTGAGTTGACAAGATCATCATCATCTATTAACAGGACATTTTTGAATTTTTCAAGGACTAAATCCGGTAATATCATGTAGTAAAGATGAAGATACCTCACCGATCTTTAATACTGTGAAGATTCAAATTCGATTAGTAAAAGGCGTAGATAGTTGATCCTATGAAAATTTGCGATAAACATCTTTTCACATATGGATATCAACACTACCTGGTTTCTCTTAGAAAACTGTATCTTTTGTATGAAACGATGTCAATTGCTTTTGGAGTGTGTTCCTTACGCCGAATGGATCAACAAAGGCAGACAACAATCTCTGGTGGAAATCGGTAAGGGGCTAACCATCACCACCATCAATACCACCTCCTCTTAGACTGGCAAGTTAAGTTGGCCAGCGTCAGACTGGTCCTGCTAAAACCTAATCTTAAACAGCAGCTTTCTTACTTAAAAAATTAGTAACTTCTCAATAGTTGGAGGGTTAATTTACGTGAGAGTAACTCAGGCAGATAGTCAATTTTATTACTTCCCGTCAGTTGGTCATAGAGAAAATCCCCAAAAGAGACATCCAACTTTCTACATGTTTTTTCAGGGGAGCAAAGGTGTACCTGGCCTTTCTTCCATCGGGGCTTCTGGTAGCACCACTGATTTTTCTTTTTTCACCTACTCTCTGATATCCCTTTCACTCCGGTTATGGCGTAGCGGAGTAGCTGGATAGTTAAGGCAGATAAGCAGTTCTTCTTTGTACGTTTTGAGTTTGTCCAGTCCTTTTTCCAAGGCGATCC
>JBCCXH010000669.1:0-2380 GCA_039192005.1 Bacteroidota bacterium
AGCAAAAATGACGTGAAGATGATTTGTCTTGAAAAGATTTGATCGTGCGACGAACCGCTGATTTCAGCATAAATTTCACCAAAGCCCTTTGAAATATCCCGATATTCCTTTGTTGCATTGGCAAAATTTCTACTCAAAAATCAAACGGTCCGCGGTCAAATCGGGACGTATAGTTTGAGGCGAGATTTTTAATCGAACTCAGGTTTTTATCTTCGCGGCGATGATCATGACTGCCGGTAAAGTATGCGAAGAAATAGCGAATAGGCTCAAGTCTATTTATGATAAACGTGAGGCAAAAAATATAGCATTTCTCTTTCTGGAAGATGAATTTGGCATCGGGAAAATGCAGGTAATGACAAATGAATCGATTGAGCTGGATTCAGAAAGGCTGGAAGCGGGTATTTCCAGGCTGTTGCATGGAGAGCCCCTTCAATATGTGACCGGTGTTGCAGATTTCTATGGAAGAAAGTTTAAGGTGACACCAGGGGTTTTGATTCCGAGGCCGGAAACCGAAGAGTTGGTTCAGCTGATTTTAAATCAAAATTTGGCGGATGAACCTACGGTTTTAGAGGTAGGAGTAGGGTCGGGATGCATTGCCATCACGCTTGCTTTAGCGCTTAACGTTCGCGTTTTTGGAACAGATATCTCTAAAACGCCACTTTCAGTGACAGAAGAGAATGCCAGGGCACTCGGCGCCAAAATAGCGCTCTTTGAACATAACATACTTAATGCTCCATTACCCGTTCAAAACCTGGATGTTCTCGTGAGTAACCCACCGTATATCCCACTTCAGGAACGTAAATCCATGCATCAGAACGTGATTGATTTCGAACCGAAAACTGCACTTTTTGTCCCGGACGATCATGCGTTGCTCTTTTATGAGAAGATTGCGGAAAAAGGGAGAGCATCATTAGCACCGGAAGGTAGGTTATACGTTGAGATACATGAATCTTATGGACCTGAAGTGAAATCACTACTGGAAAATATGGGCTATAAAGAGGCGGTCATTCATCAGGATATGCAAGGTAAGAATCGCATAGTTAGTGCTATAAATTCAACCAGTACGTCGCTTTAAATACCACCTGTCTGTTTTTAAGTTGTAATCCATCCTGAGTGTAATTGTCTGTATACACCAGGAAAAGATCTGACATGGGACGGTAGCGCCATTGAAATCGGGTAAAGAAGTTGTAATTCTCATCTTGTGAGTTGAATTGAACAGACGACGTTAAAAACATGCTGTTGGAAAAGCTGACCTGAGCATTTGCTCTTAAGAGATTTAGGTTGGTTTGACCGAACTCGTTAGGAAGTTCTACGCGATTAAAGTCATACAGCAATGAAAAGTTGCCCCAGGGCTGTATCCTGAAGTTCAAGCCGGTGGAAGTATTAAATCGGGTACCGTTGAAAAAATTCCCGTATTGAATTCTAACATCAGCATTGACACGGGGCCTCCGGTCTGTACTGTAATCAATCCAATAGTTGGTGAACTGGTAGTTTCCTACAGGAAGAGGAGTAAAGTCGCTGCCAATTAATTGTGTCGGGACAGGTAGGTTTACTTCTCGCTGCTGAGCGTGAAGTCGTAATTCGGAGGTGTTTTTGAAGAAGATGTCGTATGCATAGCCATGCGACCTTTCATTTAATCCGGACCCGTCCCGATTTAACCAAATCATATGCCAGTTTCTGGGGCCATGTGCATTGATGCCCCCTTCTTTGGGATAAAAGCGGTAAAGAACCCAGGGGTTGAGTCGGGTGTAAGCGATGCGAACATCTTCCTCCGTTTCAGCATTGTAGTTTTCCAACCTTGGGTTGATTCCAAGTTCAGTCACATAGTTTTCTCCTACGGCATCCAGTCGCCATCCAGCTCTCAAACTTCTACCGTTGTAGTTGCCGCTAAGTCCGTAATAGTTATTATCACTGAGGCGCTCAAAAGATCGAGAGGTATGATACCGAACCGTATTGTTGATTTTTCCATTTTTGGAGAGGTAAGCAAACTCCAGCCCACCATTCCTTGCAAAAGAATTGGTCGGATCACCGTTGGTTTGTCGGTTCATAACGATCCCTTTGATGACGGAGCGATCCAATACCTGTTGATGGATCGCCACTACGGAATAGTTCTGAGCCAGTAGTGAATCAAACGCTCGTGTCTGGACATTCATCACTCCTAATCTCGTGGATTGGGTAACGTTTCCGGTCAATCTCGCTCCATACCTAATGGGAACAGGTTCACCATCGATCAATCCTATTTTTCTAGAGAAAAAAGGGGTAATCTCCCAGCTGCCGAAGTTGGAAAAGATGTCTCCATTCTCAAGAAAGAAATTTCTCCGCTCTGGAAAGAAAATACTAAATCGGGACAAGTTGGTGACCTGTTGGTCGACGTCCACAT
>JBCCXH010000670.1:0-2369 GCA_039192005.1 Bacteroidota bacterium
AAGTAATTGTTGAAAAAGTCATCCCGATTCATTTTCAAATAGGCATCGATTAAAGGTTGAAGTGTGAAATGGTAATTTGGCTTTTGGCCGGCCCAGGAAATACCGTAACAAACCTGCTCCTCGTAAGGAGGCCATATTGATCCTTCCCAGGATTTAGGGACAAAGGAATAGGCAGTATCAGGATATTCCGGGTGACCAATTTGCTGGAAGGCATTTTCAGTACCTCTTCCTACGGACATGATCGTACCTTCAAACAAGCACAAGCTGGGGTATAGCGCGATGCTGAGGTCGTTTGGTAGGTTGGGTGAGGGGTTTAGCGGAAGTGAGTAAGTAACTAGATGATTCCATTTCCGGATTGGAACAACGGTCAATTGACATTGAATACCATTGATCAGCCATCCTTCCCCGTTAATCATTTGGGCGAGTTCACCCACGGTCATTCCGTGCACAATGGGGATTGGATGCATTCCCACAAACGAACTAAATGCGGTATCCAACAGGGGGCCATCCACATAGCTGCCATTAGGGTTTGGACGATCTAAAATAAGCAAAGGCACGTCACTTTCTGCGCAAGCCTCCATCACGTAGTGCATAGTGCTGATGTAGGTATAAAAGCGAGTCCCGACATCTTGTATATCAAAAACCATGATGTCGAGTCCTTGCATCTGTTCTCTGGTTGGTTTTTTATTTTTTCCGTAGAGCGATACTAACTCGAAGGGATTTGCTACATCTTCATATGCTACCTCAACGCCATCACTGATGGTTCCTTTGAATCCATGTTCTGGAGTTAAGACCTTGGCAACGTCTATACCCAAATCCATCAATGTATCTACTAGATGAGTAGTGTGGAGCAACGAGGTGTGGTTTACGACAAGGCCAACTTTCTTACCTTCGATGGTGGCCAGGTAGTCATTTATTTGGTAAGCACCAGGAAGGATTTCATCATTGCGATGTTGTGCTTTATTGGAACATCCTATCGCGAAGACACTTAATGCAAAAAGTATACGGAACATAATTGCTCAAGATAACTTGTTCTTAAACAATGAAAACCCTTCTTTGCAGAAAGATATGAACCTATCCTACTTTATTTCCAATCGAATTTCGAAAAATTCAGCGGGTACCTTCTCAACAACAATTAACCGAATTGCGGTGGTGAGTACCGGGCTTGGCCTTGCCGTTCTAATCATTGCTTTTATGGTACTTTATGGGTTTAAGGCCGAAATCAAAAATAAGATCTACAGTTTTAGTGGTCACCTCATCATTAACAAGTATACCTTATCGACCTCTTTTGAAGAGTCTTCCATTACTGTATCTGATACGCTGATCAGGCTACTGGAAAGTTACGAACTTACGGATACGTTCCAGCCCTATGCAATGAAAGCAGGCCTTTTGAAAACTTCCGAAGAAGTCCAGGGGGTGATCATAAAAGGAGTGGATTCCAGGTTTGATACTGCTGGCTTTAGCAGGCATCTCGTGGCTGGGCGTTTTCCTGATTTGAGCCAGGAAAAGTACTCGACTGACGTAGCACTGAGTAAAAAGATTGCCAACTATCTTGATCTCTCGGTTGGTGAAGAGGTGCTAATCTACTTTGTACAAAATCCTCCACGTTACAGGCCATTGCAGGTGGTTGGCATCTATGAGACAGGCCTTGAGGAGTTTGATGAAAAAATGATCATGGGAGATCTGGACCTGATTCGCAGGATGAATAACTGGAAGTCGGATCAGGCAGGTGGGATCGAGGTATTTGTCAAAGATCCGAAACAAATGGAGGAAGCAGAACGCCACCTCTTTAACACGGTAGGAATAGATTTATATGTGGATAAGGTAACCGACAAATACGTTCAAATATTTGATTGGCTTAATCTCTTGAACAGGAATGTGGTAATACTGCTTACCATTATCCTTTTCGTTGTAGGCACTAGCATTATCTCCATTTTATTGATCCTGATTATGGAAAGAACTCAGATGATCGGTTTGATGAGAGCAGTTGGGGCACCTAACAAATTAATTCGATCAGTCTTTATTTGGAATGGTATACGGTTGATTTTGAGGGGGTTGCTCTGGGGCAATGTGATTGGAATTGGTGTTGGACTAATCCAAAAGTACTTTCAAATCATCCCTTTGGATGCTGCAAATTATTACATGAGTCATGTGCCGATAGCACTTGATCTACCAACAATTATCTGGTTGAACCTGCTGGTGCTGGTAATCATTGGCCTAACGCTGTTTCTTCCTGTCACCATCATTGCACGTGTGCAGCCGGTGAAGGCGATCAGGTTTGACTAGCAATTGGTTCGTATTTTCGAAACAAGCTCTTTATTTTCATTTCAAGCACCCCGAAAATGGCTTCTTTAAAGATTCCTTTCGAC
>JBCCXH010000671.1:0-2358 GCA_039192005.1 Bacteroidota bacterium
GCAAATTCTTTTTGAACAAGGGATACTGATTCGATCAGGGGGAGGACGTAGCGTAAGCTACCAGATCAATTTTGATTTCAAATAACATGTAAGTACCAGACTTCCGAAGTTTCAAAAACTTCGGAAGTCTTTTCTTAATTAATTTATTTCTTTTTTGATCCCTTCAAAAGCCTCAGAAAGCATCTCTAGCTGCTCATAAGCATCTTTTCCCATCGCCTGGTCTGCCCGATTGGTCATACCATACAGGTATTCCATTTGATCGATGAGCTTAGGCTGAGGGTAGGTAATATCCTTTTTTCTTAGTTCGGCCAATACCTTTTCCAATGCTTTTTTTCTGTTCGTAATTTGAGCTTCTGACTTTTTTTAACTTCTTCAACTCTTTGTTTAAACGGTCTTCCAACTGCCTGGCTTCCGAAAGCAACTCACCAAGTCCAAGTGCAAATTCATATTGTTTTTGGATATCCTCAACCGTAGTATTGGTTTTTGTAAGATTTGGGTCAGCCACGAGTTCAAGCTGTTTTTCCAGGACCTCTTCTCCTACGGTCAATCGTACCGTATAAGTACCTGGTACCACAGTAGGACCATTCTTGAACCTTCGATTATTACTTTTATGCCATGGACCTGTTGCCGTCATATCCCATTCAAAACGGTTTAACCCTTTTTTATTGGTAAGCCGCTTATCAATAATGTACGTCTGAGTATTTAGTCCCATATCTTCTATGACTTCGGTCTTAAATTTCTGGCCAGTGGTATCGCTGTAATAAGTATTCACCACTTTACCACTCCCATCCAAGAGTTCCAGCTTTAGGCCGGTATTTGATTTTTCTTTCAGGTAATAGTCAATCGTTAGCCCCGGAGATATGTATTGCGGTATCCTGCTTCCTCCTACACGCATAAATACCTGCCGGTTTCTAATTGCTTTACTGGGAACGATCAACTCAGCACTATCATTTCCACGATTAAAAAACAACAATGTATTGATATCATCCGCAATCCAGAACCCTCTGCCCATGCTAGAAAGAACCAGATCACCACGATGGATCTTTAAATCTGTCACCGGAGTCACCGGCAGATTTTGCTGAAACGGCTGCCACCGCTTTCCGTCATCAAGAGACACAAATACTCCTCTTTCAGTACCTGCAAACAGCAAACCTTCTTTTTCAGGGTGTTCTCTGACGACACGAGTTGGGATATCTCCGTCTATGCCATTCGCTCCGTCGGTCAACAGCTCCCAGGTTTTACCATAGTCTGTGGTCTTGTAGATGTACGGCTTGGTATCACCTAATTGATATCGCAACACGGCGATGTAGGCTTTTGCCGGATTATGGGGTGAAGGTTCTACGGCATCTACCCGACCTCCTGCCGGTAGCTTCTTCGGTGTTACATTCCTCCAGCTCTCCCCATTATCTTGCGTCACATACACGGGACCGTCATTGGCACCTGTCCAGATCACTCCTTGCTTTACAGGTGACTCTCGGATTGAATAAAGCGTACTGTAATACTCTTCTCCGGTGATGTCCCTCGTAATCGGGCTCCCTGAAATCACTTGTTTATCTGTCTCAAAAGCGGTGAGATCGGGCGAGATAGTTTCCCAAGTCTCACCGTCGTCCCTGGTGCGATGCACGAATTGCGAACCGTGATACACTACATCAGGATTATGCGGTGAAACATGAATAGGTGCTACTCGCTGAAAGCGATGTTTCAAATCTTTTGGATTATGACCATATAAATTCGCAGCACCTACGTAATAGGCTTTTTCTGTTCCTGTTAACTTATTAAAAACCCCAAATCTTCCTTTGCAATTCGCGTAGACGATATTGTGATTTCCAGGTTTTGGTACAGCAGGACCGGTCTCACACCCTCCCGTATTCATAATCCAACCGACGTTTGAGGCCTGAATTGTTCCTGGAGGGTTACTAGGCACCGCTAATGTGCTGTAATTGTCCTGCATTCCTCCGTACAGCCAATAAGGATACTGATCGTCCACTTCCACCTGATAGATCTCGGATGTCGGTTGGTTAAATTGCGTAGACCAGGTTTTACCCCCGTTGTGCGTGACATTGGCCCCGCCATCGTTGGATTGAATAAAAAGGTTGGGATCCTCAGGATTGATCCACATGGCATGATTATCCCCGTGGGGAGATGACATTCGTGACCATTTTTTACCTCCGTCTTCAGATTTATAGTACCCGGTGGCCATAACATATACCTTTTCAGGGTTTTGGGGATCTACTTCAATATTTGTGTAATAAAAAGGTCGGGTTCTTAGCCCTTTATTATTTGATATGAGCTTAAACGATTTACCCTGATTTAGCGACTTATAAACGCCCCCTAAGCTGTCCGGGAGATCGGAAGAGC
>JBCCXH010000672.1:0-2340 GCA_039192005.1 Bacteroidota bacterium
CCCGAACGACTGGAAGAAATGGTCGGACCTGATGAAAGCAGCTACGCGAAATTTCATCGATGAGTTTGGGAAAGAAGAAGTCAGAACCTGGTACTTCGAAGTGTGGAATGAGCCCGACGGCTGGCCCATGGATCAAATGCATGTGTTCCATAAAATGTATGACGTTTTTGTAGATGCGGTAACCTCTGTTGACAGCCAGTTGAGAGTGGGGGGGCCTGCATGCTACCATGAATATTTTCTACGGCCATTTTTAAATCATGTCGTGAACGGAACGAACTATGTAACTGGTAAAAAAGGTTCACGGATCGATTTCATCTCTTATCATATTTATGGGCTGTCTGGAAAGTGGCTCAATATGAGCCCACACATCCAACCTCAGGTCCAACGCTTCTCGCAATCCCTTTTGTGGCTTAAGAGGTTAATGAAGGAATTTCCTACTGTCAGCGACACCGAGCTGCACATCAATGAATGGGGCATGTCCTCCAATTTCTGGAGAACTGTTGAAGATCATCCAAAACTGAGCTATCGAAATACGCACGAGTCCGCCTTGTTTTTGGCCAAACTTGTCAATGAACTTTATCAACTGGAAGACCATCATAACCTGACTGTCTCTATGCTACTTTACTGGGGTTTTGTCGGGGAGGCTGAGAAGGACCTGTTTTTTAATGGTGAGCGCGAGCTGTTGACAGCCGGAAACATTCCTAAGCCTATACAGACAGGTTTTGAAATGCTTTCCAGGCTAAAAGAGCATCGAGTGGAGGTGGAAAGTACCAATGATCGAGGAGGGTTAGGGCTGCTGGCAACCGCTTCCGATGGGGGTGAAATTTCCGTTCTGGTGTACAATTATCAAGAAGGAGATCAAGACCTCGATCTTCGTGATGAGGTACAGCTCACTATGACCGGCTTGATCCCGAATGCCGAGTACGAATTGAAGGAGACTGTCCTGGATCGAGAGCAGAATAACACCTACGCGAAGTGGGTAGAGTTGGGAAGTCCGGTAAATAGCCAAACGGACATCACACCATTGATAGCCGCCTCCGCTTTGCACTCCAGCTCAAAAACCATACAATCGGACAAAAGCGGAGAAATTTCCTTAACACTTGACCTACTTCGTCACTCTATGAGGGTGCTTGAGTGGGTAAAAAAATAGCTGCGGCTTGGCTCCGACCGTCAGGGTAGGAATGTCCCCTGACGTTCTATACGAAAGCATTTAGTCTTTTGAATAAGCTATTGATACTATTAGTTTTCTCATTCACAGTAGGGTGGCGCGCGACCTCTGCGCAGGTATACATTCCGGACGATGATCTGATGCTACATGAAAACAAACTTTCAGCACCAAGCGATGTATACGGATGGGTCATGGAAGGAAAGGGAGTCGTGGAATTTGAAGATGAATGGATGGTTATGTACTCTCCGGGTGAGAGCGGTCATCATGTCTACTGGGCCCCCTACAACTTGCCATCCAGTTTTGTTGCTTCATGGGAAGTACAATGCCTTGAAAAAGATGCTGGTTTATGTATCGTATTTTTTGCGGCTAGTGGGGTGAATGGTGAAGATATTTTTGACGATGCATTCCCTGAAAGGGACGGTAAATTCAAGCAATACACCAACAGCAAATACTTTAATAATTATCACATTTCGTACTATGCTAATACGAAGGACTTCAGGTCCAAAGAAGTAACCCATCTGAGGAAGAATGCCGGTTTCCATAAAGTGCAGGTTGGAAAGTCGGGAATTCCCACAAGCTCAAATGAAATTCATACCGTGACATTAGTCAAAGATCACGGAATCATTAGGCTTTTGATTGACGAAAGGACGGTGATTGATTGGGAAGACAATGGAAAAAAATACGGTAATGTTCTGGGCCCGGGCAGGCTTGGATTCCGTCAAATGAAATGGACTAAGTTTCGCTATCGAAACCTAAAAATTCGGAAAATCCATTCATGAAGGTCGTTCTTGCCATAGTGTTATTCCAGTGCGCATTGAGAGCTGAAAGTCAAAAACCTAATGTAATTGTCATCTACACGGATGATCAGGGAACGATCGACCTGCAATCTTTTGGAGCTTCAGATTTAGAAACTCCTAACATGGATAAAATTGTAATGAGCGGCATAAAATTCACACAATTTTATGCTTCACCCATCTGCTCTCCATCCAGAGCCAGTTTATTAACAGGTAAGGTTCCTCAACGTACCGGACTATATCAAAATGCAAGTGTTTCCGCCGGTCCGGAAGTGGGCCTGCAAGGTACGGAATACACTATTGCAGAAATGTTTAAAGATGCCGGCTATACTACAGCACATATTGGAAAATGGCACGTTGGATACGAGCCGGAAATGC
>JBCCXH010000673.1:0-2329 GCA_039192005.1 Bacteroidota bacterium
AGGTTCAGAACATTAAGATTTATTGGTTTTTTACAATTTTAATGAACTGAACCTTTTTTTGTGAAATAAATCACCATTTAATTCATTAAAAATCAATTAATTAAGTTTCGAACTCACGTTAGTTTATCATAAATAACGAGAATGTAAAAAATCAGATAGGGATTGCAAAATTGAAAACGGGCTCATAACGAAAAAAGGGCACCCGATCAGGTGCCCTTTTAGGTTGTATTTTATAAAATAATTTACTCTTTCGTAAAGCGCTTGATGACGTTTCCATCGCTGGCCATCGCTTTGAAAAAGTAAGTGCCACCAGGTAAAGACGTAATGTCCACCCTGCTTTTTCCGATCTCAAGCATGCCAGCCTTTACCATTTTTCCACTCATTGAGATGATGGTATAAGAGAGGTTGCCTTCAAACTTACCCTCGATTGTGAGCTCATTTAAAGCAGGAACCGGAAATAGCGACAGGTCAAATGGCTTTGTCTCATTCCCTTCAAGGGAGAGGCCATTTGATAATAAAGAGGCAGTTGAGGAGCTACATTCCCCTTCATGGATGACAATGTTTTGAAACAAAGAGTTGTTCCCACTTCCTCCATCGTTATCATTAACAAATACCAATCGATCAAACGATCCGGTATAAAAATCTCCGACAGGAATGCTGTAGCTGACTACTCCTGATCCCGAGTAATTGTCAAAGTTGGTGATCCCCCAGTTTTGCGTTCCAAACACTTTAAATGTCAGGTTAGATGAAGCAGCGGTACTGGAAGCAAAAGCGATACCGTGTATCTCGCCTTCGGACCCTGTACTTTGAAACTCAAAATCAATCACGGTATTGGCCGTGACTGTGTAGTCCAGCAATAACGCCCGCCAGGTATTTTCCTCTAAAAGCACGCTTGCATCATCTACGATGGTAAAAATCCCGTCATCTGCCATACTATGGCTGATGAGGGTTTCGCCTGTGAAGGAAATGGGTTCACAGGCCGGATCAGTGCCTGTAGTTGTCACCGTAATGCTGGAAACACTTCCGCTCCCACTCGTACAGTTTGCTACGACCGAAGAGGCATACGTTGTGCCGGGCGTAAGTCCCGTTACAGCAAAGCTGGTACCGGAAATGGTGCTGGAAGTACCGGCAACCGTGACGGTATAGCTCACGGCACTCGGCACGGCACTCCACGACAAAGTAAACCCTGTATCGGTAATGCCGGAAGCACTGAAGTTGGCCGGAGCACTCAGGTTGCATGTTGGGGGAGTCGTAGCACCTGCAGCCAATACGGCTTCAAAGGCATTGACACGCCCAAACCCAAACGTATTGTCGAACCCACTGGCACCCATATCATCCGCAGTAGAAGTCAAAATCTCATATACCTCATTACTGGTCAGTGTGCCATCTACAGATAATACCAAAGCCGCAACACCAGCCACTACCGGGCATGCGGCAGAAGTTCCACCAAAAGAGTCGGTGTAGTCTCCCGGATCAAGATCACCTGGCGTATTTCCGGGTAGATCAGTCGACCTTACCAGGTAGATCTGACTAGTCAGTGAGCTGTTGAAGTCATTGCTGGGAGCAACAATATCCAATCGGTTTCCCTGATTACTGTACACACTAATATCTCCATCAGGACTTACAGAACCTACTGACATTACACTGGCAATGCTGGAAGGATAGCTCACGCAAGAATTAAAATCATTACCTGAAGAAAATAACACCGGACACCCTAGTCCTCCCCTTCCGTTGGAGACTGCGTTGTTGATAGCTGCAGTAAGCGTCGGGTGTAAATTGGTCGAACAATTTCCACTAAATCCCCATGAGTTGCTGATGACGTCTGCTCCCTGGTTAACAGCAAAATTAAAAGCATCTGCCAGATCCTGAATGGATTCACCACCCTGAAAAATATTTACGGCAATTAGGTTTACGTTAGGAGCAACACCCCTTACCCCTATGTCGTTGTGCTGTGCGGCAATGATTCCGGCACATGGCTCACCATGAAAAGAACTATTGGTAGCGCTTCCATTCCCATTGTTGGCAGGAGTGAAGCCTGCGACGATATTGGGAAGGTCCGGGTGTGGCAATAGTCCATCATCAATAACCGCGACCGTGACGGTATTATTTCCAGTGGTTATCGCCCATGCTTCCGGTGCATCAATGTCAATATCGCTCACCAATGGGAATCCGTCAAGCGTTCCTCCCACGTTATTCATTTGGAATTGTTCCGGGTAGATGGGATCATCGTGACGAACAATTTGTACCATAAAGTCCGGTTGTCCCCAAAGTAATAATCCGGCATCGTGGATCTCATGAATCAAGGGCAATTGGTTTCCGATGTTTTCTA
>JBCCXH010000674.1:0-2324 GCA_039192005.1 Bacteroidota bacterium
AAATAAAGGAGCCAAAAATTTTTCACTGATGGCGAGGTGTCGGAATGAAAAAGAGGCTGCCAGAAAAGTTAAGTCAGCCTCTTTTTTTTATTAGTTTTCTTAGACCTGACTTAAGCCACCGTCTACTTCCAGTTCTATCCCGTTGATGTACGAGGCATCGCTGGAGGCAAGGAATAGTACGGATTTCGCTATCTCTTCTGAAGATCCAAATCTTCCCATGGGTACCATTTGAGCAAAACCTGCACCCATCTCCTGTACTTCTGACTCGGACATGCCCAGCTTCCCGTAGATAGGAGTTTCAATAGGACCTGGAGCCACACTGACGAACCGAACCTTACTTTCTTTGAGTTCATTTGCCAATACCCTGGAAAGTGACCGGAAAGCAGCTTTAGTAGCTGAGTACACACTGCTTCCTACAAACCCTTTCTGACCTACGACCGACGTGTTACCGATGACAACGGCTCCTTCGTTTAAGTGTGGGATGGCCTCTTTGATGAGGAAGAAAGGTCCTTTTACATTGGTATTGAACTGGGTATCAAAAAAGTCTTCGGTTATTTCGGCATGGGGTGAAAAATACGCAACTCCGGCGTTCGCAAACAAGATGTCAATTTTACCGAAGGCCTCTACGGTTTGCGTTACTACTTCCTTGGTTTTGGCCACATCGGCAGCATCTGCAAGGATAGCTTTTACTCCTCCTCCTATTTCTTTTACGGCCTCGTCCAGTGCTTCCTGTCGTCTCCCGGTAATGACCACTTTTGCGCCTTCACTGATAAATAACTTAGCCGTGGCCAGTCCTATACCGCTATTGGCGCCGGTGATCAGCGCTACTTTACCTTCTAATTTTCCCATTTTTTTTCAATTTTTTAATTTTATTTGAAATGATTGGTCTAAATAACGGGACAAATGGAACGATCGTTTCAAATAAATTGAAAAAAATTAGATGGACCGTAAAATTTCTTCCGTCACCCCCTCCAACTGTGTATCAATCATGGAGGTCACTCTCAGGCCTTGTAAGCTGGAAAAAAGGTACAGTGCGAGGGTTTGCGAGTCTTTTTCCGGGTCTATCTCTCCATTTTCCTGAGCTGCCTGAATCAAAGAGATAAACGAATTCACGATCTTATTTTTATTGTCCTGAAGAAATGATTTTATCCTTGGCTCTTGTTTCACCAGCTCCGTCGTGCAATTGGTGAGCAAACATCCTTTCTGGTCACCATTCATTATATCCTTACTGATGCCTTTAAATAAAGAGGTAATGGCTTGTTTGGGTGACTTGAACGTATTTACAGTTGGAATTAGTTGATTTTGTTTTTGCTGATAGTGAGTAAGTGATGCTTCAAACAACGTGAATTTATCTACAAACGTGTTGTAAAAACTGGATCGGTTTAAACCCGTCGCGTCTACCAGGTCTTGCATAGAGGTACCATTGTAGCCTTTCTTCCAGAAAAGCTCTACTACGACATCCATGATTTTATCTCTATCGAAAGTGATCGACTTGGGCATATGAAACAAACGTTGTAATTAAATACAAAGTTTAATCTAACACTTCTTTGTATGGAAGACTAAGGTCTCTGAGGCGGATTCAAAAAGCTATGGATGATAATTAAAAATGAGTAAAATCAACAGATTTCGCTGGATGAACAGCAAAAAATTGTGAGTAGGTGAAATCATTGGTTTACCATAGGCATTTCCAGGTTACTCTTTTTTTCTCATGGCTTTCACCAACTCGTTGTTCAATCTGCTACTTTCTTCCATTAGTCTTCCTGCGAGGGAGATCGCTTCATCGATTAGTTGATCTCTTTCGTGTTTATCTTCTGAATTTTTCGCTCGGATCAGCACGTTTAGGATTCCTGAATTATGGTAAAATGGCTCCGGTTCCTTCACGTGGCTATCAGATATAAGGAAAAATGACTCGAAATTAAAGTCATTCATTTTAATCGTTAAATACCTGCCCCAATCCAGGTTGAATGCTTCCGCTATTTTTTTCTGAAAATCTGGCTTTGCCTGAGTTTTGTAGAAATAACCCGAAACTTTTCCTCTTGGAACACCTAATTTATCTGCGAACTTCTGTTGGCTAAACCCCATTTTTTTACACATAAAACGGAGATTGTCGTTAAAAATACTCAATTTGTTGACTAACTGTTGTTATTATCTTGTGATTGTAGATTTTATCTACAATATTTGTATCGATACTCAATACAAATATGGCAAAAACCCCCAATAATCACCTATGAGACTGGCTGAGTCAGATTTTAGGAAGATTCAGCTGTTGGTTACGAAAAGAGATGGATCGATATATTCCATTGATTACATCAGGAAAGTATACA
>JBCCXH010000675.1:0-2307 GCA_039192005.1 Bacteroidota bacterium
ATTGAATAAAAAGTTAATTAGCTGCTTTTGTAGGCAGGTAGGCTTACTCAAACCGAGACGAAATTCATGGACAAAGCAGGTTGACAGGAAATAGTAGTAGGACGAACTCAATGACCAAACGCAAAACACATGCTTAAGAATTATTTAAACGTTGCCTTTCGCAACTTGATCAAACACAGGTTTTACTCGCTCATCAATATCCTCGGCTTATCTACCGGGCTTACTTGTTTTCTTCTGATCATGCTATTTGTAGCAGACGAAACCAGTTACGATACGTTCCATTCCGATGGGGATCGCATCTACCGAATGGATTTTTCAGGTACCATCAATGGTTCTGAGTTCATCACCGCACTGGCCAGCGCCCCAGCTGCCGCCACCATGGTGAGGGACTTCCCGGAAGTAGAAGACGCCGTTAGAATAAGGGAAACGGGCAACTGGCTCATCAAAAAGAAAAACGATGAGGCCGTGTTTAATGAAGAATATGTCGCTTTTGTTGATAAAAACTTTTTTGAGTTTTTTGACTTTAACCTGATCGCGGGAGACCCGACCACCTGCCTGTCTAAGCCCAACACCCTGGTGCTGAGAAAAGACGAAGCAGCTAAAATATTTGGAGGTGAAGACCCCCTTGGACAAATCGTATCCATCGATAATGAAGAAGATTGGGAAGTGACAGGTGTTTATGAAGTGCCCACTAATTCACACTTCGACTTTCAAATGCTTTTTACCATGGAAAGCCGGGACGAAGCCCAATCCAAAATGTGGATGAGTTTTAACTTCAATACCTACTTAAAACTCCAGGCAGGATTTGACCCAAAAGAATTGAGCGCGAAGTTTCCCGACCTGATAGAAAAATACATCGGCCCGGAGGTAGAACAGTTCATGGGCGCATCCATTGAGGAGTTTTACGAAGCTGGCAATGACGCAGGTTTTTATCTCTTCCCAATGTTAGACATCCATTTAAAATCAAACAAACTTGGTGAGCTGGGTCCCAATGGAGACATCAAATACGTATACATCTTCACCGCCATTGCGGTGTTTATTCTTATTCTTGCGTGCATCAATTTCATGAACCTCTCTACTGCGCGGTCGGCGGGAAGGGCGAAAGAAGTTGGGATTCGAAAAGTAATGGGCGCACAACGACCCCAATTGATCAATCAGTTTTTATCTGAAGCATTCGTCATCACCATCATTTCTATTATCCTGGCGTATGGCCTGTCCTTCCTCACACTTCCTCTTTTTAATCAACTGGCGGATAAAGCAATCGATCCCAATCAGCTTTTCTCGGTTACATTTATCGGACTTGTATTTCTTGTGCTGCTAGTGGTGGGGCTACTGGCAGGAAGCTACCCTGCCTTCTATTTATCCAGGTTTCGACCCATCGAAACGCTGAAAGGGAAACTCAACCTTGGACTGAAAGGTGGAGGGCTGAGGAGTGTATTGGTGGTCTTACAATTTTCCGTTTCCATCATCATGCTCATCGGGACTTCCATCGTTTTTCAACAACTCTCCTACATACAAAACAAAAAGCTGGGGTATACAAAAGACCACATCATCATGCTACACGATCCGTGGATGATGGGAGACCAGGCAGAATCGTTTAAAAACGAGGCGTTGCAACACGCGATGGTACTAAGCGGGACGATGTCCAGCTTTCTTCCGGTCAATACGAACGACAATAATAACGCGTGGTTTCCAGGGGCAAATCCCACAAAGAATGAAACCTATGTCTTTCATGAGTATCAGGTGGACCACGACTACATGGAGACGTTAGAAATAGAAATGGCTGCCGGAAGAAGCTTTTCCAAAGACTTCCTCAGTGATAGTGCCACCGTGGTATTAAATGAAGCCGCTGTCAGAAAACTAGGGTGGGAAAATCCTATTGGAAAAACACTGTCTACCTATGACGGAAATCAAGATGATTTACACACGGTTTCTTATAAGGTAATAGGCGTGGTCAAAGACTTTCACTTTACATCGCTAAAGGAGAACATCGAACCATTGGTTTTCGAACTCGGCAGCAGTCGGGGATTTGTTTCTTTTAAAATCTCCAGCGATGACATCCAGAATACCATCAACTTTTTAGAAGCGAAATGGGACGAGTTTGCTCCCGGACAACCTTTTCAGTACAGCTTCCTGGATGAACGATTTAACGAGTTATATAAGGCAGAGCAAAAGCTAGGTCAGATTTTTGGGGTGTTTGCTTTCCTGGCCATTTTTATTGCTTGTCTGGGATTGTATGGTTTGGCTGCGTTTACCGCGGAACAGCGAACAAAGGAAATTGGGGTAAGAAAAGTCCTGGGAGCCTCC
>JBCCXH010000676.1:0-2293 GCA_039192005.1 Bacteroidota bacterium
AAAATAATAAGAACTGGACGATCAACGAACTTCATCAGAAAAATGCGGACCTGACGAAGGCTCAGGCTGAAATCAAGGGACAAAAACGACTAAAAGATCGTTTGTTTGCCATCGTATCGCATGACCTCCGAGGACCCATAGGGACATTTGCGGGTCTTAGCAAAGCGGGTACTTCCCTTCTGGAAGCAAAGAAATACGAACAGTTGGCACAGATCATTCATGAAATCGGAAAGTCGGCTTCAGAGGTTTCCACTTTACTCGATAATTTACTGAGCTGGGCCTCTCAGGAATTGAAAGAAATACCTTATAATCCAGAGCAAATCGATGTAAATCAATTGGTGCAGCAACTCATGACGATGTTTGAGCCAATGGGACGAGCCAAGTCGATAGCATTGGTTAATAAAGTAGCTGAAGATACGGCCATCTGGGCGGATTTAAACTGTACCGCTACTATCTTGCGAAACCTGCTTCAAAATGCCATAAAGTTCACACAGGAAAAGGGACAGATTTCCGTTTCTGCCAGTAGAGTAGATGATTTCGTGGGGATAAAAGTGTCAGATACGGGAGTGGGTATGGAAAAAGATAAGGTAAAAAGGCTGTTTGAGTTTTCAGGTAAAAGTGTGAGTTACGGTACCGCAGGAGAGAAGGGAGTAGGGCTAGGTTTGAGGTTGGTACATGAATTCACCAAGATCAATCAGGGAGATGTAAAGGTCGACAGCGTTCAGGGTGGAGGAACTTCGTTTACGGTGTTTTTACCCATTTCTACTGCTTGATTTCCAGGCTCTTTGAAAAGAAAACAGCTACCTCTTTTCTTTGGCTGATCAATAGCCAAACCGCTTTAGCTTTCTTTCGTCTTTTCTCCAGTCTTTTTCGACTTTAACGAATGTTTGTAAGTGGACTTGTTTTCCGAAAAAAGCCTCCATGTCTTTTCTGGCTTGTGTTCCTACTTTTTTAATCAAAGCTGCTTTTTTGCCAATAATGATCCCTTTCTGGCTGTCTCTTTCTACAAATATCTCCGCTTCTATTCGAATGATTTTCTCTTCTTCTTTAAAGCTGGTTACGACTACTTCGGAGCTATAAGGTATTTCTTGTTGGTAGTTGAGAAAGATCTTTTCTCGAATGATCTCTGAACAAATGAAGCGCTCTGACTTGTCCGTCATCTCATCTTCCGGGAAGTAGGGGGGATGGTTAGGAAGTAGTTCTAAGATTCGCGCCATGAGGACATCGGTATTTCTACGATCTACGGCCGAAATGGTCAGTATTTCCAGGTTTGGGTAAAGTTCTTTCCAGTAGTTGGTCTTATCGAGTGTTTGTGAGCCTTTTTCGAGGTCGGTTTTATTAATTAAAAACAAAACAGGCGCTTCGGTTTTTAGCGCCATCTCAATGATCTCGGGATGATCGTTTTTATCTTCCAGCGAAACCATCAACAGAATAATGTCAGCGTCTTCCAGGGCGCTGCGTACAAACCCCATCATGCGTTCCTGAAGCTTGTATGCGGGGTCAATGGCTCCCGGGGTGTCTGAAAAAACAATTTGATAATCATCTTCTGTGGCGATACCAAACATACGGTGACGGGTGGTCTGTGCTTTACTGCTGGTAATGGCCAGCTTTTCTCCCATTAAAGCATTTAGTAGTGTGGATTTACCCACGTTAGGCCTTCCGATAATATTAACGAATCCGGATTTGAAGTCTATCTCATTCATGAAGGGCAAATTTTGCCATAATTTTTTAATATTATTTATAAATAATGCTTGGATAAAAAGAAATTTCGTCTAATTTTGCGTTCCAATATCGCGGGGTGGAGCAGTTGGTAGCTCGTCGGGCTCATAACCCGAAGGTCACAGGTTCGAGTCCTGTCCCCGCTACTGACGGGGACTTTTGAATAGACATTTCAGAAGTCCCTTTTTTTATGTCCTGACAACTGACTGATAGTCTGTTGGTTAATTCAAAGATCGAGTTCACCCGTATGGTTCGATAATTATCATTTTCACGATTGTAGGTGATTCCTTCTGGAAACATCAGTTTTTGTAATTTCTGTTTTTCTGTGGAATCTGCTAACTCCCATGTTTCCAGCAAGTTAGAGGCGATCGTAATTGCTTTTTCAACGGTTTTTTCCAGGTTCGATAAATTCAATGAGCCATGTCCCAATTCTTCTATGATTCCATCCCGTTCTTCCCTGTATTTTGGAATGTATTTCTTGTATAGTTCCTCATCTATCTCACCTAAAACATAGCGGTCTTCAATCTTTTCAATCTTCTTATTCACTTCTTTCAATTGTTTTTCAGAAAGCTTC
>JBCCXH010000677.1:0-2290 GCA_039192005.1 Bacteroidota bacterium
AAAAAAGTGATAAGCTGGAATTTCAAGCTGGCTCTTCTTTCAATCATAAAAATTGGATAGACAAGAAGACCATCCGCTTAGAAGAATACCTACCGCAGATTGTAGCTTGGATTGAAAAAGACTGCAAGTATTGGCATGATGTAAGAGCCAAACAAGCCATAGAATCAAACAAAAGAGCTTTGCAAGAACAAAAGGAAAAAGCCATCAAGGAGGTAAAAGAACAAGAAATGACCAAATTCAAAACATTATTGGTCAACACCAAAAGATTTGAAAAGGCCAATGCGATACGGGAGTACATCAAAACAATGGAGAAAAAGAATATCGTGGATGATCAAACCAAAGCTTATCTTAAATGGGCGAGACTAAAGGCAGATTGGATAGACCCTTTAACCGATAGTGAAGACGACATATTAGGGCATTATGAAGATGCTTTTAGTTAAATTGTACTAGCCACTACTTAACCTGACAGTTGTGGTTAATCTGACACTTGAAAAGAACCTTTAAGCTCATTGTACTCGATGAGCTTTTCTTTTGCTAAAAGTATGGAATCCTCAAAAGTCTGCAATGGGGTCTTCCCGTAGCAGTGTTTTCCTGTATGCGTTCTTTCGGTGTTGTACCACTCGATCCACTGATCTAGGTCGTTTTGCAGCTCTTCTATGGACTTATAGACCTTTTTTCTAAAGGCGACAAAAAAGAACTCGTTCTGCATGGTCTTGTGGAAACGTTCGCAGATACCGTTGGTCTGTGGGCTCTTTGCCTTGGTCTTGGTATGATCGATATCCTCAATGGTAAGATAAAGTTGGTATTCGTGGTGTTCCCGTTTCCCACAGTACTCGGTTCCCCTGTCGGTCAATATGCGCAGCAAGGGAAGTTCTTTTTGTTGGAAGAAGGGAATAACCCTGTCATTGAGCAGGTCGGCCGCCGTGATGGCGTTCTTTCGGTCATAGAGCTTTACAAAGGCCACCTTGCAATAAGTATCGATAAAGGTCTGGGCATAGATACGTCCAATCCCCTTTACAGAGCCGACATAATAGGTGTCCTGCGAACCCAGATACCCGGGATGGTGGGTCTCTATCTCTCCATAGGCCTGTTTTTCTTCCTTGGCACGTTCCAAGGCCTGTAGCTGGCCCTCGGTCAGTACAAAGCCATCCTGTGCGGATTTGGCCTCCAAGGCCTTCAAACGTTTCTTAAAAGTCTCCAAATCGTGGCGCAGCCAAACGCTTCTTACGCCCCCAGGAGATATGAACGTTCCGCGCTTCTTCAGTTCATTGGACACCCGTAGCTGTCCATAGGCCGGAAGTTCAATGGCCATCTCAACAACGGCCTTTTCAATTTCCTCTCCGATACGGTTCTTCAGAATTGGCTTCTTCCTTGAAATTTCTTGGAGAGCTAGCTCTCCACCCTGCTCATAAAGTTCTTTGAACCTATAAAAACTATCCCGGCTATAGCCCATCACCTTACAGGCTTGGGATACATTGCCCAATTGTTTGGCAAGTTCTAATAATCCCAACTTTGGTTTGATGATCTTTTCTTCTGTACTCATCTGACAAATCTAATTTAAGGGTTAAACTAATTTATTAAAATTGTCAGATTAAGTCTTAACTATTACAAATTAATGTTTTTTTAGTGCAAAAGGTAGAAGTTTAAAAGCATCTCTTAAAATAAATCCTTTAAATTTTAGTTTTGTTAACCATTATTATCCGATTGAGAGCTTAAAAAACCAATGCCTTGGATATACTATTTTGTATTTATTAAAACCAAGGCATTCATCTTATGACGTTAATGCTTTTTTAATTCACAACTTTTAGCTGTGTAAATTGGCGATGCCCATCAATAGATCCATGAAAACCAAAACCGCTTTGTTTTGCACCCACCCAAGGACTAGCGCCAGCTGGCTTATTAATACCAATCATACCGGCTTCTAATTGTAATGCCACAGCTTCTACATTAGATTTGCCATATACCGAAGCTCCCAAACCATAAACACTATTATTGGCACGTGCAATAACTTCATCTATTTCATTAAACCCTGATATGCTTACTACAGGACCAAAAGTTTCTTCGGATTCCATGACTGCTGTTTCTGGTACGTCTGTTAGTACAGTAGGTTTCACAAAATGCTCTGGGTGTTCTGTACCACCTAAAAGTACATTAGCCCCTTTCTCTATAGCATCTTGAATATGCGCAATAACATTAGTACGTTGCTTTTCATTTATTATAGGGAATATATTTGTATTAGGATTATCCCATGTTCCAATTTGATACTGCGATGCAATATCGGCAACTTGAT
>JBCCXH010000678.1:0-2261 GCA_039192005.1 Bacteroidota bacterium
AACGCCAAATACCTTGATCAAAATAAATTCACAACGTACAGCTGCTTTGTCGGCGGCAATGTTCGAAAGTTGATCAATGACAGTTCAAAAGCTAATTATATCCCGGTATTTCTAAGTGAGATCTACCAACTTCTGGAACACGGCGAGCGAAAGATTGATGTGGCGTTGCTCAAAGTTTCTCCTCCGGATCAACACGGCTATTGTTCTTTAGGAGTGTCCGTAGATGTGTCATTAGCTGCTATCAGATCCGCCAAGCGTATCGTTGTGGAGGTAAACGAAAACGTTCCCAGGGTGCATGGTGATGGTTTTATACACATCTCGCAAATTGACAAGGCCTTAGAAACCCATGACGCCATGTACGCGGTAGAGCCGCACCAGCTAAGTAAGGAAGAAATCCAGATTGGTAAGTGTATAGCCGGGTTGATTGAGGACGGCTCAACGTTACAAATGGGTATTGGAGGGATCCCGGATGCAGTTCTGGCCCAGCTTGGCGGTCATAAAGACCTTGGCATCCATACCGAGATGTTTTCTGATGGAGTATTACCACTGGTAGAGAAAGGTGTCGTTACAGGAAAGTACAAAAAAGTTCTACCAGGCAAGCTGGTAAGCTGCTTTTCCTTGGGTTCTAAGAAATTGTATGATTTTCTGGATGATAATCCCATCGTTGAGTTTAAGGAAGCATCTTTTACCAATGATACTGCACTGATCCGGAAAAACCCCAAAGTTGTCGCAGTCAATAGTGCCATTGAGGTAGACCTGACCGGCCAGGTGTGCGCAGATAGTATCGGGACCTATCAATATTCTGGCGTAGGGGGTCAAATGGACTTTATTCGTGGTGCTTCCCTGACTCCGGGCGGAAAGCCCATCATAGCGATGACGTCTGCTACCAAAAAGGGAGTCTCGAAAATCAGCCCGCTCCTGAAACCCGGTGCAAGCGTCACCACCACAAGAGCCCATGTGCGTTGGATCGTAACGGAGTACGGAGCGGTCAATTTGTTTGGTAAAGATTTGCTCGCGCGTGCAAAAGCCTTGATCTCCATAGCGCATCCGGATCACCGAGAGGAGTTGGAGAAAGCCATGAAGCAGCGGTTTTCAGCCTAGTCTTTTGCTATTAATCAGGTTGGTTTGAACCTACAGATGTTGAAGCCTACTACCATATTCACTCAACAAACCAGCCATGAGGACAAATTTCCTGACAAAAATCAGTTTCTTGACTAACAGCACTCATCACTAAAACTAGTGAGTCATCCTTGATTTGCTATCAGGATTATGAGTGTCATTTTTATACTTATCGGTTGTAGTCTACTGCTTGCAAGCAGCTTTTTGATTGCTTTTCTCTGGGCATCTAAAACCGGCCAGTTTGAAGATGATTACACCCCATCCGTTCGTATGCTCTTCAATGATGGTACTGTCACTAAGTCCAAGGGCGACCGAATTGAAACAAAAAAGAAATCAAGTATAAAACCTAATTTCCATGTTAGAAAGTGAACAAAAGACTGGTTTGGAGACCTTTCAGTACGACAATACGATTGTCCGAAATTTCCTAATTGCAACTACCATTTTTGGAGTTGTCGGTATGACTGTCGGTTTGCTGGTAGCCATCCAGTTTGTATTTCCGGAAGCCAACTTTGGTTTGCAGTACACTACCTTCGGAAGAGTTAGACCACTGCACACCAATGCGGTGATTTTTGCCTTTGTTGGTAATGGTATTTTCGCCGGAGTGTACTACTCCCTGCAAAGACTTTGCAAAACGAGAATGTTTAGTGATGTACTAAGTAAAATTCACTTTTGGGGGTGGCAATTGATCATTTTTTCTGCCGCGATCACACTTCCATTAGGCCTTACTTCAGGGAAGGAATACGCTGAGCTGGAATGGCCCATAGATATCGCTATTGCACTGATTTGGGTTGTATTTGGAATCAATATGCTTGGCACCATTCTTAAAAGAAGGGAGCGACATCTCTACGTGGCAATCTGGTTTTACATCGCCACTTTTGTGACCGTTGCCATGCTACACATCGTGAACTCTTTTGAGCTTCCGATCAGCTTATTTAAAAGTTACTCCTGGTATGCCGGGGTCCAAGATGCCTTAGTGCAATGGTGGTACGGTCACAATGCAGTAGCTTTTTTCCTGACCACGCCTTATTTGGGACTGATGTATTACTTCATCCCTAAAGCTTCAGGAAGACCAATTTATTCCTATCGTCTTTCCATCATCCATTTTTGGGCATTGATTTTCATCTATATCTGGGCTGGCCCTC
>JBCCXH010000679.1:0-2237 GCA_039192005.1 Bacteroidota bacterium
GTTTTTAATCATTTTAACGATGAAAAGAATACTAAAAGCAGGTGCATTTCTGGCAGTGCTACTTTTCTCATTGGCTTCTTGTCAGGAAGAGCTACCTACGCCGGAAGATGTTCCTTCACAGGAAAAAGATCCATCTGGTCTTGAGCCTGATCGAGGGAAAATAAATTGAAATAAAATATTTAAACCACAACAACACATTTTTAATCATAACGAACCACAACCATGTCCAAACCTCTTTTAATCTCTCTAAAGTTATGTCTCATCTTTTTTAGTATCTCCTGCACTGAAAACATTGAAGAACCTTCATCCAACCAATTGCTGGATTTTTGGCAAAAAAAAATCACCTTGTCTTCCGATCAACAGAAACAATACGCACTTGAAAACATCGCCTCTTCTAGTGATGGCTATTTAAAAGCTATTTCTCATTTCATGATAGGATATTTTAATATCAATGATGGAGAATATTCTACTGCACTGATGAACTACTTGCAAGCTGAACAAAACCTTAGCGAAAGCGGGATGGTGGACAATAAACTATTGGGTCACATATACCGTGAGAAAGCTTTTGTTTTCATGAGATACAAATTGTATGAGAAAGCATTCAGTCATTACGACTCTGCCTTAAGCCATTACAGTCAATATCCCGATGATTTTGCGAAAGATCGATTAACCACTATCTACAATCAAGGCCTCGCTTTATCATATTTTAATTATGAAGAGGCCTTAGAACGTTTCCAAAAGTTGCAAGAGGAGTCGCAACTCCATGAGGATACAGGCTATGAATTAAAGGCATTGGCACAAATGGGGCAGGTATACGTTAGTATGACTGATCACGAGAAAGCGGAGGTCAAGCTAAATGAAGCGATTGGAATCCTTGAAAATCCCGAATTGGAAGATCCCAGGTTGGAATCACACCTATACCAAAGCCTTAGCCGGGTTTACTTTTACGCAGGTAACTACGCGAAACAAGAGACATACCTAAGGAAATCCATCGCGTTGACAGACAGCGAAAATAAAACATTCACTCTCACTGTAGATCTGGGAGAAAGTTTAATGGAGCAGGGCAAAAAGCAGGAAGCGCTGACCCTCCTTACGGACCTGGAAAAAGAGTACGAAAAACAGCCGCTCCACCCTGATAACTTCCGTATTTACGAGCTACTTGGACAAGTGAGCGAGAAATCAGCAAGGACACTTTATCAGGCAAAGGAACAGAAAGAGCAGGCAAAATACGATCAGAAAAAAAATGCCATAGTCGCACAGGAGCGAGAGGAGAACGTACAACTCATGGCACAACAACTGGCCAACAAAAGGCTACAAGAACAATTGGAAAAAGCGGTATTCAATGAGAGGGCAAGCAAGATGGTTATTTTTGCCATTTTCATCATGGTCTGTATATACGGTTCGATTCGCTTTTTGAAGTTTAAAAGCCAGGAAAGGATTGATGACAGCACCATTCAGGTTTTGAAGGAAAAGGCCGAGTTGCTCCATTACCTTGCCAGTATCTATAAACTTGATTTGAATAGCCTGAAAGAACGTATGAGGCGTCTTTATCGGTAACTTTTACTAATCTTTCTTATCATGCTTCTTTTTCCTCCAGGAGTTTGATGTACTTTTCTTTTAGCTCAAAATTTTCCCTGAGCAGTTGCTGCTTCGCACCGTACTGTTTGATATGAATGGCCTTTAGTTCATCAAACGTTAGCTTATCGAGTTGGTGTTGTGCAATGTCCATTTCATCATTACGGAACCAGGCATCAAGCAGTTTGCTTCGATTTTCCGCATCCATGTCATCGGGTGTTGTCCCATCTGTATCAACCGTATATTTTTCCATATCCAACTCGAAAAACCGAACGGGGTCAAGCTTGAAATACTTCGTGATCTCAAAATACTTTTCCAGCTTAGGAATGGTCCCGTCTTCATAGGACTGAATGTTGGGGCGTGTCAAACCAAACATCCGTGCAAACTGCTCCTGTGAATACCCGTTTCTAGTGCGGAGGGTCTTGAAATTTTTGCTTAAATAATTCAATCAGAATTTTTTAATGTGGAAGATATAGATTAGTATTGTCAATATAATTGACATATGTAATTTTTATTAACAATCTCACTATCGGCTATTGACTAGTCGAAGAAAGTTAAAAAAATTCACGAATGCCAATAGTAATATGGTTAATTAATGTGTAATCGGACGGTCGCCTGAGAGTGGTGCCGTTTGTGGGGGGCAAAACGAAGCATTTGAGATA
>JBCCXH010000680.1:0-2225 GCA_039192005.1 Bacteroidota bacterium
GATTTTTTGGTCTGTGCTCATTGACATAGCGCCTTGCTGTTTAGTAAAGGTTGATGTTTCAGGTCAATAGACCGTTTGAGGGAAGTCAGTACTTCTGTCTTCCAAGTTTTCTTTTGTCTTGAAACAAAAGAAAGAAAAATTCAAGCCGGCTGGAAGCGCTGTATTCATTTCTTAACATCATTTTACCTTTTCTGATTGGGGAACAAAAAAACTCGCTTTGCTCAAACAGCTTTTGTTCCTAACCCAACCAAAAACGGAAAAATGGCTAAAATGAATAAGGCCAGTTGATTGAGTCCTGTTGGCTTCTTCATAAAATGTGAAGTAGGAAAACAAAACTGATTGATCGAATTTGTTTAATACAATAATTGAGAAGAAGACATCAAGAATAGCATGAACCTAATCAAACTATCGAATAGCAAGCGGCCGAACTATAAGTCCAGCACAATGTCTTCACCCTTGGCACGCGAAACACAAAGGCAGATTTTGTCATGGCGGAGTTTCTCTTCTTCGCTGAGGACGGCATCTCTGTGGTCTACTTCTCCGGAGGTAACATTCGTAACGCAGGTTCCACAAGTGCCTTGTAGACAGGAGTAGTTGATGGAAACACCTTCCATCTCCACCATGTCGATGATACTGCGATTGGCAGGTATCTCGACAGTTTTGCCACTCTTTTGAAGCACTATCTTGAATGCTTTAGGGATAGTGGTTACCGAAGTATCGGCCGAGAAAAGCTCTTGTTTAACCTGAGCGGATGGCCAACCAAGGTCTGCCGCAGTGCTTTTCACCCAATTGTTGAACCCAAGTGGGCCACAGGAGTAGATGAGCGTATCTTCATTGCGATTCCCTAGCACGCGAGTCAATTCCATGGTGGACTTTCCATCCTTATCGATATGAACTTCAACGTTGGGTGCGAACGACCAGTTCTTCAGCTCGTATTGAAAAGGGATATCATCTAGGTCTTTGGCACAGATATGAAACTCAAAATGCTTGTCCAGTTCATCAAGTCGATGGGCCATCGAGAGTAGTGGTGTAATTCCTATGCCACCTGAGATAAGGATGTAGCGTTTGACATTTTCGTAAAGAACGAAGTTGTTTCGAGGTACAGATACTTCGAGTTTGTCACCTGGGCACAGGTTGTGCATCTCTATCGATCCTCCTTTGCCGTTGGCTTCTTTTTTCACCGCGATTTGGTATTGATGGCGCTCATGTGGTGCATTGAGTAGTGAGTAAGAGCGTATTTTACCGCTAGGTAGCTTGATGCTGATGTGCGATCCGGCTGTGAATTCCGGTAGGGGAGTACCGACCTTCAAAGGAACCAACACGAATGACTTGATCTCCTTTGCCACGTCTAACACCTCTTGGACTTTTACTTGGATAGTCGTGATTTGATTGTTGTGCTGCTCCAACAGTTTTTCTTTGAAATGAAACTCAGGTTGGCCGAGTACACTCCTCTGCGGGATAGCCTGTTTGGTGAAAATGCCATTGCCCAGATCCCAGACCTGCTTGTATTTGTACCATGGTATATGGGGTAGGAAATGATGCATGGCATGCTGCTCCTGGCCGAGGAGCGACCTTAGCAAAAAGTGTTTGCGCTCCTTCATCACATAGGTCGATTGGAACGGGAACTCATCCCACTTCACACCATCGGGGTGCTGGATATGCGAGAACATGTAAGCAGTAAAGGCCAAACCGGTTCTCGTAGGTAGATGAAAAAGCACGAAGAATTCGAACCAGTAGGGACTGGTATACCAGAATATATTGAAAGCCAGGTAGGCCAATACCGTTGTACATGCCATCCATCGTACCTGGGTCGGCATGCGGTTCCATCCTTTGGTAAATAGCCAATAGAGCCAAACCGTGTCAAAAACCAGCAGGATCAAAAAGCCGAAAGGATAATAGCGCGTGGGGATTGACACCAGGATACTGTCAGGATCGAGATCATCATCGCCCACATAGCGGTGGTGGGTCATGTGCAGGAACCGGTAGACGGGCGCCAACATAAATGGGAATAGCAAGAACGCCGAAACCGAACCCATGATGTCATTGACCAGCTTGTTGGACGAGGCAGCCCGGTGGGTAGAGTCATGCAGCGGTGTAAATGCCAGGTAGGAGCAAAACCCCATAATGGGAATAATGAGCCAAAGTGGTGCACTCAGATAGAAGTACGAATAGATGCCCAGCGCATATCCACTATATGCTGTAAGGATGAGCCCAGCCTGGTAAAA
>JBCCXH010000681.1:0-2225 GCA_039192005.1 Bacteroidota bacterium
ATGTCTCTTAGTTGGGACACTTTTGTGCTAGGGAATGGTGGTTTGTTGCCATGGACGTACGAATAGGCATGATTCACACAGACGCATTTCGGCTCATACCCCTGCTGGTTTTTCGGAAGTGATGCATTTTATTGGCTGTATCGGTACCGAGTGAGGGTGGAGGTGGTCAGTCGTGAGCAATGGTCACTTTTGAAAAGCGTGAATCCCTTACATCTGCATTCGCTAAAAGATCTCCAAATTCAGAAGCACAGGTTACCACTTCTCCTATGATGATGATCGCAGGAGCTCCGATGTTATGGCGGTCAACCAGGTTTGATATTTCATGCAATTCGCCAATCACCTTTTTTTCATTGGCTTTTGTCCCGTTTTGAATAATACCCACAGGCTCTTTATTTCCTCTGAATTCACTAAAAATGTCAACGATCTGATGCAGGTTACGCATCCCCATAAGGATGATAATCGTCGCGGAAGATTGTGCTGCAAGGTATATATCGGAGGAGAGTTCCAAAGAGGAAGTGGTGCCGGTAATCACCCAAAAGCTTTCGTTTACCCCTCTTTTCGTAAGCGGGATCTCGTTATAAGCCGGAACTGCCACCGCACTCGATATTCCGGGGATGATTTCCACTTCCATCCCATGACTCCTGGCATGCACGAGTTCTTCATGCCCCCTGCCAAAGACAAACGGATCGCCTCCTTTTAGCCGGATCACATGCTCGTACTTTTTCCCATAATCAACGATCATGTCATTGATGTAAATCTGCTGAAACTGATGAATACCCGATTTTTTTCCTACGTATACCAACTCACAACCGGATGGACAATAACTAAGTAAAGATCGGTCTACCAACTCATCATAAAGAACGACATCAGCTGTTTTAAGTGCGTTTACAGCTTTTAAAGTAATCATTTCAGGATCTCCCGGACCTGCACCCACCAATAGTAGCTTTGACATAATTATCAATTTGATTTAGGCAATATTACGTAAAAATTAACGTCCATATAAATTTTATTACGTAATATTACGTAATATTATCAAAGCTAAACTACGATCTCTATGCAAAAGATAATGATCATCGGAAATGGTATGGTTGGTTACAAGTTTTGTGAAAAACTTCGTGCAAAAGCAGGAAAAGACCAATTTTCCATCACAGTCTATGGGGAAGAACCCCTCCCTGCCTATGACAGGGTACACCTTAGTGAATATTTCACTAACCAGTCAGAAGAAAAACTGATGATGGCAGACAGGGCATGGTATGAAGAAAACGACATTACGTTAAAAACCGCTCAACTGATTACCAATATAGATCGTGAAAATAAAACCGTAGAAACTCATACGGGCGAAACTGATTCCTATGACTGCCTGATACTCGCAACGGGTTCCAGTGCCATGGTACCTCCTATTGAAGGAACTGACAAGAAGGGAGTGTTTGTCTACCGGACAATTGAAGACTTAAACCAAATCATTTCGTACGCAAAAGAAGTGAAAAGAGGAGCCGTGCTGGGAGGAGGACTTTTAGGTCTGGAAGCGGCGAAGGCGTTGATGGACCTGAAGCTGGATGCTCAGGTGATCGAATTCGCCCCGAAACTGATGCCCAGACAGCTGGATGAATCAGGGTCAAACATGCTCCAGTCAAAAATTACGTCCCTCGGCATTGAGGTATTGCTCAATAAAAACACGAAGAAAATACACGGAAACGGAAAACTCACCCATTTGGAATTTACCGATGGTTCCTCCCTTGAAACGGACATGCTGGTCATCTCATGCGGCATTGTATCCAGAGACGAACTGGCGGATAAATGTGGGCTCGAAAAAGGGGCAAGAGGAGGCTTTAAAGTAAATCAACACCTCCAAACCAACGACCCTTCCATCTACGCCATTGGAGAAGCAGCATCTTATCAAGACATGATTTACGGCTTGGTCGCCCCTGGTTATGACATGGCTGAAGTAGTAGTCAATCATTTATTGGCGGAAACCGCAAAGGGATTTGACGGAGCAGACATGTCTACTAAACTCAAACTGATTGGCGTAGACGTGGGAAGCTTTGGCGATGCGTTGGGTCAGACGGAAGACAGCATCCCGATCAGCTTTGAAGACAAACATGCCGGGATCTACAAACGCATCAACCTGTCAGCAGATAAAAAGAAGCTAATCGGCGGGATACTCATTGGCGATTGTGATGACTACAAGATTGCTGTGTTGGTATCCCATAGATATTTTACTCCCA
>JBCCXH010000682.1:0-2219 GCA_039192005.1 Bacteroidota bacterium
CCTCCTTTATACAAACAAGAAGACCTACTTCATCACGTGATCTACAGCTCACAAACCCTGGAAGAGTTTTTATTCCTATGCGTCTTCCATTCACTCGTTGGTCGTAAGGCACAATAGGAGCAAAGAAAACTGAAAAACCAACAAGAGCTGAGGTGTCTTTTGTTTTTTAGTGTTTTCCAGAATCGTTGAATTGCCACAATACATTTATGAGTTGCCATTTTCCGTTTAGCTTCACCATGTGCATATAATCAATCCAATCATCAGCAATTAGTTTAACGGAGGCTACTTTATCATAAACGTCGAGAATAATCACTTCTTTTTTTGGATTCTCAGGAAATTTATCTTTGCTCAGATTATACGTTTCGGCTAGTAGTATCATGGAATCAGTGAACGTTTCGCCTAAATATTCCTTTCCCGTTTTTTTATTCCTCCAAAAAGTTCTTTTCACCATTCTTGGATGAGCCGCCCGTTCAAATTGTTTGGGTTTTACATTGTGTTGAGATTCAATGTAGTCTAACGCCACTTGCCTAATTTCTAAAGAATCTTTTTTCGTTTGTCCGTAAAGAGAAATACCAACTAAAAAAAGGATAGAAACTAACGTAAACTTGTTCTTTTCCATTGCATCATTTGTTTTTCTTGTGTAGTACTTAATTCATCACCTCTCGCCTTTTCCATCCTTATTCAACCCGATGACAGAAAACAACATACTCAATAGAAAAGTCGCCCCACAACCGATGGCATTGTACCACAGGTAGCCCAACTTAAAGTATCCGGCTTCAGTCATAAAGTGACAAACGATCACCCCTATCTGCGCGATGATGGCTGCCACGAATACCGCATTTCCCTTTACCCATTTCAAAAAGAAAGCGACCAGAAAGATCCCTAAAATGGTCCCGTAAAAGAGCGAACCGATGATGTTTACGGCCTCGATCAGGTTCTCTGAGTTTTTGGCCAGAATGGCGAAGAGAATGGCAATGATGCCCCAGGCAAAGGTTAGCAGCTTGGATACGTTCACATAATGATCTTCCGAAGCTCCCTGATGGATCAGCCGCTTATAAAAATCAACCGAGGTGGTCGATGCCAGTGCGTTTAACTCTGATGAGGTGGAAGACATCGCAGCCGAAAAGATCACTGCAATCAGCAACCCAATCAATCCATGTGGGAGGTAATTAATGATGAAAGTAAGGAAAACATAATCCGAATCTTTTTTTTCCACGTTCTCATCCGACGCTGCCAACAGCGTTTTGGCTTCTTCTCGTATGGAAACAGCCGCCTGGTCCGCTGTGACCACCTCTTCCATCAACGCGTCTTTCTCTCCTGGTGTGATCGCCGGATCGGATAATGCAAGTACCGCGTTTTTCCTTTTTTCAAATTCATAACGGTAATCCTTCTCAAGCTCCTGATACTGCGCTGCGTATTGGGACGCCTGGATTTTCGAAACCGACTCTTCCTTAAAATGCAACGGAGGTTGGTAGAAGAGGTAAAAAATGTAGACCAGCACACCGGTGAGTAAAATAAAAAACTGCATCGGGATTTTCAGAAGGGCATTAAACATCAACCCCATCCTGCTCTCCGCAGCATTGGTCCCTCCCAGGTATCGCTGGACCTGGGACTGGTCCGTACCAAAGTACGAGAGTGCCAGGAAAAACCCTCCGGTCAATCCAGACCAGATGGTGTATCGCTCGGAAAAATCGAAGTCAAAATTGACGGCCTCCAGTTTTCCCAGCTTACCGGCAATTTCAAAAGCGGTCCCGATGGAAGTATGATCCGATATGTAGGCCAGGAGCATAAAAAAAGCGGCAAACATCCCTCCCATAATTACAGCCATCTGCTGTTTTTGGGTAATGGAAACGGCTTTGGTCCCTCCAGACACGGTGTAGATGATCACCAACGCACCGGTAGAGACAATCGTCAGTGTCAGGTCCCAGCCAAGGATGGAAGAGAGAATGATCGCCGGCGCATAAATGGTGATACCGGCCGCTAGTCCTCGTTGAATTAAAAAGAGGAAGGCGCCCAGAAACCGGGTTTTGATGTCAAACCTTTTTTCTAAAAATTCATACGCTGTAAAAACCTTTAACCGGTAGTAGATTGGGATAAAAACGGCAGAAACGACAATTAAAGCGAGTGGCAACCCAAAATAGTTTTGGACAAATCCCATCCCACTCTCGTATGCCTGTCCCGGAGTGGAAATGAACGTAATGGCACTTGCCTGGGTGGCC
>JBCCXH010000683.1:0-2212 GCA_039192005.1 Bacteroidota bacterium
CGATTTTCTTACCACGTACATGGGTCCGATTCTCATGGCACCCTTGTTTTGGCTTGTTTTGCGTAAAATAATCAGGATTTGCAAGGCGCAACGGATTACTTCCATAGCCGATTTTATTTCAGCTCGTTACGGCAAGAGCCTTTTTTTAGGGGCTTTTGCCACCATCATTTGTATTCTGGCTATTATACCCTATATATCTATACAGTTAAAGGCGATCTCAAGTAGTTTTAGAATATTCAGCGCCGATGTGACGGGGTCGAAAGGGCTTTTCTTTAATGACTCTGCATTTTATCTCATGGTTATTTTGGCAGTATTCACCATATTTTTTGGTTCTAGGAAAATTGACACTAGTCAAAAAAATACCGGCCTCATTACCGTTGTGGCCTTCGAGTCCTTATTTAAGCTATTTGCATTTGTCGTACTTGGATTTTATGTAACCTATGGCCTTTTCAACGGTTTTTCAGATATCTTTATCCAGTCTAGTGAGTTACCATACTTTGAGAGACTTATCACATTAGACCCCCTAGATGGTTATGGTGATTGGTTTTGGCTTAACATATTATCTTTTTTAGCGATCATACTTCTTCCCAGACAATTTCACGTTGCAGTAAAGGAGAATAATGATGAGAATCATCTCAAAAAAGCCATTTGGCTTTTCCCTTTGTACCTCTTTTTGATAAATGTTTTTGTGCTGCCAATTGCGTTGGGAGGGAACCTTCTTTTTCCTGGAAATTCAGTAGATGCAGATACGTACGTTCTCGTTATGCCCTTGGCACAGGGCAATACCTTTTTAGCTCTTTTGGTATTTCTGGGAGGTTTTTCCGCAGCTACTAGTATGATTATTGTATCGACATCGGCCTTGAGTATAATGATCAGCAACAATTTAATGATCCCGGGCATCTTGCGCAGCGAGTTCCTTTCCAAAAAACTCAACCCTCAGTTGAACAAAGTAGTTTTACGGGGGAGGCAGCTAATGATTGTAGTTATGCTGATGCTGGCCTATCTGTACTATAAATATATAGGCCAACCTTTTCCATTAGTTTCAATTGGCCTGATTTCGTTTGTAGGTGTGGCTCAGTTTGCACCTTCAGCTATTGGAGGGATGTTCTGGAAAGGTGGGAATTACAAAGGAGCTATAGCCAGCCTAACGGTTGGGTTTTTAGTATGGATGTTCACTTTAGTTCTTCCTACCATCGTAAATGCTAAATTAATAGACGCCACGATCTTAAATGAAGGTTTGTTTGGATTGAGTTGGTTGAAGCCACAAGCCTTTTTAGGAGTCGATTTTTAGAATAACGTTTCTAAAGGATTTATTTGGAGTATTTTGTGCCATGGGCTCGCCGATGTAGGGGTTTCGTCGTTAACCTCCCAGTCAATCAAAGAAACTAATCAGGCAGAGGTTTTCGTTGATATATTCAAATACTCCACGGTTTACGAGAGCGCCATTGTATGGAAAGGTCAGGCTTTTATAACCGATATTAAAAATCTGCTGTCCATGTTTTTAGGAAAAAGGCGTACTGACCTTGCGTTTGAGCGCTTCTCAGATCGTAATGCCATTGAGCAAGGTACAATTGAAGCGGACTTTAGAGTCGTGAACTTTGCAGAGAAATTACTATCGGGTGCCGTAGGTTCTGCTTCAGCACGTGTTTTAATGTCTTCGGTGGTAAAAGAAGAGGAGATAAAACTTGAAGAAGTATTCAATATTCTTCAGGAAACACAACGCTACATCACGGATAATAAAGAGCTGAAGAAAAAGTCGGCAGAACTTGAAACCGCAGGTGTTAAGTTGCGAGAGGCAAATAAGGAACTTACAAAGCTCGATGAGCTAAAAGATGAATTTATCTCAACGGTAACTCACGAAATGCGAACTCCAATTACCTCAATCCGTGCGCTTTCCGAGATAATAAACGATAACGAAGATCTGAAAACGGAGGAGCGAGCTAAATTTCTCGATACCATCGTTGAGGAAACTAAGCGCATGGAACGGCTAATTAATCAAGTTCTGGATCTGGAAAAAATGGAATCGGGAAAATTAGAAATACCCTTTAGTACCATTCACTTGAATGACGTAGCGAACGAATCCGTGAGAAAAGTGAAGCAACTGATTTCAGAAAAAGGAATTGCCTTGAATACAAACCTTCATGGAAAACTGCCTCTTGTAAAAGGTAACCGTGACAGACTTGTTCAGGTAATATTGAACCTAATGTCCAAC
>JBCCXH010000684.1:0-2191 GCA_039192005.1 Bacteroidota bacterium
ATGTCTTTTACGTCAACATCGATATCAAATTCGTTTACGATCAGGTGCTTCAAATAAGAGTATGAATACATGGTCTCCTGATCTGAAATACCAACTTTCATTATCGGCCATTGGGTGTTGTATTGCTCGATTTCTGCTTTATCCCATTCTTCTCCCATCGGCTCAATAGCGGGAGCGCTCATGGGAAGGGTAAATGAGATAACAATAGTTCCACTACTCCACTTGTGCGGCATTACCGTATATTCCGCTATATCCATCCATCTACTGGCAGTGGTCAATGAAATGGTGAAAGCCCGTGAAAATACCCTATGAAACACCTCATCGGCGGTCAGGTCTTCTCTTTTAGAAAGCCTTTCCAAAAAAGAGACCAGAGGTGACATAGATTTCAAATTGAATTGTATTCCTAATGTTACTGCGCGCAGTCCTTCCCGTAAAATGAGTACGGGTGAGGCGATTGCAAATCCAACATCACTGACGTCCATAGTGCTGGTGACAATTTCGCCATGATCTTGGCTTAAAATGGGAAAAGGTTTTTTGGTAAAGTCAAATCCCCCGCCTGCCGAATCAAGCATCTTAGTTTGGTAGATCCCGGAGATGAACTCGAAGTAAGGTTCGATTTTTATATCCTCTTTCATAGAGACATAAATCACACCCATTGAAGTGATCTGGGTTTTGTTTAATGTAGTTGTCTTCTTTGCTTCATAGAGATAGTCCAGTCCTTCATCGTCTACACCAGCCTTGAAAAGTGTACCTTCCTGAATCCTGTATGATTCTACGTGGTCAGATAACCTGAGGCATACATGCACTTCATCAGGCTCAGGTAGTTTTGGGCTTTGTTGTAAGATCTCTTTAAAAAAATGGTCCAGGTGCTTGCCTGTAATGGCATTGAGATCATCTTTAGTATATTCATAAAGTTGTAAGAAGGATATAACTAAAGCCATGGCCGGGTTATGCCGGTCATTGTTCTGTATAGACTCATGAAAAAAACTTTTAGCTGTGTAAATGATTTTATGTGCACCAGCCAGAAAGGAATCGATCTTTGTATCCAATTTAGCTATGCTTTCCTTCCTGGAGATACCCCGTTTGACTGGTAAAGCATCAATGGACTCATGCTTCAATTCAATCCCGGCCTCAAAAAAAGTATTAATAGCCCGGCTTTTAAGCTGCTCAATTTCATCGATGAAAAGTGATATTTTTTGATCAACCGATTGTAACAAAATTGAATTCGTTGCTGCATCGGTTAGTTTACTAAATAGCGTTAAAAACACATTTAGCTTCCTTAGTACAACCTTCGGTAGTGCATTTCCATCAGTGATTGAATAAGTGACGGATCGTTCAGGTTTGCCGCCGATGATCTTAGCCAGAAAAACAGAGACATCACTGGCGAAAAAAGTATTCCATCTTTTAATGAATTCAGGATTTACGGATTCAGGGTAGCCGTCGGCATGTAAATAAGCCGCATATTTTTCAGCGAAAACAAGGAAGTCAACTAAGGTCCTCTCGTCGATTTTAAAAAAATCAGGTGAAAGCGCTTTAAGAGACCGGTTATTTCTTGATGAGCCATTCAGGCTGTAAGAAGCGTTTTCGATCTGTCCCGACTTATCATGAGTCTTGTTCATACCTTGTCACCGCTTATCACATGTTCCGGACGTTGGTTCCTTCCTTAATATAGAATGGGTATACAATATTGCCGCGAACGTTAATTTTTCTTATCGTGTAATCCAGTGTGATGTAAACGATCCCGTCGAAGGATTCGGAAGTATCTACCGAAATCTCATCTAATGTCACACGAGGTTCATAATTGAGAATAGCAGTCCGAACACTGTCTGTAATACGATTGACAAAAGTGCTGTCTATACTGTCAAAAACGAATAACGACAACGTACAACCAAATTTTGGGTTCATGATCCGTTCTCCGGGTGAGGTAGATAAAATAATTCGGATGCTCTCTTTAATATCTTCTTCCTCTTCGACCATAGTCGGTATATTGGAAATAAAGTCAAACCTGGGCGGAAAGGCCCACCCTCGCCCCAAAAATGTATTGTCATTCATATTGTTTTCTATCATCATGCATCTGTCTGCATTCTTTAACCTCCAATCATTACTGTGGGTAAACCCAACACAATTTGTCCGCCGTGCGCAGTAGAATCGCCCATTCTGGCGGCTGGTTTACCCCCAATCATTACCGTCG
>JBCCXH010000685.1:0-2188 GCA_039192005.1 Bacteroidota bacterium
AATTCCTTTGTCATTTAATTAATAAAATTACTTCGACTCAAAGCACTTTTTATTAGCAGAATATTGTTTCTAAATAGATCAAAAAGTTGTCTATTTCAAAATAAAATTGACCTTCTTACATCTTCACCTTCTGAAATCCTAGAGTAAAAACGACAATCAGGGATACAGAAGATAAACTACTTATCCTCGTATCGCTGTTTGATCATACGAACGATAACAAGTAGGATAAACACCACGATGATCCCGACAATCAAAGTGGTTCTCGTCCCCTCGTAAGTAAGACCGGTTTTCCCCGACTCAATGACCTGATAAATCAACAGACCAACCAGAAAATAAATAACGTACCGATACGACTTTCTCATCGGTCAAAGGTACTGACACCGGTTAGAACCCTTGCTTTTTCTACTTTTGCATCCAATTTTGATTGTATGACACTGGAACAAGAAATAGAACGACGTAGGACATTTGGCATTATTGCTCACCCAGATGCCGGAAAAACAACGTTGACAGAGAAGTTGCTTCTATTTGGAGGAGCCATCCAAACCGCCGGAGCAGTAAAATCCAATAAGATCGACATGGGAACTCGCTCTGACTGGATGGACATCGAAAAGCAAAGAGGCATCTCCGTTGCCACCTCTGTCATGGGATTTGACTACAAAAACCTGAAAATCAATATCCTGGATACACCGGGTCACGAAGACTTTGCTGAAGATACGTACCGCACACTTACTGCTGTAGACAGTGTCATTATGGTAATAGATTGTGTAAAGGGCGTAGAAAGACAAACGGAAAAGCTGATGGAGGTATGCCGGATGCGTAATACACCTGTCATTTGTTTCATCAATAAGTTGGACCGTGAGGGGAGGGATGCATTCGACTTGCTGGACGAAATTGAAGAAAAACTAGGCATAAAAGTACGGCCCATGAGCTGGCCCATCGGGATGGGGAAAACCCTTCGAGGGGTATATAACATCTACGAAAACAACCTGAACCTCTACGAGCCCAATAAGCAAAAAAGGGTAGATGAAGTGGTGGAAATCAAAGGTGTGGAAGATCCTGCATTGGACAATCACCTACCGGAATCAGCCGTGTCGCAATTGAGAGAAGAAATAGAGCTTGTCAACGGTGTGTATGATGAGTTTGATGGTAAAAGCTATCTGAATGGTGACTTAGCTCCTGTATTTTTCGGCAGTGCTGTCAACAACTTTGGTATCAGGGAGCTGCTGGACTGCTTTACTGACATCGCTCCATCGCCCATACCCCGGGAAACCGAGGAACGTGAAATCATCCCTAATGAAAATAAATTCTCAGGGTTTATTTTTAAGATCCACGCCAATATGGACCCCAAGCACAGAAACCGAATCGCCTTTATCAGGATTTGTTCGGGTACGTTTCAGAGGGGAAGTAATTATTACCACGTCAGGCAGAATAAAAAATTCAGATTTTCGAACGCGACTGCTTTCATGGCTCAGCAAAAAGAAACGGTAGAAGAGGCGTTTCCAGGCGACATCGTTGGTTTATACGACACAGGAAACCTGAAAATCGGGGATACCATCAATGAAGGTGAAAAAGGATTGTATAAAGGCATTCCTTCCTTTTCGCCTGAGCTTTTCCGAGAGGTCATCAATCTGGATGCGATGAAATCGAAACAGCTTGAGAAAGGGCTTAACCAGCTAATGGACGAAGGAGTCGCTCAACTTTTTACCTACGAGATGGGTTCGAGAAAAGTGGTTGGGACCGTAGGTGCCCTTCAGTTTGAGGTGCTTCAGTACCGACTGTTAAACGAATATGGAGCAAATGCCCGATTTGAAGGGGTAAACATTCACAAAGCATGCTGGATCAGTAGCGATGACCCGGCCAAGTTAGAGGCATTCGTCAAGGATAAGTACCGACACATCGCTAAGGATAAAGAAGGTAGGCTCGTCTTTATGGCGGAAACGAAAGCATGGTTGCAGATGGTACAAGACAACTTCCCGGATATCGTCTTCCACTTTATCAGCGAATTTTAGCAATAGCAAGAAACGATCTAAAAGGAGCGACCTCATTCATTCCGGACTTACCTGAAAAAAACCTCCAGTAGAAAAAAACAGATGCCGTCTAAAAAGTATTTTAGACGGCATCCTGATTGTAGGTATCGTTGGGATAAACTACTGCTTGATAAGTGTCACCGTGGAGACAAATCCACGGT
>JBCCXH010000686.1:0-2184 GCA_039192005.1 Bacteroidota bacterium
AAAGACTCCACGGCAGAAAACATTTTAGTACTGACCAACAGCTTCTTCGGTTCGCAAGAAGATACTGATGTATTATTGGAAAAGGTTTACAAAGGAACCCATGCGTTTATAGCTGCTGAGTACTTTTCAGGACCATTTGCCGACACACTGAATTTAAAAACTACTGACTACTTCTTTGAGGAGGACGTTATCGACAATATTTCTAAAGAAGATACTGCCTTCTTAAGATTTGCGAATCCCGCATTCAAGAATCAAGAATACTATTTCAGGAGGAATAACACTCAGAACTTCTTTTCTAGCTTTGACACTCTTAAGACTGAAGTGCTGGTAGTTAATGACCTTGAAAAACCTCAGATGATCAAAGTTAACTGGGGTAAAGGTTTTTTAGTTTTATGTTCAACCCCCCTCGCTTTCACCAACAATTACCTTCTACTTGAGAACAACAATGAATTTATAAGTGCTGCCCTTTCATACCTTCCACGCGAAGCAACTATTTGGACAGAATACTACCAACTCGGAAGAATGGAGGCTGGTACGCCACTTCGATATGTACTTACTAATGAGCCCCTACGCTGGGCGTATTACATATCCATTCTGAGTCTGTTACTTTTCATCTTCTTTGAAGCCAAAAGAAAACAAAGGGTAATTCCAATTATAACCCCACTAGCCAACACCACACTGGAATTTGTTGGCACCATTGCCAATCTTTATTTCTACAAAAAAGATCATAAAAGCATTGCCTTAAAGCGAATTAATTTTTTTCAGGAAAGACTAAGGACAAAATACAGATTACAGTTCCGTGACGGAGATCCTTCCTTTATTGAGCGGGTGGCTCAAAAGACGGGCTGTACAATACAAGAAATAAAAACCGCCTTTGATTTGATCAACCAAACCAAGCAAAGTCAAGAAATATCCGAAGAACAATTAAAAGACCTGAGCAAAACTATTGACGAAATACTATGAGTGAAGAAATAGAAAACAATAAGGCCGAATTTCAGAGTCGCATGGATCTAAGCGACTTAAAAAATAGTGTCGACCATATAAGAACTGAAATTGGAAAAGTGGTGGTAGGTCAAAGCCAGATGGTAGATTTACTGATTACGGCCATTCTGGCAGATGGCCACGTATTATTGGAAGGCGTACCTGGAGTAGCGAAGACGTTAACCGCAAAACTACTAAGCAAGGTGATTGCTGCAGACTTTTCACGTGTTCAATTTACACCAGACCTTATGCCATCAGACGTTTTGGGTACATCTGTTTTTAATGCAAAATCGGCAGAATTCACCTTTAAGGCAGGACCCATTTTTTCAAACATCGTACTAATCGATGAAATAAACCGAGCACCAGCTAAAACGCAATCCGCGCTTTTCGAGGTAATGGAGGAGCGGCAAGTTACTGTAGATGGTCATACTTACCGCATGGATGAGCCCTATCTGGTGGTAGCCACTCAAAACCCAATTGAGCAAGAAGGAACTTACCGACTTCCCGAAGCCCAACTGGATCGCTTTTTATTTAAAATATCTGTAGAATATCCAAATCTAGACGAGGAGGTACGCATTCTTCACGGTCATCATTCAAGAAAAGCTACACATGATATAAGAGGTATCTCATCCGTATTGACTAAGGAGAACATCAAAAAATACCGGGAAACCATTCACGGCCTGCATGTTGATGAAAATCTCATGCAATATGTAGCTAAAATCGTTCATGAAACCAGAGAGAACCCTGATCTCTTTCTGGGGGCTTCTCCAAGAGCTTCGATCGCCATAATGCAGACGGCCAAGGCGTATTCTGCCATTCAAGGAAGAGACTTTATAACACCCGACGACGTAAAGTATGTATCCAAGCCCGTCCTCAGACATCGAGTGATCTTGACTCCGGAAAAGGAAATGGAAGGCCTGACCTCAGATCAAATCATTGATCAAATTGTGGAAAAAATAGAGGTTCCCAGATAATGAGATTTCTAAGGCAGCTCTACTTTACAAACCGACTTTTTCAGGCTGTAGGGTTGATCGTAGTGCTTTTCATAATCGCTTTCTTTTTTGACTTCTTAGTCATTCTCCCCAAAATATTATTCTTTGGGCTAGTGGGCTTGGTACTGGTCGATTGCCTGCGTCTGTTTAGAGTCCAAAAGGGAATTGATGGAAGTCGAATCACACCGGAAAAGCTCTCCAATGGAGATCA
>JBCCXH010000687.1:0-2179 GCA_039192005.1 Bacteroidota bacterium
GTCACAATTACATCCTGAGGAAGTTTACTTTAAACCGGGATCATGAAAAAACGCAAACATTATGCTTGTTAAAAACAACAATTGCTTTTCTCACAAAATTTTTGAGACGGAACATGATCATCATTGAAATTACCCTAAAATGAGTAGAAAACGAAGAAAAACAACGTTTGGTAATCGATCTAAGCCGCGGGAACCAAGCCATGTGAAAAGAATAAAGAATAAGCTTCATGAGCTTTTTTCAGTAAATAATGGTAGCTCCTATGGCTATCGAGACCTGATTCGAAAACTTCAGCTCCGCGATAAAAAGTCTAAAGACTACTTAAAAAATCAATTGTTTCGTTTAGAAAATAAAGAAAAGATCAAAAGGCTTGGCAATGGGCGATTTGTTAGCAACATAGATAGCGAATACCTCACAGGAACAGTTGATCATGTGAACCCTCATTTCGCATACATCGTCACTTCGGATGAGCAAGAGGATATCTGGATAAAGACCGCAGATCTGAATTTTTCCATTCATGGAGACCTTGTAAGCGTAATTGTGACCAAGGCAGCAGGAAGAGGATTCCGACCTGAAGGTAGGGTTGTCAAAGTGCTAAATCGTAACCGAGAGGAGTTTGTGGGAAGAATAGAAGTCTCTCGAAATTTCTCCTTCGTCATCCCAGTGAGTCGCAATATCCACTTTGACATTATGATTTATCCGGAGAAAATCGGGAGAGCGAAAGAGAATGACAAAGTCTTAGTGAAGATTGACCGATGGCATGACGCGAAAAACAGAAGTCCCTTGGGTACGGTGGTGGAAGTACTGGGACAAACAGGGGAAAATGAAGCCGAAATCCACTCTATCATGGCAGAGTTTGGGTTACCCTTCAGATTTCCAAAGAAGATTGAGTCTGCTGCAAATAAAATTCCAGTCTTGATCACGAAAGAAGAGATTTTAAAAAGAAGAGATTTTAGAGACATCACTACGTTCACCATTGATCCCTCAGATGCAAAAGACTTTGATGATGCACTATCTATTAAAAAACTAGCAGGTGGACTATTTGAAATAAGCGTGCACATTGCTGATGTTTCACACTACGTAGAAGAAGGGACTGAGCTTGATAAAGAAGCAATTGAGCGGGCCACCTCTGTTTATTTAGTAGATCGCACTATTCCGATGTTACCGGAAAAACTATCTAACGGCCTTTGCTCATTACGTCCAAATGAAGAAAAACTGACATTTTCAACCGTTTTCGAAATGGATGAAAAAGGAGCGATCTCTAAAAAATGGTTTGGCAAAACAGTGATCAAATCAGATCGAAGATTTACTTATGAAGAAGCTCAAGAACGAATAGAGGGACTGCAAAGTGATTTCACAGAAGAAATAGCTATGCTTAATCATGTTGCAAAACAATTAAGAAAGAAGAGATTCAATAGTGGAGCCGTTAATTTTGAGACAATTGAAGTAAAATTCAAACTGGATGAAGATGGGAAGCCTCTTGAGGTTATACCGAAAGAGCGAAAAGATGCACATAAAATGATTGAGGAGTTTATGTTGTTGGCCAATAAAGAAGTAGCAACACACATTTTTAACTGGAAAGAAAAAGGAAAAGAAGAAGGAAGTAAAACATTTGTATATCGTGTGCATGATGATCCTGATCCGGAGAAACTAAACACTTTTTCCTCATTCGCTGCAAAATTCGGCCATAAATTGGACTTGGGGAAAAATCTATCCGGTGCACTGAACAAACTGATAGAAAGTATAGAAGGGAAACCAGAACAAAACGTATTAGAATACCTTGCCATTCGTTCAATGGCAAAGGCGAAGTATACCACAGATCCGAGGCATCATTTTGGATTGGCATTCAAACACTACACACATTTCACTTCTCCCATTCGTAGATATCCGGATGTGATGGTGCACCGGTTGCTGAGTCATTACCTAAACGGCGGAAAAAACACTGATAATGGCGAATATGAGTCTCTTTGTTTGCATACCTCCGAACGAGAAAAGCGTGCAGCAGATGCGGAACGTGCCTCCATCAAATACAAGCAAGTAGAGTTTATGGCCTCTATGCTGGGTCAGGATTTTGAAGGGATGGTCTCTGGTGTTACGGAATGGGGCATTTTTGTAGAAATCATCGAAACCAAATGCGAAGGAATGATCCGGATGACAGACCTGGATGATGACTATTATGAA
>JBCCXH010000688.1:0-2176 GCA_039192005.1 Bacteroidota bacterium
GGATTCCACACCACTCAAACATCAACCAATACCTAATTTCAATACAGTAAAATGGTCTTCAAAAAAAGTAAGTACTCCCTATTTCCAACAAATCAGGTATTCTTCTACCTTTGCGCTCCTTTTGACAGGTCGTAATGAAAAGCATATTTCACAATTTCACTTTCAATCCTAAAAATGACATCCTATCCGGGTTAACCGTAGCACTTGCTCTGGTACCGGAAGCAGTAGCCTTTGCATTCGTCGCAGGCATTGACCCAATGGTTGGGTTGTACGGGGCTTTTATGATGGGACTCATAACTTCCTTATTCGGAGGGCGCCCAGGCATGATATCAGGAGCTACCGGCGCGATGGCTGTTGTGATGGTCCACATGATACAAAAAGGGAACGAAGTAGGGCTGTCCCTTGCCCAACCGATTGAAAACCTCGGGTTACAGTGGCTGTTCATAACGCTACTGATCGTGGGAGTCATTCAGGTGACTGCTGGTGCGTTACGTTTGGGTAAGTTCGTCCGGCTAATCCCCCATCCTGTGATGATGGGATTTGTAAATGGACTTGCCATCGTGATCTTCCTTTCGCAACTTGGATTGTTTAAGGAAAAGGCTGGCAACGAGATGCAATGGATGCAAGGTCAGGAACTGGTGATCATGCTGGCCCTGGTAGCGCTCACCATGGGTATTATGTTTTTTCTGCCTAAAATCACTAAGAAGGTCCCTGCCGCTTTAACAGGCATCATTGTCGTAGCGGCGATCACCATACTGGGCGGGTTGGACGTAAGTACCGTGGGTTCGTTTATCAGAGAAGGCGGAGGAAATGGTTTGAAAGGAAGCCTCCCCGAATTTCAATATCAAATTTTCGAACTAGTCGATACGCTTAAAGGACATTGGGGCCTCATTTTTTCTACCGCATTGCTACTTGCAGCCGTAGGATTAATTGAATCGTTGATGACACTCAATCTAATTGACGACCTAACGGAAACAAGGGGAAGTGGAAACAGGGAGTGTGTCGCTCAGGGAGGAGCAAATATCCTTAACGGGCTCTTTGGCGGTATGGGAGGCTGTGCCATGATTGGTCAGTCCATTATCAATGTCAACTCCGGAGGGCGTGGAAGGCTGTCCGGTATCGTAGCTGCTGTCGCTCTTTTAAGTTTCATTCTATTTGGTGCTTCGATGATCGAACAGATCCCGATCGCAGCACTGGTCGGCGTGATGTTTATGGTGGTCATTGGTACGTTTGCCTGGAGTAGCTTCCGTATCATCAATAAGATTCCCCTGGCTGACGCGATCGTCCTGGTAGCGGTATCCGCCATTACGGTATGGCAAGACTTAGCGATCGCCGTGATTGCAGGTGTCATCATGTCTGCGCTCGTTTTTGCATGGAAGAACGCAACCATGATCCGTGCCAGAAAGCGTATGAAGGAAGACGGTACAAAGGTCTATGAGATCTGGGGGCCCTTGTTTTTTGGCTCCGTTCAGAATTTCAACTCCAAGTTTGATGCCTCCAGTGATCCCGACCAGGTAGAAATCGACTTCATTGAATCACGTGTGAGCGATCACTCAGGCATAGAGGCGATCAACAACCTAGCACACAAGTACCAGGAACTAGGTAAAAGGATAAAATTGACCCACCTGAGTCCTGAGTGTAAGACACTTTTGCTGAAAGCGGACCCTGACTTTAATAAGATCATTGAAACCTCTATCGACGACCCCAGGTACCATGTAGTAACGGATTTGATGGATAAAGAGGTATGATCCGGAACCAAACCATCATGGAGAGCTGTTTATCAAATTGATCATTATATCATCAAATTCATTTCTAAAAAATCACTATTCAATGCTTAAAATTGCTCACAACGACATGGCAAATTTGTTGCTATCCAGGGCGATTGCATGTTAATATTTCAAGCCTATTTATGGCCGAAAATCCGTCTGTTCCACGCGGTCTTAAAAAAGATATTTTAAGTTATAACCTACCCCAAACATTCCATGCCGGCCCCTTCCAAAAGGGCCGCCCAGGAAGGGGAATAATGGCTTCTTTTTTAAGTCGAATTTTTTAACATGCAATTGCCCTGTGTTGCTATCCCTTATGCTAGTGTCAAGTCAAGCCTAGCCGGCCGCACCTAAACCTACGGGAAATCCGGGGCATCTTTTGAGCTACCCTTGCGTTGCAAAAAATTCAC
>JBCCXH010000689.1:0-2165 GCA_039192005.1 Bacteroidota bacterium
ACATTAATCAACCATATTTTTATTTATTAACTAGCTACACTTCATTTATGATGATATTTAAAGTTAATTCCTCAAAAGCAAATGATTGTCTTTCTATCTAGTTTGATCTAGAAAAATGGACGCATCCATTCCATATGATGTGATTGTTTTTGAATGTTTTCGCAAAACCTAAGTAGATGAATGATATGTAGAAGATCCTCCGCGTAGCGGAGGATTGTTTTTGTTTGAAAAGGCAAATTTGTAGGAAGAGGATAAGTCGGTCTTCTCAATACCACTTAAAAATATACGTCTACTTTTGCCGAAAAGAACGCATGACCCTTCAGCAGCTAACCTACGCCTTAGCACTTCAGCAACACCGGAGTTTCAAGATCGCTTCTCAAAAGCTGTTTATCTCACAGCCTGCACTAAGTGTGCAAATTCAAAAACTGGAAGATGAGCTTGACATCATTCTTTTTGACCGATCTGCCAGCCCCATCTCAGTTACAGAAGAAGGAAAATTGTTCTTAATACGTGCCGAAGAAATCGTTACCAGTGCCTCTGCGCTCAAAAATTTCACCAAAGAGTTAAAACAAGATGTTTCCGGTCAGTTTAAAATCGGCATCATTCCAACACTGGCTCCATTTCTTGTTCCTTTGTTTTCCGATCACTTACAAGAAGTTCACCCGAAATTAAACCTTGATTTTTCAGAGATGACTACGAATCGTGTCATAGAAGGAGTAAGAAAGGGCGAGTTGGATACAGGGCTCATTGCAACGCCTGTCAACGTCTTTGGCATTGTGTCGGAACCTATTTTCTATGAAAAGTTCTTTTTCTATGCTTCTAGTGAGTTTGCACAGGGAAACGGCATTTCGTTAAAAAACATCGACTACGATCAGCTTTGGTTACTCAATGAAGGAAATTGCTTTAGAGATCAGATCAATAATTTTTGTGATCAAAACGAGATCAGAAAAGGCAAACGGTTTATCTACCGAAGCAACTCCATTGATGCATTGATACGGATTGTTGATTTGAAGGGAGGCATGACCATCTTACCGGAACTGACCACCCTGAGCCTCTCGGTAGAGCAAGAAGACAACATTGCTCCTATTGGAAAAAAGGCCCGAGAAATTGGCATCATCAACAGAAAGAACAACAGCAAGGAGCGGTTTACCAACGAACTCATCAACGCAATCAAGGAAAACATACCCAGCGTGATGCTGAGTAAGGAAGGCCTGGAAGTGGTAGATCCGGAGATCATCATGAACTAACCCGCTTAATTCATCAGCATCACCAAATGCCGTTGACTTAAGCTTTATGACCGCCGCCGTGGCCCGGTCTCAATGCTATTAACTTAAGCAGGTTTTCTTCTTCCTCTCCCTGCCTGCCACAATAAAAGAGTCCCGAATCTTTCGGGCTAGTCTACCGAGAGTATGACCTGCTTGTTTCCATTGATTTCAAAGGCGTCCCCTTTCTTCTTTCCCAACATCGCCTGTGCAATGGGTGCCAGCGGAGAAATAACAAAGACGGACTGCTCAGCCAGTTTCACCTGCCCGATGCTGGAAGCGATAAAATATAGTGCGTTCGAAGCTTTTATCAATGCGCCTGTTTCTATTTGCATAAAGTCTTTGTTTACATCTATTTTTTGTAGCGGCTTAAGCTGTTTGGCCACTTGTTCTTTTTGATTCAAAAGCTTTGTTTTTTCAAGCATCATCATTTCTCTTCCCGTTTCATATTTATCTCCCGCACTGCTTTTGGTGTCTTCGCTTGCCGATTGTTGGACAGAATCCAGTTCTTCATCAATCAAATCAAGTTTTTTTTTGATTTGTTGGTAACACGCTTCAATTAATTCGCTTTTCAATTGTTTTAACTCCATTCAACGATTCGTTTCACTACTTTTTTAAATGTAAGGCCAAAGATGGTAGGGTATTACGAAAGGCAATTGTATTAAATGAAATTGAGGATAGGTATATCTTTGGGTGTAACCCGATGAATATCACGAAAAACTTCCTGAACAAGGTCTTCAGACAAGTCTATGTCTCTGGTTTTATAGTATAAAAATCCCCGTATGGACTCAAAATACTGGTCATAGACCGTTTTAAGATCATCTTTCGTAAAGTTTTTCGTGATATTCATCGGGTTACACCCAAAGATATACCTATCCTCAATTTCATTTAATACAATTGCCT
>JBCCXH010000690.1:0-2127 GCA_039192005.1 Bacteroidota bacterium
AGCTCGCCATCACCATGTGGACCTTACACCTCGCCGGCACCCTGAAAAATACGTCGGCCATCGTCGTCAACCCAGGCTCGCTATTAGATACCAAAATGGCCGTGGAAGCCTTCGGGCAGGTTTGGTCTCCGGCCGAAAAGGGGGCTGACATTTTAAGAAATCTGGCCGTTGCAGATAACTATGCCGGCATGACCGGAAAATACTATGACAATGACCGCGGTGGTTTCGGGCGGGCACACCCAGATGCATATGATGTCAACAAAATAAATGCCTTACTTAAGGTAACGGAGCAGCTACTATTAAAATAGCTGCTTGCTTTCCCTACACGCGACCTTGTTTTTTCTACCCTCATCAGCTTGTTCCAAACAAGGGTTAACGTGTTCAGGTTTTTTCATTGGCAATTTCTGAAAGTTTCTACTTTATGGAATTTCATCAGATATCTTCCATATTTGTATGACTGCAAATACTATAAATGAAACGCTTTCTTCGAATCCTGCTTATCACGTTTTCGTGCATCCTCTCGCTTGGCCTGCTCATCATGGTACAACCGGTAGACCCTGTTCAAAAAGATCCTGGAAATCAGCCTTTTGTTTATCCGGACACGTTGGTCTTAGGCAGCCATTCGTTGGACAGCCTGAAAACAATTGTCGGAACGAATAAAGGTCTCCCTGAAGGATTTGAAGAAGCCGCTCTCCTCGCCTATGCGGCTTACCCAGAGCTTAAAGACGTTCAGGTTGACATGATCTTAACCCAGTCGGGAGCCCCGATGGAGTCAAACTTTGACCTCTTCACCCTTTTGGGTCCTAAATCCAAGAGAAGGTATAAAGTGCTTCTCAACAACGGAACCGACACCCCTTTTGATGAAATACTTCTTCGAAACCTTCCCTTTAATGCCCAGGTCGGGATTCTTGCTCATGAATTAGGTCATGTTGCTTATTATCATAAGTTATCCACTCTACAAATAGCAAAATGGGGACTGAAATATGTAGGAGATGATGACTTCAGAGCCAAACACGAAAAAAGTACGGACATGATGGTGGTCTACCACGGTTTAGGAAGTCAAATCTATCAGTATGCTTATTACGTAAGGCACGATTCCTGTTGCAAAGCGCTTTATGAAAAGTTTGGCGCCTTGTTTATTGACAAATTTTACCTTACAGATAAAAACATAAAAGAAGCCATTTCAACACACCCACTTTACCAAACCAGCAAAACCGACCCTACTGAAGAACTTTAGACGCCGGTCATTCGCTTATCACCGGTTTTCTACTGAAGGTAAAGTACCCGTTGGCCAACAGCTCATCCTTAAAAAACGTTAATTAGCTCACAAAGTCACTTGATGAAATCTTCTTGTGACGTATTTTAGCGGGCTTATGAATTGGGCTCATTCTATAGGAACACAAGAACTGATTTTCATTCTTCTTTTTGTCGTCTTGTACATCGCTTTTTTGGTGCGCGTCATCCGTACCACAAAAAGGCTGGACCTCCCCTTTTACCGGGTTGTTATCAAACTGTTGCTGCGATCTGCGTATTTCGGACTTTTGATCATAGCCCTATTGGGTCCCAGCTTTGGAGACGCCTCCAGAGAAATAAAAACCGTAGGAAAGGACATTTTTTTCTGCATTGATTTAAGCCAGTCCATGAATGCATTTGATGTACAGCCTACACGCCTTGAAAAAGTCAAGTTTGAATTGAAAAACATCGTGGAAGCATTCAGTTCTGACCGGATCGGTTTGATTATGTTTTCGAATGAAGCGTTCATGCAGTGTCCCCTCACATATGACAACAACGCGCTTGGCCTGTTTATACAAACACTAAACACCAGCCTGGTACCGAACTACGGAACAGATTTTGGTCCCCCGCTGGCAATGGCCCTGAAAAAGTTAACGGCAGACGACTCTGTAATCACGCGGTCAAAATCTAAAGTGATCATTCTTATTAGTGACGGAGAAGACTTTGGGGAAGAGACCGATAAAATAGCCGATAAGGTAGAATCTGAAGGGATCAAACTGTTTACCCTTGGAGTAGGAACCGACGTAGGGAGCCAAATCATGACCAGAAGTGGTTTTAAAAAAGACCGTCAGGGTAAGGAAGTCCTTACTAAGCTGAACTCAAGCTCTTTAAAAG
>JBCCXH010000691.1:0-2121 GCA_039192005.1 Bacteroidota bacterium
CTAGAAAGGACAGGCAAAGAATTTGTATAGATAGCAATGGATTTATTTCCATGAGACCAGTTTATTGTTAGCGTTTGTTCAGTAGATCAGGTGTTCATTACGCTTACCAAACGCATCAACTCACTGTTAATTGGTTTAGACTTTGAAATGGCCAGTTTAAAGCTCGTGTAAACCACTTTATTGTCTATGATACCTGCCATCACATTGGATTTACCATCAATGAGTCCCTCTACGGCAGCCAAACCAAGTCTGGATGCCAGGATTCGATCATGGGAAGAAGGCCTTCCTCCACGCTGCATGTGACCTAATGTAGAAACACGTATATCCAGTTTGGGAAGTTTACCCATTACTTTATTGGCAATCTCATGTGCATTTCCCTGCTCGTCTCCTTCTGCAACAATGACGATGGCAGATGTTTTCTTTTTGTCTCTTCCTTGATTTAACGTATTGATGACATCCTGTATCGTGGTAGAAGTTTCAGGTACCATCACCAGTTCCGCTCCCCCACCGATGCCACAGTGAATCGCAATGTATCCGGAGTGCCTACCCATTACTTCAATAAAAAACACCCGATCATGAGAATCAGCAGTATCTCTGATCTTATCGATGGCTTCGATGGCCGTATTTACCGCCGTATCAAAACCGATGGTATAGTCTGACCCATACAGATCATTATCTATTGTCCCTGGAGCACCCACCGTCGGAATCCCGTACTCTTCAAAGAAGACATTGGCTCCGGTAAAGCTGCCGTCTCCTCCAATAGCAATTAACCCGTCTATTTCGCGAGATTTTAGCTGTTCGTACGCTTTTTTTCTTCCTTCTTTTGTCCTAAACTCTTCACTTCTTGCCGACTTTAATATCGTCCCTCCTCGCTGAAGTATGTTACTGACAGAATTGGACTGCATCAACTCAATGTCCCCATTGATCATTCCATTATAGCCGTAACGAATGCCATAGACGTTTAGGCCAAGGCTTAACCCCGTTCTAACGACCGATCGGACACAGGCATTCATCCCGGGAGCGTCGCCCCCTGAGGTAAAAACTCCAATGTTTTTCATTTTGAATCTAAGTATTTCCAAACAAGACTAGAGGCCCCTAAGATAGGTGCATCATCGTCTTTTAAACCAGAAGGTTGCAGTTTTATTTTCATATTAAGAAACATAGGCATCAGGTGCTTCTCCATATTTTCTTGTGCCGGAACGAAAAGATGGTCTCCTGCTTTGGAAAGTCCACCTAATAAAAAGATGGCCTCAGGATCTGTATGAACAACAAAATCTGAAAGCTTCATACCAAGAATTCTTCCTGTATACTTAAATGCTTCTATGGCTATTTTGTCCCCATTGGCAGCCGCTTCTGTGATAGAGTGCGTAGATAAATTATCAAAACTGATGGAACGAAGTACACTGTCATCATTGTAGTCCGCCAAAAGCTTGTAAACGGTCCTCCTTATACCTGTTGCGCTGACGTATGTTTCCAGGCACCCTCTTTTTCCACAACCGCATTGCCTGCCATTTACATTGACGAGGGTGTGGCCCAACTCTCCGGCAAAACCGTGCTTTCCGTACACCAGACCTCCGTTTATGACCAGCCCACTGCCCAAACCTGTACCTACAGTCAGCACGAGGAAATCCTTCATGTTTTTGGCTTTACCGTACACCATTTCCCCCAGTGCAGCAGCGTTGGCATCATTGGTGATGATGCATTTCTTATCAAAAACCTTTTCAACTTCTTCAGTAAATGGAGAGATGCCTTTCCATGGTAAGTTGGGGGGGTATTCGATCGTGCCTTTGTAGAAATTTCCATTAGGTGCGCCTACGCCTACTCCGATCACATCGTCTAAGGGATGCAAGGCTTCGATCTGATTTTTTAATTCTTTGATGAGTTTCTTATAATCAGAAAAAGACTGAGTCTTAACCCTGGATTGGGCAATGATGTTACCATCTAAATCGGAAAACCCAAACTTTGTGTTTGTGCCTCCTATGTCTATCCCTATTGCAAGCTTTGTCATATGGAATTGTTATTGCCTTTTTTGTTCGTACTCAAATCAAAGAGTTCTGCGAAAATAAGTGATATTACCACTACAGAATTAATTACACCCTGTATAAATAGTAAAATTCGTAC
>JBCCXH010000692.1:0-2121 GCA_039192005.1 Bacteroidota bacterium
ATCACTTTCTTAATGATAGAGGGTTTGGAGTCGAATAAAATTTAAGTATCAATCATTTTGTCCAGAAAATCGCACAATCCCTTTTCTTTGGCGTATGTCAGCGTTTTCTCAGCGGAAAGCAACAGTTTTTGAATGTTTTCTTCAGAAGCATCCGCCATATCTGCTGCATACCCTCGATCTTTAACCGGAGTGTCTATTCGGAGGTAGCCTCCCATATCGTCTTCATTGAGCGTCTTCCAAATTTCATTCATTTGAAAAGCCACCGTATCGACGCTGCCGTCAATCATAATTTCGGGAAGCAGTCCGGCCCATTTCAATAAATTCCATTTGTGGCTGGTTTCTTTTCTGCTAATTTCAAAACCTCCGCCTCCCGTACCTAGGGATAAAATGCACATGTGTTGTGCGCCAGGGTAGTGATTACTTCGGTTTTCAAATTTTGATTTTCTTGCCTCCGCATACATACACATGGTCGGGTTGTTAGCGAAAACGCCACCGTCCAGGTTGATCATTTCGGAGGGGTCGTCAGGGGTTTTTCCTGGTGCAACGTTTTGGATTTTGGCAGGAGGGAAATAGGTAGGTGCAGCGGAGGTAGACCGTAACACATCACGCAGATAAAAAGCCCTTCTGTTGGGATCGTCTGTATTAGTAAAAAAGAAGGAAGATTGCGTCTGCATGTTGTACGTGGTCACCAGACAGGGTTTGATCAAGTCGCTCATTTGTAAGTCACCAAACTTACGTAAGAGCAGTTGCTCCAGATACCCTGGATTGAAGATGGTGGCATCGGATAGTCCCCATAATCGTTTGAATGAAGACCTTTTAGAGGCATTAAAAATATGGTAGCCCTCTTGTAGGTAAAAGTCCAGGGCATCGGCTGCACTGTATTTTGCTTTCGAGCGATCTTCATCTTGCGGGGTAAGGTAAATGACGGAAAGCATCCCTCCGGTGCTGGTTCCTGCAATGAGGTCAAAGTGATCAGCCAACGTGGTGCCTGGAACCTTTTTTTCAAGGTATTCTTCGGCAAATTTTAAGAGATATGCTGGAATGATGCCCCGAATTCCTCCTCCATCAATGGAAAGCAATCGGATGTTTTGTTTGTCACTCATCTGTTTATGTTAATTAATATTTCATATGGCGTATCGTTAAATATAAAACACAAATGGAAAAGGGTGGAGGTAGTTGATCAGGGAACGTCCGATTTAAATAAAACCAACGCAACGATTAGCCCCCGGTTGACGGTTCTGGTTTAAAAACGAATGACTGTGAAATTCAAAACCTTACTTTTTCTATTGATATCATTCATTACCACTTCTGTCCACGCTCAATTTTATGAGGTTTTGGAAGCAAAGAAAGTGGTGCAGTCAGACGGAAGTAAAATCAAGAAGGGAAGATACATCAACTGGAGAAGCATAGTGACTGTCAAAGAAAAGGGATTCTTGATGTTAGACATCGAATCTGCGATGCATTTGAAATTAGGGCCCGGTACATACGATATTCATCAGGAAGGAAAACGCCTGAACGCATGGTATGCCAGACACCTGAGTTTAACCGGGTTACTGAAAAGAAAAGGAATCATTACCTGTAAGTTCAGGTATAAAACGCTGGTAGTGCCCGGAAGCGACAGGCATTATGAAATAGATCGAATTGAATTGAACCAGAAAGGAGTGACTACACTGAAAAGTGATACAGTTTCGTTGAAAATCGAGTGGGCTAACCCGGACTACCAATACAAAGGGAGCTATTATGTAGTCATTCGGGACTACTACAATCAGGGGTTTATCGATGTGATCGAAACAAGAGAAACATCCCTTACGCTCTATCCGGGCAGGTATGGTCATCGTCATATGTATTATTCCGTCATGGCGCAAAATTGTAGAGCCAGTTTACGATATAAGTTGGAAGTAGTGTCGAACACAACCTACCCTTCATCGAGGTACACCAACTTTTTGGAGCCGGATCATTAGTTAGTTTACCAGTTGACCTGGCTGCATAGGCAGTCTTGAGAGCCTATTGACGTAGATCACTATCGACCCTGATAAAACTAATGTTTTTGGCAAGTTGATGCAGATAGCTTTACCAAAAAATATGGAAATATGGCATCAACAATAGCAGAACCAGATGTGG
>JBCCXH010000693.1:0-2108 GCA_039192005.1 Bacteroidota bacterium
ACCGGCTCCAAATCGTTCACCAAGTTTACAAAACCAGCCGATGGCCGATGAGCAGGTGCAGGCCTTGGCACAGGAGCTTTGGGGAGACATAGATGGTGTGACAGTCAAGTCAAGAAAATTCGGAAAAGGCATAGTCATGAGCGGCATGGAAATGCAGGAAGCTCTGGATGCGATTGGGCTCCTGCCGGATTGCAAGCTGCCAGCAGATAATTCCATTCACTATGGCCACCGAACATTGGGTACTTCGCAAGTCTATTTTGTTTCCAATCAAACCGACAAGGAACAAGTAGTAACCCCAGCGTTTAGAGTGACGGGCTTGCAGCCGGAACTTTGGAGTGCTACGACTGGAGACGTTCGAACCTTATCAGGTACGCCAGGAGAGGAGACCACCTCGGTCCCACTTAAACTGGCTCCCTATGAAAGCGTCTTTGTGGTATTTAATCAACCTTTGAAAAACACAGGGCAAGGAAGTTTAGAGATCAACTATCCCGAAGAAACGCTTCTTTCGGATTTTCCTGAACCCTGGGAGGTAAGTTTTGACTCGGCAAAGAGAGGACCAAAAGAGCCAGTCAAATTTGAATCGTTGATTGACTGGACAGAATTAGACAATGATCAAATCAAATACTACTCCGGAACAGCCATTTACGCCAACTCTTTTGAAATAGAAGAGGTAAGAAACAAGCGAATGAAAATTGATTTGGGTAACCTCACATCTTCAGCTAAGGTCTACGTCAATGGCGAATATGCCGGAGGTGTGTGGACGGCTCCTTATGCGCTGGACATTACCGATTGGGTAAAAACAGGAACCAACCAGCTAAAAATTGAGGTGGTCAACAACTGGATGAACCGCCTCATTGGCGATCAGCAACTGCCAGAAGAAGATCGACCTACCTGGGCACCTTTCAACCCTTACGAAGAGGATAGTGAATTGCAGGCATCAGGACTATTTGGCCCGGTGAAAGTGACACGAGTAAACTACTGATAAGTTAAGTATGGTTAGTCTATTGAGCAATCGATCAACAGGAACATTGACCACATTAGTGTCTTTGTTTCTCATACTGGGTTCTTGCGGTAATACGGAAGAAAAAGAAACCGATACAAAACCACCTAACATCATCTTCCTACTCATGGATGATCAGCGGTGGGACACCATGGGGGTAATGGGCAACTCCATTATTCAAACACCCAACATGGATCGGTTGGCGAATGAGGGAACGCTCTTCACGAATGCACAGGTTACCACTGCCATTTGTGTAGCTAGTCGGGCGAGCATTCTCACTGGTCAGTATGTTTCTCGTCATGGGATCAATAGCTTCATCGACACGCTCAAGTACGACAAACTGGTCGATACGTACCCACTTCAATTAAAGAAGAAAAAGGGCTACAAGATTGGTTTTATCGGCAAGTATGGCGTTGGGTTGGTTCAGCCGTCTGAGTACTTTGACTATTGGGCAGCAGAAAAGATTCAACAGCCCGAATATGAAACGGTGGATGAAAACGGAGATTCTATCCATTACACCGACCTCGTTAGCAAAAGGATGGATACGTTTTTGGATTCATTGGGCAATGGAGCACCGTTCTGTCTGTCGGTGAGTTTCAAAGCCCCACACGTTCAGGACAAAGACCCCAGACAATTTTTATATGCAGACCGATACAAAGATTTGTATGCCGATGTGGAAATTCCAGTGCCCTCACACATCAAAGACACGTATGAGGAAACCTTTCCAGAAGCATTTAAAAATCCGATTTTCGAAGGGGATACGCTAATCAACGAGTCACGCAAACGATGTTAAAGGCGTACCTATCATCACGTTTTCCTCTTTTTTCTTTGTCTAACCGAGGGTCGTAAATCGCGAGCGGTATTTTGAGTGACTCCTGATGTGGATACCATGTTCCGGCCAGGCCATGTTCGCCCAGGTAAAATCCATGGTCTCCCATAAGGATAATGACGGTGTTATCGGCTTCTCCAATCTCTTCCAACTTGGTCATCAACTGGCCAATGGCATCATCTACCCCGGTAATCAAGCGGTAATAACCCCGCACGGATTCCCGCCACTTTTCAGGCGTATCGAAACGAATTTTCCATCGTTTGCGTGACTCGTTGATTA
>JBCCXH010000694.1:0-2102 GCA_039192005.1 Bacteroidota bacterium
CCGAGACCTGATGAATTTTTTACCGACTCACACGGCACATAGGCACTTACTCAAATAGGTTGAGAAAACGCTCCTTTTTCCGATATGCCAGCGGGACGCTACTGCCATCGTTCATGAAGAGCTGATCTCCCTCCCGTTTATCAAACCTGGAGAGGTGATTGAGATTGATCAGGTGCGATTTGTGGCACCGGAAGAAATGGCCGGCAGGTAGCGATCCTTCGTGATCGCTGATGTTTTTTGAAATGCATAGCGAATGGCCATTTCTAAGGAAGAAGTTCGTGTAACTTCCGTTGGCTTCAAGACGGATAATTTGGTCGGTATAAACAACATGAAAACCATATTGGTCCTTTAAAATGAGTTTTTTCTTGGACCTGTCCGTTTTCACTTTAATGTGAGAGGTCACCCCCTTTTGCGGTGTCCGGGTCTCTTTGGTTTTTGTGACTTTGCTAACCGCACGTATCAGGTCGACCTGGTCCACTGGTTTAAGAATGTAATCCAGCGCACTTCGTTTGATGGCCTGAAGCGCATACCTTTCATTTTTTGCTACAAAAATGGGTTGGAAGTCAACCCCCTTCAGGTCATCGATTAGATCGAAACTCGTACCATCGGGTAGTTCGAGGTCCAATAATGTAACGTCTGGAAGCGTCTCCTCTATTATTTGTTTTCCTATTTCGACATCACTTGCAGTTTTCAGTGTTTCGATTTCCGGACAATGTCGCTGAATGATGTCTTTCATCGCATCCTGCATTCCTTTATTACCTTCTAGTATCAATGCATTCATAAGCATAATTTGTTTTAACAGATCACCATATATGGCGATCTTATAGTGGTCTAATTAGTTTTAAAAAAAGCAGGTAGATGGTCAATACCCTACAAAGGTGATGAAGAAGAAATCAGTAATCGAGTCCCCTAATTTGGTATTTTGTCTAATGATAAAATGTGTTTTATCGTATAAGTCGATCGGTCGCTTACATCCTGATATCAACTTATTTTTTGACACATAAATTACCAGTGAAAAGCGATTTTCAATGCCTCACTGTCATTAGTTAACCCTTCTCTGCTTATCATCTTTCATTCTGATTTCTTACTTACAATATTAAATACGTTTTGCATTAGGTACGTAGTGGACTGTATAAGTGGTCAATGAGTTTTCGTAATTGGTTATCAAATGATGATTGTTGGTTAGTCAACGGAATAAGGGATGGTTATCTTCACGATCGTGCCGGTAGCAGATTCGTTTTTGTCGTATTTATCTACAAAGTCAATTTGAATGGCCAGATGGTCTATTTTTTCAATCACCTCTATTTTTTCAGCGACAATTTGTGAGGCCCTTGAAATATGATCCTTGCCATATTTGTTTTGGAAGTCAGCAGTGGCTGCCCTACCTATCCCATTGTCTTCAATGGTGCAGGTCATGGTCGTTTCTGTTTGCGAAAAGCGAATGTTGAGTTGCCGATCATCTGTTTTATGCGAAAGGCCATGATTAATGGCATTCTCTACAAACGGCTGTAGAATCATGGTAGGAAACTCAGACTGTAAGTCCAATGCATCGTCCACATCCATTGTCACCTGTAAATCACTTTTGAATCGCAAAGACTCTAATTTTACATACAAAGTGATCAGTTCAATCTCCTCTTCCAGGCTGTGAAATTCATTTCTGGACGCTTCCAGGTACAAGCGCATCAATCGACCAAACTTGGAAAGGTATTCATCTGCCAGTTTTCTGTTTTCATTCCAAAGGATCAACTGAATCGAGTTCATGGCATTGAAGATGAAATGAGGGTTTAACTGTGCCTGCAATGCTTTCAGTTCCAATTCCGACATGCGCTTATTGATCAGTTTTTCTTTTTGATATTTTCGCTCCAGTCGTTTAGCAACCAGTTTGATGGATAGAGCGAAGACGGAAGCGATCATAACAACGAGGCCGAAAACAAAATACCACGTCTGCCACCAGAAAGGATGTACAATAAGGGTATGGGTTGAGACGTCGCTCCATGTACCTGCTTTGTATTTTGTTGCTACCTGAAAGATGTACTTCCCATGAGGTAAAAACTGGTATTCGATAAACGGTTGATCTATCTGCTGCCAGGGGCGCTTTCCAA
>JBCCXH010000695.1:0-2102 GCA_039192005.1 Bacteroidota bacterium
AGTTTTTAGAGCGAAAGCCCAGCACAAGCTATGCGGCTACGAAAGTAGGAATCAATGCCTTTAAGAAACACATAAAAGCAATTGAGAACCTATTGAAATAATTTTTTTTGGACTATTACTTTGAAATAAAAAGTACTTTTTAAAAAATAAAGATGAAAGTAAAAATGATTCTACCGGCGCTTACCGAGGCAGAGAGTCCATTTTGGAGGCCCATAAAATATTCTCTATTCCCACCCTTGGGACTTGCCACACTCGCAGCTTATTTGTCAGAGGATGATGACGTGGAGATACAAGACCAGCACGTAGAGCAACTTAATCTAAACGATTCTCCTGATCTGGTTATCATTCAAGTGTATATTACTAATGCTTACCGGGCCTACAAAATTGCGGATCATTACAGGGCGAAAGGCTCCTACGTCATACTCGGAGGACTTCACGTCACATCGTTACCTCATGAAGCACAAGCGCATGCAGACACCCTATTCATAGGCCCTGGTGAGGAAACCTTTCCAGTGTTTCTTCGGGACTTCAGGAGAAAAGCTCCTCAAAAAGTATACAGCTCTTCCAACAGAACCCTGCTGGGCATTCCGCCAATAAGGAGAGACCTAATCAAGCGGAATAGCTATTTAGTGCCTAACTCGATCGTTGTTACCAGAGGGTGTCCTCATCACTGTCATTTTTGCTACAAGGACGCTTTCTTTAAAGGAGGAAAAGGTTTCTACACTCAGCTTGTCGACGATGCCATCAAAGAAATAGATCGACTTCCGGGAAGGCACCTGTATTTTCTCGACGACCACCTATTAGGTAACTCAAAGTTTGCAAATGATCTGTTTGATGAAATGACTGGCATGAATCGGGTTTTTCAGGCTGCCGCTACAGTTGATTCCATTTTAAGAGGAAACCTAATTGAAAAAGCTGCAGCCGCAGGTCTGAGAAGTCTTTTTATTGGTTTTGAAACGTTCTCTCCTCAGAACCTAAAGCAAAGCAACAAAAAGCAAAACCTTAAGAAAAACTACGAAGAAGCGGTCAGACGGCTCCATTCCCTGGGTATTATGATCAATGGAAGCTTCGTTTTCGGGTTGGACGAAGACGAGCAAGATGTTTTTAAAAGAACGGTGGAATGGGGTGTGAAAAATGCCATTACCACTTCTACGTATCACATACTGACGCCCTACCCAGGCACCCAACTTTATGCAGATATGGAGCGGCAAGGAAGGATTATTACCAAAAACTGGGATCAATACGATACCAGAACAGTGGTCTATCAAACGAAAAAACTCTCCAGCCAAGAACTAAAAGATGGGTACGATTGGGCTTATAAAGCATTTTACAGCTGGTCTAACATTTTCCAATCAAGTATGAACCATGAATCTGTAAAACACCAGCTAAAACACCTCGCTTACACTGCCGGGTGGAAAAAGTTCGAACCTCTCTGGAACTTCCTGATCAAAACCAAAAACCTCAATAGCATGCTGCCTCTTCTCGAATCCATCTTATCGAAAGTGAAGCATTCTAAGAACTCAACTAAAAATAATTTGATAACGCGCCTTGAAATAAAAGGGGCATAACTAACAAAAATTATGAATGAAAATCGACCGCCACTCGATCATTTTAGCCGCTGGGTGAAGCACTCGGTCACGCTAAAGCTATTGACCATCGGAATCCTTGTTCTCATCCTGCTCATTCCTTCTTCAATGATCCGATCCATCATTCGCGAACGCGAAAAAACACGATTTGAAACTGAGAAAGAGGTAAGCGATATGTGGGCAGACAGGCAAACAATAGCCGGTCCGGTTGTGCATGTTCCTTTGATCTATGAAATGCAGAAGAAAGTTAAAATAAAGGATGCTGAAGCTTACAAAATTGAGAAATACGATGTGAAAAAAGTCCTGACCATTTTGCCGAGTCAATTAAAAATTGGTGGAGAGATTTCTCCTAAAAAGTTAAGAAGGGGAATCTATGAAATAGTGGTCTATAACTCGAAAATGGAGATCAATGGTAGCTTTGATTTAGATGTAAAGTTTGATGAGACCAATCTAAAAAAGGTCATCTGGGAAGATGCTTTTGTTACCATCGGGATTTCGGATTTGCGCGGCATTCAA
>JBCCXH010000696.1:0-2094 GCA_039192005.1 Bacteroidota bacterium
CAATGTTGTTAACTTAAGCTTTTATTATTTCCCTCTCCTAGAGAGGGGCAACGGAGAGGAAGAAAGAAAATCTGCTTAAGTTAAGAGCATTGAACCCTACCCGGGCGGCCCCTTACCAAAAAAGGGGGAATATTGGCTTCAAATCTTAGTACTTCCATAGGATTAAACTCAACTTCCTAAAGTACAAGTAGCTATAAAACGCTCACATCATATCAACTCCCTGTCGATGGCCAGTTTTACGAGTTCTGCCGACGTACTTACGTTTAGTTTCTGCATCACATTGCGACGGTGGGTCCGAACCGTATGTTCACTGAGGAAAAGGCATTCGGCAATGGCTTTGGTGTTTTTTCCTTCGGCCAGGCACCGAATGATTTCGATCTGCCTGTTGGAAAGCTCCTGCAGGTTATTCCTGGCAGACGTCTTTCCTTTAAAGTACTCGAACACCTCATCGTTGATTCTGGGATGAAAATAATTTTGTCGCTTGCTCACCTTGGTGATGGCCTCCACCAATTCTGACTTCGAGGCATCTTTGAGAATGTAGCCCTGCGCTCCGCTTTTCAATGACCCCCTGATCCGGTTGATGGACTGATGCATGGTCAGCATCAGGATGGGTAGGTCAATCTTTTTTCTTTTGAGCATGTCCATCGTGGCGATGCCATCGATGATGGGCATGTCGATGTCCATAATGATCACGTCCACTTCGTGTGTTTCAAGGATGGAAGGAATTTCATTTCCATTTTTTGTTTCGCAGGTGACCATGATGTTGTCTTCAGGTTCGAACATGGTTTTCATACCGGCTGCAAACAGGGCGTGATCGTCTACAATTAACGCTTTGATCATGTGATGATGGTTTCAGGTAAAGTAAGTGGTAAATCGATGCTGATGGTGGTACCGAGTCCTTCGTGACTGTCGATGCTCAGCTCCCCGTCCAGTTTCTGCACAATCTCATTTAGGCTCTCTAGCCCGATCCCTTTTGATTCCTGTCCTTGTTCTTCGGGGGCAAACCCGTCTCCGTTATCTTCTACAAGGATATTGACCATATTATTTTCTTCAAAGCCGGTAAGGGAAATAAACAATTCCGTGGCGTTGGCATGCTTGAGCACATTGCTGATCAGTTCCTGAGTGATTCGGTAGAGCAGGATTTCGTTTTTTGCGTTGATGTACACGTTGTCAATTGACGCCGAAAACTCGACGGCTAACCCATTGACTTTCTTCAGGTGCCTGACCAACTCTTCCAGCGCGGGGACCAAACCAAAGTTTTCCGATACCCCCATGTTGAGTTCATGCGAGATGTTCCGGACGTCCTGGCAGGCCTGGTCCACCAGACTAATGATGGTTTGCTGCTTCTCCTCGTTGGGACTTTTCAGTCCGTTGAGGTTCACCTTTACCGTGGCGAGCAGGCTTCCCAGGTGGTTGTGCAGTTCTTTTGCTAGGTGCTTGCGTTCCTCCTCTTTTCCATTGATCATGGCCCGGAGGGTTTCCGTCTCATGATTCTTGAGTAGGTCTTTGATGCGCCCATTGCTCTCTTTTCGTTCGGCCTGTATGAGTAGTTTGGAGGTGCGTAAACGGAGACGGAAATAAAGCATGGCCGTAAAAAATAAGATCCCTAAAATGATGGCGATGATGACATAGGTTTGCTGGAGCTGCTTGTCTTTTTCGAGCGTTTCGATTTCGCTTTCTTTGAGCCCTACTTCGAATTCGGTGCGCTGGTCCGCTATTTTTTGTATGGTTTCCAAATTGGTGACGCTGTCCCGGTAGGCAACGTAGTCTTTGTAGTGCCGCAAAGATTTAGTCGAATTGCCTAACGCTTCGTAAAGCTCGGAGAGCTTTTGATTAGCATCTGAGATTTGTTGTTTGAGGTTGTATTGTGTGCCAAGTTTCAGGCTTTTCTTTGCGTAGGCCAACGCTTCAATAATATCCTCACGTTCCCAAAAGATATCTGCCATAGATAGCAAGTAAAAACAGACAGGATAGAAATCGCCGGTTTCTTCTAAAATTTCAATGGCTTGGTTCATGTTTTTTTCCGCAAGATCAACCTGACCAAGATTGGCATATACCATGCCTATATTGCCCAAAGAATAGGCTTTCCCAATA
>JBCCXH010000697.1:0-2083 GCA_039192005.1 Bacteroidota bacterium
AACAAAACATCCTCTTCGCCATTTCTCATTTCTATTGAAACCAACTGTTAGTTAGTTGATTCTTTAAGCAAAGAATGGAGGCACCGTCACTATTTTGGTTTCCTTAATCGAGTAAGGTCCCTATTTCGACGAATTTTAGATCATTATTATCATTTGATAATACACTTTTGTCCTAGAAAAATACAAACCCACTAACGACTCGCAAGCTAAAATAATCGATCAATTGATCCGGTTTTTTATGAACCACAAATAGGATGTTAAACGTAACAAGAGCCACCATCATCAGCTTATTGCTGTCTTTTTTTCTTACCCATTCTGTCTTATCACAGCAAGACGTACGAGGTCTGGTAACCAATCAATATGGAGATCCTTTACCATTTGCTGCCATTATAATGGAAAATGGTCCTGTCTCAGGAACCAAAACCGACGTGGACGGCGCTTTTTACATTCCTTATCTCTATGAAGGCACTTACCAGCTCGTGGCCTCCTATACTGGCTACGATTCGAAGAAGGTTGAAATCATAATTAAAGAAGAGGATGTACGTGTTACGATCCAACTGGAAGAAGACGTTGCGGAACTAAAGGCGACGGTCCGGACCGGTACCTTCGCTCCGGAATCCAAACTGAAGTCTAACGCGTCAATTACTACCGTAAATTTTAAAGAAATAGAACCGAACACTCCTGAAGGACCAGGAGAACTGCTTTCCTCTATTTCAGGTGTTTATGTAGACCGTTCGGGAGGTAACATCAATAACCGTGTTTTTGTGAGAGGCCTTACCACTGGTTCCATTAACTTTTGGGGGCAACCTACCGGTACGGGTTTTAGATACGTCTCCCTTCAGGAAGACGGCCTTCCGGTCATCAGCACGATGATGAACGGTGCCGCTCCCGATTACATTCACCGGGCAGACCGAACCATAGCCAGATTAGAGGCCGTTAAAGGAGGCAGCTCATCCATCGCTGCTCCCAATTCTCCCGGAGGAATTTTCAACTTTATTTCCAAGATCGGAGGACTTGACTTCGGAGGAGAGGCACAATTGAGCTTTGGCGCATACGACAACCAACGGGCCATGACGCGTGCTGATTACGGATTTGGTGGGGCCATTAATGATGAATGGAGGTATTACGTCGGTGGCTTTTACCGAATGGATGAAGGGCCCCGGGAGGTAAGCGGCATCGCAAACATGGGGGGACAGCTTAAGGGTAACCTGGCATATTTTGGAAAAAACACCACGTTTAAATTTCACTTGAAATACCTCAATGACAAAAACGGCACTTACAGCCCCGTACCCATCTCTAGCATAAGCAATACGCAATCGTTTCGTGATTTTGATCCAAGGCATAGCACGATCTATCCAGATGTGAGCCAGGAGGTTACCGATTTTTCAACTTTTCCTGAACTACAACAGATGGAATTTAACACACAGGATGGATCGGCTTCTGAAGTCATTTCCGGTATGGTGGAACTGGAACAGCGGATCGGAGGTAAGTGGTCGGTCGTGAACAAAACGAGAGTAAGCAAACTCGATTTAGGAATGAATCGATTCACTGAAATATCAAGGAATAATGAGTTCCTAAACTTACCTGACATCCGGCTTTTTGATCTTACGAGCAATGAATTATATACACAAGAAGAGGTAGCAGATGGATTCGTCACATTAGGTGCTGCCACCTCGACTACCGATGTAACCGACCTGATCAACGAGCTATCCATCCTTTATAAAACAGACAGGCACCAGGTAACAATTGGGGCCTACGGCGCAGTCAATCAGTCCGAAGTTCATTACCGATTTAATGCATTGACCACATTATTGGAACCTGAGCTACGCGTAGTAGGCCTCGAACAAACCAACCCTTATCTGGGCTGGTCTACACCAGGCGAGACGGGTTTTGATCCCATCACCGGTCCGGCAACTATTGCCTACACAGATGAAAATGGATATTGGGGAAACAACCTTGCCCTTCTTCCTTCGAGTGAAACCACAACGCTTACCTTGGCGGGCTATCTGAATGATGTCTGGAAAGTGAATGATCAGGTTTCGTTGTTTGCTGGTTTTAGATTTGAGACCATCACCTATCAGGG
>JBCCXH010000698.1:0-2068 GCA_039192005.1 Bacteroidota bacterium
GGTACGTATGTAGTTACCCTTACCGTAACTTCTGATAGGAATTGTATTCAGTCAGTTACTAAAGGCGTAGTAGTGGATGCTTTACCTGTGGCGAATTTTGATGTATCTGATGCCTGTCTTGGAGAACCGATATTAATTAACAACACAACATTTTTTAGCGGCAACCAAATAGCTTATAGCTGGGAGTTTGGAAATGGAGACACAAGTGATCAAATAAATCCTGTTTACAGCTATCCGGCCAGTGGTGTATATCAGATCACACTAACCGCTACTACAGATCAGGGGTGTGTAGATGCAGTCAGCAGAAGCCTGACCGTAATTGACTATCAAGGCGTATCAGCCGGAGAAGATGTTACGATTGATAATGGTTCCAGGACTCAGTTGGCGGGATCCGGGGCACAATCATATAGTTGGAGTCCGAATGAAACGCTATCGAATGCCTTTGTACCTAATCCGATTGCTACTCCTTCCGTGACTACAACGTATTTTGTGATAGGCACTAATTTTCTAGGTTGTACAGATACGGATTCGGTCACAGTATTTGTGAATGAGAACTTTGATGTTTTAGTCAGTAATGTACTCACACCTAATGGTGACGGCATAAACGACACCTGGGAAGTCACCAACATTGATACCATAAATGACCCTGTTGTTCAGGTTTTCGACAGGAATGGTATCGAAGTCTTTTTCATGGAAAACTATAACAACACTTGGGAGGGCACAAGGGGTAGCGATTTGCTGCCCGATGGCACATATTATTATATCATTAGTTCAAGGTCGTCAAACGCATTGTTTAAGGGTGCATTGACCATTTTAAGAAATGAAGGACAATAGATTATGAAAAAGCAGGTAGTCATCTATTTATGTATACTGTTCAGTAGCGTTTCTTACGGCCAACAGTACCCTATAATTAATCAACATTTTCTGAATAATAACCTCTATAACCCCGCCAGTGCAGGGCAACGTGGATACACGCAGATCACCGGAATTTTTCGACAGCAATGGATTGATACGCAAAATGGGCCACAGACCAATATTTTGACCGTCGATGGAGCGGTAACGGATCGAATGGGGTTGGGCTTATTATTTGTTCATGATTCTGAAAACATAGTTTCGAATACAAGGCTTATGGGCATGTACTCCTATAAAATCCCCATATCCCCAGATCATTTCATTGCCTTTGGCCTTTCATTGGGCTTTACTCAAAACCGAATTGAGTTCGATAAAATCGTGGCAAGTTCTCCCTTCTTTGATAATGGGTTATTGGATAGTCGCGAAAATGATATTTCCGGGGAGGGCAGCTTTGGGTTACTCTATGGCTTCAAAAAGTTTGAATTGTCTTTGGGTGCTCACGAACTTTTTGGCAGTCGATTCAATTTCGAAAATGATGACGGTACTCAGACGGTCACCTACAACCTTTTAAGGCAATTTATTGGCAGTGTAGCCTATAGTTACGATGTTCCCGGTTTTCCGATAAACGTCAGGCCTAAAATTTTAATACGCTCTGCTCAGGGCCTTCCTTCGCTCGTTGAAGGTAACCTATTGTTTACGTATGATAAAAACCTCTGGGCAGGGGTCAGTTATCGTCAAGATGATAACTGGGCCATATCACTTGGAACTTTGGTATTTGATAAGTTTACTATTGGTTATTCATACGAGATGAATACAGGTGAATTGGGCAATAATTTTGGTTCATCTCACGAATTTTTAATAGGTTATCGTTTCAATAAACGCGCCAAAAAGAATGTGAACCTACCTCCAATAACGCCAGATCCGACACCGGTCGTAGACTATGAGCCACGAATCAAAGTGCAAGAAGAAAAGATTGATCAATTAACCCAGCAAGTTGACCTTTTAAAGAAAGAACTTGCTAAAGATGAAGCGCGAATAGATTATGAGCAGCAAGAGATTAGGGAACTTCAGCGTATAATTGCCGATCAAAGGCTTGAAACCATAAAGCTTATAGAAAGTAATTCGGTTGACTTGGATGATGACGAACAAGAATTCGACGATAGCGCCCAATACTATGTGGTCGTAGGTTCATTTGAAGTATTGGATCACGCTAAGA
>JBCCXH010000699.1:0-2060 GCA_039192005.1 Bacteroidota bacterium
CGCCAAAGTTCTTTTTGCTGTTTTTACAATGGTTTTGCGCTCAAGAGTTACTCGAGGAAATTGAGGGTGACCTCATTGAGTCTTTTGAGCTCAATGCTGAAGAAAGGTCGATATTCTATGCTCGATTCCGATTTGCTGTAGAGGTTGTTCATCTCCTTCGACCTTCGGTTATCAAGAAACTCATTACATACAATAACACTACGATCATGATCAAAAACTATGGAAAAATTGCCTTTCGGAATTACCGGAAAAATGCCAATTATACTTTTATCAACGTGCTGAGCATGAGCATCGGCCTGGCATGTTGTATTGTGTCTTATTTAAACTATAACCATAATCATACCTTCGATCAACAACACCAGAATTATGCGAATATTTACCGTATTAATTATCAGGAACAGGAAGCCCAGCGAACCAGACAATACGGTATTGTTCCGGAGCCTGTTTTCAGCTTTGCTGAAAACTTAAGTACTGTATGCCGGGCAGGGCAATATATGGAGTGGGGTGGAAACGCCAAAAAGGGTGATGAGTACTTCGATATGAATGTGGCTTATGTCACAGATAACTTTTTCGAAGTATTTGACTTTCCCGTTATTTCCGGATCGCATACCGGATTGGTGAAAGGTAATGGTATCATTATTAGCCAGGAATTGGCCATAAAGATCTTTGGCCATTATGATGCTGTAGGCAAGACACTAAATTTTGTTCATCAGGGGCAAGAACGTTTAATGACTGTAGCCGGGGTATTAGCTAAAATACCTTCAAACTCCAGTATTCAGGTCGATGCTTTTACCCACATGGCCAACTTTCCAGCTTCAACGCAGCCTTGGGATAAAACAGTCACTGCTTTTTTATTGTTGGAGGAGGGCGCTCATGTTGGCTCAATGGAATCTATCTTAAATGAGTTTACCCTTACCAACGATCCGGACATAGCCCAGAGAGGTAACAAAGCCTATTACCTGGACCCATTGCAAGGAATGGCGCTAAGAGCTCAACAAGATGACGTCATTGGACCCTTGGAAGTCGCGCTTCCCCTTGCCATGGATGTGGTGCCGATAGTTATTTCCGGCCTAATACTCTTACTCGCCAGTTTCACCTTTACCAATACCACAATTGCCTCTGCGGCCGGGCGGCTTAAAGAAATTGGCGTACGTAAGGTAATAGGTGGTCGTAAAGACCAGATCGTCATTCAGTTTCTTTGGGAGAGTTTATTCATTTGTATTCTGGCGGGAGCTGTTGCTGTGCCCTTTTCTGTTTGGCTCGCTGATCAATATAATCAGTTGTTCCCTTTTCTGGAATTGGAGCTGGTTTTAGAAGGCCATCTGAGTTTTTTTACGTTCCTGGGAGTAATGCTACTCTTGACGGGTCTGATAGCCGGTGGATATCCCGCTTTGTTTTTGAGCAGATTCCAGCCTGCAAAAATATTAAAAGGTTCCCTGAAGTATAAATCCGTAGGACGGTGGACGAGGATATTACTTTCGGCACAGTTTGCCTTTGCTATGATTACCATTACCGCAAGCTTTCTTTTTGTACGAAACACAAAGTTTGTGGATGACATGGACCTGGGGTTTGATACGAAAAGTACTATTGTTATACGATTCGGAAATCAGCAAGGGGCGTATTCGGCACTTCATAATGCCCTGACGGAAAATCCCAGGATAGAAAGCGTTACAGGTAGTGTGGATCACGTGGGGCGAAGATTTCACTCGGCTAGAATCCGCCATGAGGGAGAGGAATTTCCAATTGTGGGTTTAGACGTCGGACCAGGCTACTTAGCCGCAACGGGTTTAACGTTGACCAGCGGACGGGACCTCGATCCGAATCGAGCGAGCGATTACCTTGAAAGTGTCTTGGTAAACAAAAAAATGGTGGCAAGCCTGGGTGGGGATGATCCTGTAGGTAAAAAACTTATCTACCAGGATACCATCAACTACTATGTGATTGGAGTGGTAGAGGATTTTTATTTTGATGCATTCAATAGTGATATCCAACCTCTTTGGATACGCTTACGACCTGAGCATGAATTTAACTACCTGATTGCCAAAACTTCTTCCGATCAG
>JBCCXH010000700.1:0-2013 GCA_039192005.1 Bacteroidota bacterium
GTGAGCGTTTCGGGCGATCGGGATGCAGGGGTTCCCGCTACATCAAGGCGAGGATACACCCCGGGTCAACCAGTATCCAACCGAGCTGAATTGGTTTCGTTGCAATTAGTTAATGACGATCTGAGTGAGGGTATTTTCACTGCCCAGATATTTTATAATCGTACACGCTTTATTTTTGGCGGTGGGATATACCGCGTACTTCAAGACTCTGCTATTGATCCAAGTAATAACTTGTTTGATCAAACCCAGAGTGAGTCCACAAAGTTTGGTGCTAAATTGAGTTACGAGCGAGAGCTTGTGGATGATATTACCGTAACTGTGGGATTTGACAGTTTGTTCAATAACGCACAGCAAGACTTGATACAAACGGGACGCTATTGGGCTCCTGAAGTGGACTTTCAAAGTCGAGCACCTTTCGTGCAACTTAACTGGGGTTTGTTTGATAGGCTGGTTACAGTAGCTGCGGGGGTTCGTCATGAGAATGTTGAGCTTGAAGTCGATGACTACGTCACCCTGGCCAGCTACGGAGGTCACAGTGTTTTAGGTGGTTCACCAACTTTTAAGGAGTTGTTGCCGAATGCAGGCATCATTGTAGAGCCCATAGAGAATCTACGTTTCTACGCTAGCTATGCTGAAGGATACACGGTGCCAGATGTCGGGCGTGTATTGCGTGGTGTGAATGTGCCCGGTATTGACGTGGACAATTTTCTAGATCTTACTCCTGTGATTTCGGACAACCGTGAGATTGGTGTTGAAATGCAGCAGGGAATTTTCGATATCAGTCTAACTCATTTTTGGTCTACCAGTAAGTTGGGGCAGCGTTTGGTTCTGAATTCGGATGGGATCTATGATATACGACGAGAGCCCACGGAGATTAAAGGTCTTGAACTCAATTTGGGAGTAGAAACCCCAATCTCTGGCCTAAAACTAAGCCTGGGCTATACCAGGCTATCAGGGCGTGTTGATACAGATGCTGATAATAAAGTGGATGCTGACTTGGATGGTGGAAATATTTCGCCAGATCGAGTCAACTTATCGGCTGATTACATCAATGGCCCATTAGCGGTTTCTCTACAAGGGCAGTATTACCTTTCTCGCAGTTTTGATGGCCAGCCCGATAGTGCCGACTTTGAAGGTTATGAAATTTACAATGGTTTGATTCGTTACGAGACGGATTATGGAGCTTTTAGCCTTGCTGCCTATAATTTACTGAATGAGTATTACGTTACGTATAACAGCGATACCGTGAGGACAAACAGCGATTCACGATTTTATTCCGGGCGAGGTAGAACTCTGACATTGGGTTGGGATTGGAACTTTTAGCAGCGCTCGATAGTGATAATCATACATTAGTATAGTTTACTGTTGAGTTAGGTGATCTCCTTCATTAACGAGCTATATCGTTCAAAATGAAGGAGATCTGAATGAAACGGATCATATGCCATGATTAATCGGCAGGTATGTGTGAAAACTCACATTGGGATAAAAATAATGGCTTTCAGATGTAGGAATACTGAAGGGAACACCGACACATTTCACATCTAGTAAAAACGTTATAAATCAAAATCTTACACGCTCAGTTCGACTGATTTCCTCCCATTTAATCATTCGGAATGAATCTTTGGGGAAGTATGGTGGTACGCATTTATCCCTTTTTCACTGCGTAATAGTATTACTGTTACCGAATTCGATGTCCTTTATTCGCAAAGATAAAAACTCTGTACTAGTCTACTAAGCTATTGATTTGCCAGCGAACTAAAATCTCGAACTCTTCTGAAATATTCGCAATATGGAGTTCTTATTCAAATTAAAGATTATTCTTGCCTGTGTTATAAGGTCAAAGAATTGTAAACGTTCGGCCTTTATAATTAACGGTTAAATGTCTACAAAACTCGAAGTTATGAGTACTATAGAAGTAGATTTGCAACAGGGAAAGGAAGTCTTTTTACTCCTAGAAAAGCTGCAGGATTTTATACATCAACCTGTGAACTACGACTCGCAAGAAAAATTCGA
>JBCCXH010000701.1:0-2006 GCA_039192005.1 Bacteroidota bacterium
ATTTCTTTGTTGAAGTTTTCCGTGCCGCCATCTACAATCAGTTTAGGTCTAGGTAATGAAGCATGGCCTGACAGGCATAATGTATCATTATCGTAACAACCCAATGCCATGTTCATTCTACGATATTGTCCCTGGCTGTGCCACGAGGGCGGTAATTTGACCGTACAATAAGAAGGCAAAGAAAATAATGGATCAAGATAGTTTTTTAGAAAAACGATTCTTCCCAAAAGAAAGCGGTTCCGTTATTTTTCCAAAACCAATAACTTACGGTTGATGGTACCGCCTTTTAAGGAAAGGAATTAAAATCCCATCAACTCTGCCTTCACATCACTTCGCAAAACCCTTCATCACCAGCCTGCCGGTAGCAGGGTTGGTTGCCAGAGGAATGTTGTGGACATCGCAAATCCGAAGCAACATTTGGATGTCCGGCTCGTGGGGGTGCTTGTCCAGCGGATCCCTAAAGAAGAAAATGGCGTCTACTTTTTTCTCTGCTGCCATCGCCGCAATCTGAGCATCCCCTCCTAGCGGCCCGGAAAGCAATTTATTTACGTTCAGCCCGGCTTTTTCTATGTGAGACCCGGTCGTCCCCGTAGCCATAATGTTGGCAGATTCCAGCATTCCCTTATGATCCAGAAGAAACTGAACCATGTCTGCTTTTTTCCCATCGTGGGCGATTATCGCAAATTGCATAGTCTAGTGATTTTAATGGGCTAATTTATGCTTAAATAAATAGATAGCTAACTAAAACGATTGCATCGCAAAAGTTAATTTTATACCGGACATCCCTCAGCCCCACCACACCACCAGTAGGAGAAATTTTTCCTTTTCGAAGTTTCGAGTTCCGGCTGCCAACTAAAAGTTCATTAATTCTTTCGCTGCTCTCGCATCAGCAAATCGATCTTACGGTTCAGCTCATCCACTTTTTGCTCCAGGTCGTCATTGTTATCCCGTACCATTTCATCCACAAAAATTGCGTTGACAATTGAAAATCCGAAAATGCCTCCGGTCAGCACGACAATGACGAAATAAAACCGGATAAAGCCTTCCATCCAACTACTTTCAGCTACCCCTATTATGAGGTCGTGGGTGATATCGTTCCACCCTTCGATCGTGAAAATCTGAAAAATAGAATACAAAGAGACCAGTGGGTTTCCAAAATAATCCGGAGAGATGTGAGAAAAGAGAAAATTACTGAGTACTGCCAGGAGCACGTTGTAAATCAACAACACAATTAACACAAACATCGAAGCCCGAAAAGCCCGACTAATTCCGGCAAACATGCTTTTGATATTGGGGATAAACCGAAGAAAGCGAAGAATCCTCAACAACCTCAAAAGCCTAAACACCAATAAGAAAGAAACATCAGGAAACAGATGCGACAACTCAAAAAGAGACGGAAACGAGATGATCACCAGGAAAAAATCAAAACGATTCCATGGATTTTTCACATACCCTTTCCATCCAAACGTCTTGATTTTTGTAAACGCTTCCAATATAAAATAGATGGTAAAGACGTGATCTACCCGCTCTAATATCAACGAACCTTTCAACCCGGGGAAACCAAGAAGAAATAAAACAACTGAGTTTAAGACGATCATGTTAATGATGACCGCTTCTCTAAGGAAGATACGGGACCAGAGACTTGGCTTTTTAGCTTGTGATTCTGTTACTTCTTCTGAAATATTGCTCAGACAAGTTACTCAAAGAGTACAAATTGGACGACAGGTTGTGGGATATCTAAGGGTGAGTCATCCTTGGTTTGAAGTGACCAAACCCAGTCGGGAGTTGATTGTTGATTTGGCTTTTGGTATTTGTTTAATGTTGGTTTCTGTTGCTGCTAGCGGGTGGTTTCTTTCTGGTAAAGCAATCCAACCTGTCAGGGAGTCTTATCAACACCTCAAACAGTTTACCGCTGATGCTTCTCATGAACTTAGAAGTCCCATCGCTTTAATTCAAACTAACGTCCAGGTTGCTTTGGATGAGTTGGAAGTAACCCAAGAAGAACG
>JBCCXH010000702.1:0-2004 GCA_039192005.1 Bacteroidota bacterium
GCTGCGCGCCAATGGAGGGGAAGACTGGCAGGAACGAATCTTTCAGACAGGTGGCTTTGCGAGTCATCAGATAGCTCTGAGTGGTGGCAGCGAGCAGGTTGACTACTACATCTCAGGAAACTATTATACCCAGACGGGCGCGATAGTAGACCAGACATACGATCGGTATGCTATTCGGGCCAAACTAAACGCGAACCCTACTAAAAAGCTTGGGTTGGGCTTTAATATTTACGGCAGCTATGAAGAAAGGGTCGGAGCAAGAGCAAATGTAGGAAATGCGGTAACTTTTGATCCTGCTACTTCGGCATTTGATGAGAACGGGGAATATAACTTCACCAGTTTGAAAAACGTGGCAACCGGAGCTTTGAATCCGTTGGTCACGGCGCGGAACAACACAAATGAAAGATTTGATGATCAGTTAATTGCCAGTGGGTATTTTAGTTATGACCTTGCCGAAGGGCTGGAACTCCATGTGTCCGGAGGGCTGGAACTGTTAAACAGGTCACAAAACAACTATACCCCCATACTGGTCAACTCCATAGGAAGTGCAACCGTCCGGTCCGGTGAGGTGTCCAGACTCCAAAATACAAACCGCCTGACGTATAAGAAAGAATTTGGGCAACATGGGTTACAGATTGATGCCATTCATGAACAACAGGCCATAACCCGCGATTCGGTAATCGCTACAGCCAGTGGATTCTTTTCTGACAATACAACCTACAAGAACCTGAGCCTGGGGGCGATTCAAAATACCGGTACGGCAATTGCAAACGAGGGGTTGCAATCCTTTGCAGGAAGGGTCAATTATTCGTTTGCAAACCGGTTTTTGCTTACGGGTACGTTAAGAGTCGACGGTTCCAGTAAGTTTCCCAATGACCCCTGGGGTGTTTTTCCTTCCGGTTCCTTTGCGTGGAAAATATCGGAGGAGACCTTTATGGAAAACGTCCGACAAATTGATAATTTGAAACTGCGTGTCAGTCATGGCATTACCGGAAGTCAGGCGATTGGTGCTTTTGCTTCTGTCCCGATTCCACTGGTGGACAATAACCTGAATTATCCCTTTGAAGGAGAGGCGCTTACGGTAGGTTTTGCTCCTCCTAACAGGAGAGCCAGCCCTGATCTTACCTGGGAACAAACCGCACAAACCAACCTGGGACTTGATGTCGGGCTCTGGACATCCAAGGTGTCATTTTCCGCAGACTACTATTACAAAAAGACTTCTGATCTGTTACTTCTTGTGACCTCCTCTGAATTTTTAGGAGCCAATATCATCAACCGAAATGTGGGTGAGGTGGAAAATAGAGGTTTTGAAGTGGCCTTATCCCTGACACCCATTGAAACCAATGATTTCTCGATCAACTCCATCATAAGCTTTTCCAAAAATGACAACAAAGTGCTTTCACTGGTGGACGGTACACCTATTGAATTGGGACAGGAATACATCACCAATACCTTTCCGGTAAATCCCACCAGGGTAGAGGTAGGCCTTCCCATTAGCAGCTTTAGAGGATATATTTTTGAAGGCGTATACCAGTTGGGTGAAGAAGATGAAGCGGCGAGTTTTGGTCGTGAGGTAGGAGACGCAAAATATCGGGATATCAATGGAGATGGCAACATCACGACAGATGACATCACAGCAATTGGAGATGGAAATGCCGATTTCACCTGGGGGTGGAATACGACCATTAGCTACAAGGGATTGTCGCTAAACTTCCTGGTATTAGGATCACAGGGAAATGACGTGTACAACTTCACCAAAGGACGTCAGCTTAGCCTGGGTGCTCAGACTTTCCACGCCGTACACGTAGATGAAAAAAATAAGTGGACACCAGAAAACCCATCTAATATTCCAAAACGACGTACAGGTACGCACTTGCTGTCCTCTCAATTTTTGGAAGACGGGTCCTTCATTCGCCTTAAGAATTTGAGCGTGAGCTACACATTTGGTAAGAACGACTTACTGAAAAATGTAGATTTTATAGAATCGTTAAGGCTCTATACAAC
>JBCCXH010000703.1:0-1983 GCA_039192005.1 Bacteroidota bacterium
AAGAATAACGAATTGTGCCTTATGGAAGAGACAACAGTTAGAAATTTAAGAAAGGAAAGAATAGGGGTCGTTACCAGTAACAAAATGGAGAAGTCCATTGTAGTTTCTGAGGTAAAACGAGTAAAACACCCTATGTACGGTAAATTCGTTTTGAAGACCAAGAAGTATGTTGCCCATGACGAAAAGAACGATTGCAATGAAGGCGATACCGTACGAATTATGGAAACAAGACCTTTGAGCAAAACAAAATGCTGGAGGTTGGTAGAAATCATTGAAAGAGCTAAATAATCATGGTACAACAGGAATCAAGATTAAAAGTTGCGGATAATACCGGTGCCAAGGAGGTACTGACCATTCGCGTACTCGGTGGAACAAAAAGAAGGTATGCTTCTTTAGGCGATAAAATCGTGGTAACCGTAAAGGAGGCCGCACCTAATGGAACTATAAAAAAGGGTGCAGTATCAACCGCTGTAGTTGTTCGAACCAAGAAAGAGGTTCGCAGACCTGATGGATCCTACATTAGATTTGATGACAACGCATGCGTGCTTCTGAATCCTACAGGTGAGATGAGGGGCACCCGTGTATTTGGTCCTGTGGCAAGGGAGTTGCGCGATAAGCAACACATGAAGATTGTATCATTAGCCCCTGAAGTACTTTAAATAGAGATTGAGATGAAGTTGAAGATAAAAACTGGAGATACCGTTACCGTTATTGCTGGCGATCACAAAGGATCCGAGGGCAAGGTGATGCAGGTGGACCGCGAAAAGAATAAAGCTATCGTTGAAGGGGTGAACGTGGTCAAAAAACATGAAAAGCCCAGTGCTCAAAATCCTCAGGGTGGTATTGTTGAAAAGGAGGCCCCAATTCACATTTCCAACCTTTCCCTAATGGAGAATGGAGAGGCAGTTCGAGTAGGGTACGCCATGAAAGATGGTAAGAAAGTTAGAGTTTCCAAGAAAACAGGAGAAATAGTCTAGTCATGAGCTATATACCAAGACTAAAACAGGAATACAAGGAACGCGTAGTAAAAGCCCTAGCTGAAGAGTTTGGGTACAAAAACGTGATGCAAGTTCCCAAGTTGGAAAAAATTGTGGTAAGCCGTGGCGTTGGTGCCGCTGTTGCTGATAAAAAGCTAATTGACCATGCCGTAGATGAATTGAGCATGATTACAGGTCAAAAGGCCATTGCTACCATGTCCAAAAAAGACGTTGCCTCGTTTAAATTGCGAAAAGGAATGCCAATTGGAGCTAAGGTGACTTTACGTGGAGAACGTATGTACGAATTTTTGGATAGATTAATAACCTCCGCATTACCTCGAGTAAGGGATTTTCAAGGGGTAAGGGCCACAGGTTTCGACGGTCGTGGCAATTACAACTTAGGGGTAACGGAACAAATTATCTTTCCAGAAATAAATATTGATAAAATCAACCGAATCAATGGAATGGATATCACATTTGTGACTTCTGCTGATACGGATAAGGAAGCAAAATCATTATTGAGCGAACTGGGATTACCCTTTAAAAAGAATTAAGATGGCCAAAGAATCGATGAAAGCCCGTGAACGTAAAAGGGCAAAAATGGTAGCCAAATATGCTGAGAAAAGGAAGGCTTTAAAAGAAGCTGGAGATTACGAGGCATTACAAAAACTTCCAAAGAACGCTTCCCCTGTGCGTATGCGCAACAGATGTAAGCTAACGGGAAGACCAAGGGGTTACATGAGAACATTTGGTATCTCAAGGGTGACTTTCCGTGAAATGGCCAACAAAGGGTTAATTCCTGGGGTAACAAAAGCAAGCTGGTAATAGTAAAGAAGACAGAAGATGTTAACAGATCCAATTTCAGATTATCTGACAAGAATTAGAAATGCCAGTCGTGCTGGGCACAGGGTGGTGAACATTCCTGCTTCCAACTTGAAAAGGGAGATGACCAAGATTCTATTTGACCAAGGCTTTATCTTAAGCTATAAGTTTGAGGATGAAGGGG
>JBCCXH010000704.1:0-1971 GCA_039192005.1 Bacteroidota bacterium
CGGTTGTCTAGTTCTTTGATACCGTCATATTCATGACTGGTGACGACCGACTACCGCCATGGTGGCTATATGGATTCTATGGAACCATCGGTTTTGGTGCGATTTACCTATTCAGGTTCTATTTTCTGGATATGCCTACGCAGGCGGAAGAGTTTCAGGCTGATATGCAAAGTGCGCGCGAGGATGTGGAACTGTACCTGGCGTCTTTAGATAATTTGATTGACGAAAATAACGTGACGCTCGCGGATGCTTCTGCCGATATTGCAGCGGGGCAGGCGATCTACGAGCAAAACTGCTCAGTGTGTCACGCAGCAGATGGAGGTGGGGGAGTAGGGCCCAATTTTACTGACCAATACTGGTTGCACGGTGGGGATATGCCTTCCATTTTTAAGACCATTAAGTACGGGGTGCCGTCCAAAGGAATGATCTCGTGGGAATCACAATTGTCTCCCAAAAAAATGCAGCAAGTCGCCAGCTACATTTACATGATGGAAGGCACGAGCCCTGCCAATCCAAAAGAGCCTCAAGGTGAAGTATTTGAGCGAAGTGAGGAAAGTACATCAGGGGAAGGTTCGGAAGACGAAGCTTCGACTGAAGCGAATTTGGTTGAAGATGAGATCTCCTTGCTAGAGGATTATAAATAATAGTTGAACGAGGATGGCTGAGGTGCTGGACATTTACAAAGAACAAAGTAAAGCCGAGGAAACATTTCGGGATCATCTCTCTACAGTTGATGAAAAAGGAAAGCGCATTTGGTTGTACCCCAAAAAACCTAAGGGGAAGCTGACTAACTATCGGGCTCTGGTTAGCTATATCTTGTTGGCTTTCCTTCTGGGTGCTCCATTCATCAAGATAGGAGGACAACCACTACTGTTATTCAACTTTTTTGAACGAAAATTTATCATACTGGGCCAGGTTTTTTGGCCGCAGGATTTCTTTCTGTTCGTGATTGGCTTCATAACCTCCATTGTATTTGTCATTCTCTTTACGGTGGTTTTTGGTCGAATTTTCTGTGGTTGGGTCTGTCCACAAACGATCTTCATGGAAGGGGTATTTCGCAGAATTGAGTACTGGATTGAAGGGGACTACATGGCACAGAAGAAATTGGATAAGCAGCCCTGGAATGCCGATAAAATCAGGAAGAAAGGATTGAAACATGTGATCTTTATCTGCATCAGTGCTTTGATTATGCACACCTTTATGGCCTACCTACTTGGCTTGGATGGACTTTGGAAATTGATCAGTGAGGGTCCCGAACAGAACGTCGGCGGATTTATGGCGATGTTGGTTTTTACAGGTTTGTTCTACGGGGTATTCAGCAAAATGCGTGAGCAGGTTTGCACAACTATTTGTCCCTATGGACGACTGCAAGGCGTGTTGCTGGATCGTCAAAGTATCGTGGTGGCCTATGATCATCAGAGAGGTGAAGAGCGAGCTAAGTTCAGGAAGAATGAGGATCGGGGAATGCAAGGTTATGGAGACTGTATTGACTGTAAACAGTGTGTATACGTTTGTCCAACGGGCATTGACATCAGAAATGGCACTCAGTTAGAATGTGTCAATTGCACTGCTTGCATTGATGCCTGCGATTCCATCATGGATAAAATCGGGAAACCGAGGGGTTTGGTTAGGTATGCTTCTGAGCAAAATATCGCAGATAAGAAACCATTCGAATTCAATGTGCGCATGAAGGCATACTCCACCGTTCTGACCCTCCTTTTTGGAGTATTGGTTACGCTGCTGCTCCTTCGAACCGATTTTGAAACCACCATCGTGCGAACACCAGGGATGCTTTTTCAGAAAAGGGCCAACGGTGACCTCACGAACCTGTACCAATTAAGCATGGTCAATAAAACAAACGATCTTGTGGACGTTCGACTTGAGCTATTGGAACCGAAAGGTTCATTGGAAATGGTTGGCAGTACGGTAAGCCTGGAAAGTCAGGGGAAGGGCGAAGGAGCCTTTTTTGTC
>JBCCXH010000705.1:0-1966 GCA_039192005.1 Bacteroidota bacterium
ACTACTTATCAGGCCGGTAAACTCCTCTCCATTCTTTTTCACCAGGGTCACCTTCTGGTTATCTACAATTTTCGAATTTTCGAAAAAGGAAAACGCCCGCTTGTCTGATGTTGAGTTTTTATTGATGATTAACGGCTGGTGCTTGTAAAATTCCGCCTCGTCTTCGTAGCCAAACATTTTGGCAAAGGCCTTATTTACATAGATGATACCATCACTATTACCACGGTAAATCCCCTCGTTGATGTTCTGGTTTATCGACTCTAGTAAACGATTTGGATCCATAGGATTAGTTACGTACCCAAATTAAACAAAATTTGTGGCTAAAGCATCTTATTTTTTGGCCACCAGGAAGTTATCGGTTTTTTTAACCTCTGAATATTCAATTTTTATCAACTGATTTCCCTGATAATCCAGCGCACCCATTTTCTGATTCTTTTTTACGATGATCTTATTTTCTAAATCATCCAGCCAAGTAAAGTCCGGTCTTAAAATGAAACTGCCATTTTTATCGACCAAACCGACCTTACCCTCATTGTCTACCACTAAATAATTACCTGTTGCCAACCGGTCGATGCGACTCCAACCTGAAAGTCTTTCTTTGCCATGTGCATCTACCAGCCCAATGCCTGCATCGGTTTTAAAAACGGATAGCCCGTCGTGGAAGGGTGCTACATCGTCATAAAAGGGCTGTACCATCAGATTTTCTTTCGTATCGATAAACCCCCACTTACCTTTTAGTTTGACAGGTGCAAACCCCTGGCTAAAGGGACGTACATCATCGTATCTGTTGGCTATTCTGAGCCGACTTTGCCTATCTACAAACCCCCATTTCCCGTTTCGTTTTACAGACACATGACCATAGCTATATTCTCCAAATCCCTGAAATCCTTCTTCGAAGCCCACTTTCATGATCCCGTCTCTATGCATGAGCATAATCGCACTGTCTTTATAAAAATGCAGAAGCTCACCCCGGACCATGACCGTATCGAAAGTCGGACGGTAAAGCATGGAGTTTGTCGGGTTGATCAATCCGTACTTTCCGGAGTCTTCCAAAACCGGAACGCCTTCAATGATGTCTACAATGGAATACGTGAGATTGGCAAAAAGTGCCCCATCAAAGAAGAAAGACCGTAAGGCACCTCTTGATCCTATGGCGAGGCGATCATGTACTTCCAGTGCCTGGAAATTGGGCTGAATCATCCAATTTCCATACTTGTTCATAATGCCCCATTTATTGAAAAACTGTACCGTATAAAGTTCCTGGGATACCAGGTTGATCGCATCGTATTTGAATTCAATAAATACCTCTCCGTCAAAGTCAATAATGCCCCAAAACCCGTTTCGTTTTGCAATGAAGTAATTGGGTACGCCTTGCCTAATTTCTTCTAAAGGATACTCGTTGATCTTCCGGCCAAACTTGTTATAGAGGTCCCACTTTTCTTCCCTTTTGGCGAAATAAAATTTTCCTTTGGAAACGATTTCGTCGTAACCTTCAAATATGACCTCTCCGTCAGAATTCCTCACCGACCACCTACCAGATACCGTGTGTTTTACGATCACCTGACCTTCATTGATCCCGATTAATTCATGTTCTTTTAATTCCTTCCCTTCCTGAAGCATGATGTGCTGGGCTCCATTTAGGTATTTAATCCAAAATCCATTTTTTTGAACAAGCGAGTCGCATGACCATTCATTCACTTTATTAGCACCTTTGTAGACCTCCCACCGATCAAATTCGACCGGCTTGACTGCTCCGCCGAAATCGTTAAAATCTTTGTAGGATAGATGATAGGCAATCTTCCCTTTGGTATTGATGAAACCTGACAGACCGTCGTCATAGCATATCAGACCTTTTGATAGCTGCCTGATCGAGTCAATTTCAGAAACAATGGCTTTGCCTTTTTCATCAAAAACAAACTTTTTCTGTTCAAAATTTTCTGTGATAAACCAGGGATCAATGTAAGAC
>JBCCXH010000706.1:0-1964 GCA_039192005.1 Bacteroidota bacterium
GAACGATTTTGAATGAAACAAAAATCAATTACCAATTCCATTGCGGCTCATAGTCAGAGCATTACATATTCTCAATGAATAACACCTGAATTTTTCAGGTTAACCATCATGGAAGCATTCATTGTCGAGTAGTAAGTTGGTTTCAGTGATGGACGGTATGTCGCCTGATTTAAAAAAAAAGAAGTTTTACCTTCGTTTATGAATGCTGAAGGACTGACGCCAAATGCCTCTTTAAACTTTCTGGAAAAATAGGAGGGGCTGGAAAAACCTGTTTTAAAAGAAATTTCGGACACATTTAGTTGAGTGGAAAGCATCAGTTCCTTTGCATGATTGAGCTTTATCGACCGGATAAAGTAACAAGGAGACTGTTTGGTAAGCATTTTTAGTTTTCGTTGCAATTGGCGGCCACTTACACCCAGTGCTTTGCACAAATCATCGACACTGATGCTTTCGCTCATGTGTTGGTTGATGTAGTCCGTTAGCTGTTCAATAAATGGATGGTCGGCTGGCGCAAACGGTGCTTTTAGAGAATCTTCTTCAACTTCAGGTGGAAGCGCAACCTCTTTCATGGTCAGGGTGAAAAAGGTAAGAGGACTGCCCTCCGGGTCTGTGCAAGCCAATTCCTCCTTTTGGTCGTATTCAAAACCTGCCCCTGATAGTAACCTTCTGGTGGGTTGGGTAAGGATGATCTCAGAAGGGAGGATCTTCGCTACAAAGCGATGAAAGAATGCGTCCATTTCTTTCGGGATGACATCAACATCACTTTCGCCTAGCTCCATCATGTGTATGCCTACGCCCACCTCCGGTTTTCTTTCCTTACGCGTACAATTGATCAATTCCATTCCGCAGCCAACCGCTTTGATCAAGCCATCAAAAATGACAACCAGGGTCTCTTTTTCCAACATCAAACGTCCGCCAGACCTTTCTATGATCCGCATCAGGTGTTCGGTAGCTGTGGCATCATAAACTAAGTTTTCTGTTTTTGGACGACGTACCACCATCACAGGGCACAGTTGCTTTTCATAGGTTCGGTTCGTATCGTGCCTGGCGATAAAACTCCTCATTTCATGAAGGATTTCTTCAGTATTTCCTACCCAAAACAGGTGATCTTCTCCTTCAAACGTCGTCAGCTGAGCTCCGCTGATTCGTTCCGCTAAAAAAGCTGCTTCTTCCATCTGAACATCGACGTCGTGTTTGCGTTGCATAATGAGCGTCGGTACGTTTATGGAATTCAGGATGCCTACAATGTCCACTTCCGTATTCATTTTCGTCAATAGCAGAGCAGCACTTGGACTGGCACCTGACCTGAAGTAATCTGCCAGCCAGCTCATAAATAGCGGATCATTGGCCTTGGAAGGAGCAAGTTTTTCCAGTTGCATTTCCGAACTGCCCCAATTGTTTTCAATCAGGTGATATACTTTTTGACGTTCTTCCGCTGTTGGTGCCCACGGATAATCACTTGCGTACTTGCGCTTGGCAAATGCTCCAAACATCATTAAGGAAACGACTCTGTTAGGATAGGTGGCAGCAAACAGTGCGGACACACTTCCCCCTTCCGAGTGTCCAAATAGCACGGCTCGTTCAGAACCCGCAGCATCCATTACCGTACGAATGTCGTTCATTCGATCTTCCAGTGTCGCGATTTCTACGACACGATCCGACAGACCGGTCCCTCGTTTATCAAAAAGAATGACACGCGCCATTTTTCCAAGTTCCAATAAGAACTGGACCATTTCAGGACACTGCCACATGAAGTCAATGTTGGAGATCCAACCGGGAATATAGATCAGGTCTACCGGACCAGAACCGAAAACCTGATAGGCAATGTTGATATCCCCGCATTTGGCATATCGGGTGTCTGGTTGAAATTCGGAATAGTGGCTTGCGTCTCTATTGTAAGCGTTTATGCTCATGGTAGGCGTATTAAAATGGTTATTAGTGTAGACGTCGTTTAGTTAAAACCA
>JBCCXH010000707.1:0-1960 GCA_039192005.1 Bacteroidota bacterium
GCAAAACCTTCCAAAGAGGAAAGAAGAACTCTTCTCAACGCATTTCCAACTGTTAATCCATAACCAGGTTCCAAAGGGCGAAATTCAAATTTCCCTTCGAAATCTGTTGAATCTATCATTATAACTTTATCGGGCTTCTGAAAATTAAGTAATGCCATATTGGATTAATGTTGATTTTATTTAGAGTATAACTCGACTATTAACTGCTCTTTGATATTTTCAGGAATCTGAAGTCTTTCGGGAACAGTTACAAAAGTACCTTCCTTTTTATCAGAGTTCCAGGTAATCCATTCGTAAACACTACTATTGGCTGCCAACGAATCTTGAATTGCTTGGACAGATTTCGATTTTTCGCGAACACCGACAACATCACCAGCTCTGAGTGAGTAGGAAGGTATATTTACGATTTCGCCGTTTACGGTAATGTGCCGGTGGGAAACCAATTGTCGGGCTCCACGTCTTGATGGAGAAATCCCCATTCTGTAGACGACGTTGTCCAAACGGGATTCGCACAATTGCAACAACACCTCACCGGTCACTCCGTCACGTCTTTTTGCTTCTGTAAACAGATTTCTAAACTGACGCTCCAAAATACCATAGGTATATTTTGCTTTTTGCTTTTCCATCAACTGGATTGCATATTCTGATTTCTTACCACGGCGTCTGTTGTTCCCGTGTTGTCCTGGAGGGTAATTTTTCTTTTCGAAGGACTTATCGTCCCCGAAAATCGCTTCTCCAAACTTTCTAGCGATTTTTGTTTTTGGTCCTGTGTATCTTGCCATCTTTTAATTTTTTTGAAAGTGCGATTATGAATTAAGGCTTATCCTTCGATAATCTTCCTGCACCTTCAAGGCCAAAAGGCCATTCATAAATAAATAATTAAACTCTTCTTCTTTTTGGAGGTCTGCAACCGTTGTGCGGTAGCGGGGTCACATCCACAATTTCGGTGACTTCAATACCTGAATTATGTATGGTCCTAATAGCGGATTCCCTACCATTACCAGGTCCCTTGACGAAAACCTTTACTTTTCTAAGGCCAGCTTCATGAGCTACTTTTGCACAATCCTCAGCAGCGACCTGGGCAGCATAAGGCGTGTTCTTCTTGGAACCCCTAAAACCCATTTTACCAGCTGAAGACCAAGAGATTACATCTCCTTTTTTGTTCGTCAAAGAGATAATGATGTTGTTGAAAGAAGCCACAACATGTGCCTCACCGGTAGATTCTACGATTACTTTGCGCTTCTTTGTGGACTTTGTATTTGCTTTTGCCATATTTTTTAGTTTCTAGCACACCTTCGCTAAAGCTTAGGCGGCACGCGGTGTTAGTTCTTTGTTATTGGAATCCTAGACTTTTACATTTCAAACAGATTCTTCTAACGCCTGAATACTAATGACTGCTATCTATTATTATTTCGTTGCTTTTTTCTTGTTGGCAACCGTTTTACGTTTTCCTTTTCTAGTCCTAGAGTTGTTCTTGGTTCGCTGACCTCTCAATGGTAATCCCGATCGGTGACGAATTCCCCGGTAGCAACCAATGTCCATCAATCGCTTGATGTTCAATTGAGTCTCTGAACGAAGCTCCCCTTCAATTGTATAGCTGGAAACCGCTTCCCTGATTCGACCAATTTCATCATCGTTCCAATCAGAAACTTTGGTATCCTCACTTACTTGGGCCTTTTCCAAAATTTCTTTGGCTCTGCTTTTCCCCACACCATAGATATAGGTGAGAGAAATAATGCCCCGTTTCTGCTTTGGTATGTCTACTCCTGCAATTCTTGCCATAATTACCCTTGTCTTTGTTTAAATCTAGGATTCTTTTTGTTGATTACATACAATCTGCCCTTTCTGCGAACTATCTTGCATTCGGCACTTCTTTTCTTTATGGATGCTCTTACTTTCATCGTATCAGTATCTATACGTAATTCTTGCTTTTGTTAAATCATAAGGACTCATTTCCAAC
>JBCCXH010000708.1:0-1952 GCA_039192005.1 Bacteroidota bacterium
AAAAAAGTTTTTACAAAAAAAACTTCTCTGACTTCAGTATCGTGCATGTTGCTACACATGCATTTTCCGACAGTATATACACAGACAACGTAGGAATAGTTTTTGACGCTGACAAGACTGATTCATTGAATAATGGTTTTTTAAGTTTATCCGAAATTGCAAGTCTGAATGCCAATGGAATCAAAATGGTTTTCTTGAGTGCGTGTAATACAGGATTTGGAAACTTAACGTATGGAGAGGGCCCCAATAGCCTCGCCTACTCCTTCCTTTATGCCGGAGCTAAGTCTGTCGTTATGACTCAATGGAAAATCCCCGATGAAACGACCCCGGACATTGTCATTGAATTTTATCGGAACCTAAAAAAAGGCCAGCGAAAAAGTGAGGCGCTACGAAATGCCAAACTTACCTATCTGGACAATCAGGAAGATCCGCTCAAACGACACCCTTATTACTGGGCAGGGTTTGTCCTCATAGGAGATGATAGCCCGATCGTATTTACCTCCGAAAGGAAATATGACCGCCTTATTTTTTGGATGATTTCCATCGTAACACTGTTGATTATGATCCAATTAGTTCGAAGAAAGGGGTGGATCAAGCAACTTAAGTAGTTCCCTGGTCTCCAGAGTTTTAAACGATTGATTCTTAGCTAACCCCTCTAACAAAGGCCTGGCTCGTTCATTTTGCCCGGTTTTAAGATAAGTAAGCGAAAGAAACCACTTCCTTTGTGGGTCCAGGTACGGGTTGTTAAATGGGGTCTTAAGTATGGCTATTGCAGATTCACTTTGACCAGTATAGAGGTAGGACAAACCAAGGTAGAGCTTTTCAAAAGGCATGAGGGGGGCCTCTTTTGATAATAAGGCAATGACCCTTTCAAAATCGAAATTTTTATAGGCATCTTTCCATGAACTGGAAGAAGACGTATTGGACCTGACCTGATCCGACAGGTCATAAGGATCGGATAGGTACAAACTTAGTTTTTTCTCAATCGTATCATTTCCATCCCGGGAGAAATAAGAAATACCTGTGACCATCACCAATAATGAAGCCGCTACCCAGTACCACTTGATTGATGCGGTTCTACCCTGTTTCTCTTTTGCATGATCACTGATTATTTCATCAACCAGGTGTTGGTGAAACCGATCCATTTCCTGCTGATCTGTAAGCTCTTCCATCAAACTTTCAATTCCTACTAAGGTAGTTCGTGCGTCTTCATTTTTTGAAAGCCATTCATCAACGGCAATGCGCACGTCTGCATCAAGTTTTTCAGAAGCATAATCTTCCAGCAAATCCCAATATTCTTTTTCCTGACTCATGTTACTTTCCCTTCCATTTTAAAAGCCAGGGTGCCAGCTTTTGCCTGATCATTGTTAATTTATTGGCCACCGTACTACTGCTCGCACCGATTTTATCGGCAATCTCCTTGTACCCGTACCCTTCCACCATCAATTGAATGATGAGGTATTCCTGAGATGTTAGTACTTCTTTCAATTGCTCCTCCAATTCCTCTTCATCATAAGTATGGACGTCAGAAGCTCCCAGTTTTCCCGAAAAATCATCAATTGTCTCAAAACTAAGTGCTTTCTTCTTTATCCGGTATTCATCTAAAATTAGATTTTTTGCAATCCTGAAGAGGTATGCATTTAGGTTGTCGATTTCTTTTGATTTACTCTTCAGCAGCCTTTCCCATAGTTTGGAGACCAACTCACGGGCATTTTCTGTATCCCCAACCCTACCCTTGATAAAATAAAAGAGCCTTTTATTGTAGTATTCTACTACAATCCGAAAAGCACTTTCATCTCCTTTTTGAAAGTCGTTCCAGTGACGTTCAATATCATTAGTATCCATAACAACAGCAGCAAGACCATTTTCATAGCAAAATAAATGGTTTAAGTCAATTCATACCATTGCATGAAAAATTAATTTTAAAACATTGGAAAATGAGGTTAAGATCT
>JBCCXH010000709.1:0-1931 GCA_039192005.1 Bacteroidota bacterium
TATCAAGAAACCGAAGATCCGAACAACCTAACTTCCCATTCTGAAGTTCTTCGCAAGTTCAAGTGAGAATTTTTTGGACAAAGAAGTCCCAATTAAGATTCCAGGAAATTAACACGTACATTTTAACTGAATTTGGTGAGCAGACTTCTACGAAATTCAGAAATAAGGTATTTGATTTTCTGGAATTACTGGAACGATTTCCTGAACTGGGAACTTTGGAGGTTCGTGAAAAGAATATTCGAGGTTTTCAAATCACTAAGCAGACCAGAATTTTCTATCGAATTAATAAAGATCACATCAGCCTACTGACATTTTTCGACAGCCGTCAAGATCCTAAGAAGAAACCGTAATGGCACGATCCCGACTTATTTCGTGTCCTTACGAATCGGGTTATCTCTCTCCTTGGTTTTTGCCTACAAACGAATACAAGATTTACTGGAAAAGGTCTGTAAAGTCATAGCCCGAAAGATTCGGGACTCTTTTATTGGGGCAATTCCACTGGTGCAATTCCATTGGGGCAGGTTTACCTACCGCTAGGTAGGTTTATCAACCGAAGCTAGGCCTAATCCAAATCCAGAGTGAGACTAATAATGTGGGATAGATCTTTTTTCTCGCCGTTCTTGGTTTGATGCCCATAACTCAAACGACAAAAAGCTTGTTGGTGAGAAATACCAACAATGGTAAAAGGATTGACATTCCACGAGTAGGAAGAAATGATCCAAGGCGATAAAACCACTCGTTTAAAAATCCAATGTAAGTTGTGAGGTTTCTTTAGGAGGCTCTTCCTTTTTGAAGTTTGATATGCCTACGCCTATTAACCGGATGCCTTCTTCTCTTAACAGCTCGTCATGCATCAGAAGCAACGCATGCTCGACGTAATCGTCCTCTCGTATGATGCCTTCCTCGATGGTCTTGCTTCTGGTAACCTGTTTGAAATTGGCATATTTTAATTTAATAGTAAGCGTACGACCCACTTCTTTATTGCGTTGGTACCGTTCAAAGGAAATGCGAGCGATCCGGTCGAGTTGTTGATTAATCTCTGCCAGCTCGTACAAATTATCTTCAAAAGTCCGCTCCGCACTGATGGATTTGGTCTCTCTTGTAGAATGGACACTCCGGGAGTCAATCGCCCTTGAAATGTTATAATAGTAGCTGCCGGATTTTCCAAACCTCAATATCAGGTCTTCTTTTGTTTTCTTCCTCAAATCCTTTCCGGTAAATATTCCCGCTTTCACCATTTTCTCTGCGGTCACTTTTCCTATCCCGTGAAAACGATGCACCGGGAGTTTAGCGACAAAATCTTCCGCGTCTTCAGGTAAGATGACGTAAAGCCCGTCTGGTTTGTCGATGTCCGAAGCCGTTTTCGCCAGGAACTTGTTGTAGGAAACGCCTGCAGAAGCAATAAGTCCGGTGCGCTCTCTGATTTTGATTTTAATCTCTTCAGCGATCAAAGTGGCAGAATTGAGCCCAATTTTATTTTCGGTAACGTCCAGATAGGCTTCATCCAAAGAGAGCGGCTCCACCAGGTCGGTGTATTCAAAAAAGACCTGTCGAATTTGTTGTGAAAGCTCTTTATACCTTGGAAATCTGGGTTTGACAAAAATGAGATTTGGACACTTCTTTGCAGCTAATGCCGAAGGCATGGCAGACCTTACCCCGTACTTTCGCGCTTCATAACTTGCTGCTGCTACGACACCTCTTTTGGAATTGCCTCCAACCGCCACCGGATGCCCTTTTAATGACGGGTCGTCCAGCTGCTCCACAGATGCATAGAAGGCATCCATGTCAATATGAATGATCTTACGATAAGTCATAGGATGAACGTAAATGCATCTTATAACAAGAATGTTTAATGAAATAACATAAAAAGTAATGATATCCTTTTAAGACAAGGTAATTAACCCTCATTTAAATAGTTGCCACTGATAAAA
>JBCCXH010000710.1:0-1925 GCA_039192005.1 Bacteroidota bacterium
AAGGATGGACGCGGAAGGAAAAGGATCTATAAAAATATCGGACCTCTCAACAGGCGAAACGCTTTCTGTGAAAACGTACCCCATGGATCAAAAATGGAGTACAATCTGGGCATCTTTCAATGGAGATAAACGAGCACTGACCAAAGAAGAATATGAATTGACCAACATTAGCGAACCACCGGCTCCCTCCCCGGAGTATTTTTATGACCTGATTAGTGAATCATTAGGAGCTAAACTCTCAAAACATGTCGAAAGGTTTTATTCCGGTTATTGAATGAGTCTTCAACAGGAACCAGGAAAGCTTTTTGTTGTTGCTACTCCTATTGGTAATTTGGGAGATATCACCTATCGTTCGGTTGAGGTACTTAAAAACGTGGACTTAATTTTAGCGGAAGATACACGTACTTCCGGTGTGCTGTTGAAGCATTACGACATTGCCACGCCTACACAAAGCTTTCATGCGCATAATGAACATAAGCGGTTAACGGAAATTATCACAAAGATGCAAGGTGGGCTATCCATTGCACAGATATCTGATGCCGGCACTCCGGGTATATCAGATCCCGGTTTTTTGTTGGTAAGAGAAGCATTACATCATGACCTTGCGGTGGAAGTGTTACCGGGGCCTACCGCGTTTATTCCGGCATTAATCAAATCTGGCTTTCCAACAGAAAAGTTTTTGTTCGAAGGGTTTCTGCCTCATAAGAAAGGGAGACAAACACGGATCGCAGCATTGAAAGATGAAACCAGAACGACGGTATTTTATGAGTCTCCCCACCGTTTAATTAAAACGCTTGAGCAATTTCTGGAATGCCTCGGTCCTCGTCAACTATCCATCTCCAGGGAGTTGACTAAAAAATTTGAAGAAACGGTCACCGGAAGCCTGGATGAGGTATTAGCACATTTCAAATCAAAGGCGACCATCAAAGGCGAATATGTCATTGTTTTACAAGGATCAAAATGAATTTAGAGCAAACAACCAATCACCTGATACCTATCGCAAAAGAAGCAGGGGCTTTTATGCGTGAGGAGCGTAGGAAATTCAAAAAGGAGGACATCGAACTCAAAGGGAAAAGCGACCTGGTTTCCTACGTTGATAAGGAGACAGAAAAAATGCTGGTCAAGAAGCTTTCGGACTTATTGCCGGAAGCAGGTTTCATTACCGAAGAGCAAACCACGGTTCAGGAAACGAAGGAATATACGTGGGTTATCGATCCTCTTGATGGGACTACGAATTTCATTCATGGCATTCCCAATTATTGTGTTAGCATCGGGTTGATGTATGAAAGCGAGGTAGTGAGTGGAGTGGTATATGAGGTAGCTCAGGATGAGTGTTTTAAAGCCTGGAAAAGAGGAGGAGCCTATCTCAACGAAGAACGGATATATGTGTCGGAAGAAGTAGCAATTGACGACTGCCTGTTTGCTACAGGATTTCCAGTGCATAATTTTGGAAAAATTGATGACTACCTGGCCATCCTCAATGAATTGATGAGTAACAGTCATGGGTTGAGAAGGATGGGAAGCGCGGCTTCGGACATGGCTTACGTCGCTTGTGGACGGTACGGAGGGTATTTTGAATACAACCTGAAGCCATGGGACATTGCAGCTGGGGTGATTCTGGTCAAAGAGGCCGGCGGAACCGTCACTGATTTTAAAGGGGGAGATGATTTCTTATTTGGAAGAGAAATGGTTAGCGGAGGAGCAGTACACCCGGAATTATTGAGCGTAATAAAAAGTAAGTGGTAGTTTTGGTGTCACGAATACGTTCACTTACTCATCCTCGAAAATGATTTTGGATAGCCTTTAACGTTGACAATACGGATGAACTTATGCTCGATCATAACCTAGTACGAGTGCGTGTACGTGAACAGAACAAGCGTGACCAAAAATCATAAAAGTACGCTTACAATAGATTTATTATATAA
>JBCCXH010000711.1:0-1909 GCA_039192005.1 Bacteroidota bacterium
ATCGATTCACCCTGAGCCAACGCTAATGCTGCTTTTGTTAATTCCTTTTTTGCCGGAAAGGTGGATACATCATGGGTTAGCCTTCTAATTGTTTTCGCTTTCATATCCGAAATAAGGCTAAATAAACCCGAATCAAAACCCACAAAGTAATGGTCTTCAAGCATAAGGGCTACGGGAAGAGACTTTTGTCGCATGGTATCAACGGCTACTAAGTGAACCGTTTTCTCCGGAAAATCCAAATAAACATGCTTTAACACATAGGCAGCATGCGCGATATCAAAAGGTTTGATATCGTGCGTGATATCTACAATCACTTGCTCGGGGTCACTGGATAAGATCGCAGCTTTTACCGCCGCAACGTAGTGATCGGTGGTTCCAAAATCGGACATGAAGGTGATGACCGCCATTTTGATGCAGAAGCGTTTACATTTGTATAAACAAAAGTATAAATTTTACTTCCCGGAGAATGAACTCACAGGATGAGATTTTATGGTTCGGGATGAAGATGAGACAAAATTATTTTAAAACAAATACTTCCTGAGTTCGCTCTGAAGTACTTTATTATTAAAATCTATTGCTCGAAAAAGTCATTAAACTGGAAAATGTTTCACTCGTGGATTTTCTGGGAGTTGAAAATCAAAATATAAAGACGTTGGCCATCGCTTTTCCTAACAGCAAAATCGTAAGCCGCGGAAATGAGATTCAAATTAAAGGATCTGCCCCCCAAATCTTAAAAATCAACGAAATTCTGAATTCTCTCCTCTCCCACTATCATGAGTATGGAAAAGTGACCAACGAGAATGTAAAAGATTTTGTCACCAATGAAGAGGATACCATTAGTAGAAAGGGGCATAGTAACGTATTGGTTCATGGAACCAGAGGGATCCGAATTGCCCCTAAAACTGCCAATCAAAAAAAATTAGTGGAAATGGTGGAGAAAAATGATCTGGTATTTGCCATTGGACCCGCAGGAACAGGTAAAACATACATCTCCGTAGCACTGGCAGTCCGGGCTTTAAAAAACAAAGAAGTCAAAAAAATTATCATCACACGTCCTGCTGTAGAAGCAGGCGAGAATCTCGGATTTTTACCCGGCGACCTGAAAGAAAAAATTGATCCTTATCTACGACCTATTTACGACGCACTAGGCGATATGATTCCTTCTGAAAAGTTGAGATTTTATAAAGAAAACGGCATGGTTGAGATCGCTCCACTCGCCTATATGAGAGGAAGAACGTTGAATGATGCCTATGTTCTCCTGGATGAAGCTCAGAATACTACCCCCATGCAAATCAAAATGTTCCTTACCCGAATGGGACCGGATTCAAAAGTGATCGTAACAGGCGACCGCTCACAGATTGACTTACCCCGAAAACAAGTATCGGGTTTGATTGAAGCCATAAAAATCCTGAAAGACGTAAGAGGGATCGGTTTTGTAGAACTGGACGATAAGGATGTGGTGAGACACAAACTTGTCAAAGCAATCATCAAAGCATACAAGGAACATGACTTACAGGGTAATCAAAGCGCAGACTGAAGTAGAAAAAGAAAAATCATTTGCTATTCGTGAAGAAGTGTTTGTAGTGGAACAAAAGGTATCGGCAGAAGAAGAATTTGATCAATACGAAGAGGTATCCCATCACTTTGTGGCTTTGGATGAGAACGATGAACCGATTGGTTCTGCCAGGTGGAGGCAAACTGATAAGGGAATAAAACTGGAAAGATTCACGGTGAAAGAAAATCTGAGAGGAAAAGGAATTGGGACCAAAATTGTACAAACTGTTCTGGATAATATCTCTGGAAACACGGAAAAAGGAACTTACCTCTACATGCACTCACAGTTAGATGCGGTGCCTCTTTACGCAAAGTTTGGATTTCAAAAAAAAGGAGACCGGTTTGAAGAATGCGG
>JBCCXH010000712.1:0-1899 GCA_039192005.1 Bacteroidota bacterium
TACCCTTTCACGCGATTGGCCAGGATCGCGTTGAGACTTACAACTTCATGACCCAGTAGTTTTGCAAAGACATGATATCCGGTGCTTTCCATCTCTAGGTTAGGGATCCAGACGTCCTCTTCGTGAAAATATTGCCTCTAAAAGCAAGTCGTTACCTTCTCGCTCACAGACCCGTATCAGCAGCTGTCTCGCCTACGATTCCTCTCAAATCGGTTTCGCTTTTTTATAGCTGCGATAGATTTTTGGTTTTCAAGAGGTAGCCATTCTACGATGAGTTGGACCTATTTCTCCCAGTCCCAGATAGATTTACCGCCTCGACGGTTCAACTACTTACATAGTTGACGCTTCACTACGTTGATGCTGGCTAGTAGTCCTTTCAATCCGACATGCCGATGGCTCTTGATCCAGGATTCGATCTTCAACCGTGACAGTGTGAGTTTCTTTTGGCCCGTTGAATCCTTTGAAAAACCCTTCTTTTGGCCCAACGCTTCATTACTCAAAATTTCAAAAGCCTCATTTACGACCAGTAAACGATGTTTTTGAAATTCCGAAAGCCTCGATTTGAACCAAAAACCCAGTTTTGCAAAGGATTCTAGTTTTTCTTTTTAGTATCAACTTCCCTTGCGACTTCTGCCTAAGTAGTGTTTGAATCACTGCGTTCAAACGCGCGCTACTGAGAGGAATTCCATGGGAAATGAAAAGCGAAAAGCATTCGTCACTTTCCGATCCATCATCGTGGTTTGAATACCGTTCCTTACTCCCAAAAGCTTCTACATTCTCCAAAAGCTTCGATGGATACAGATGTCTTTGCAATACCTCTTGTCACAGCTTTTATCACTTTTGCCAATGAGCACCTTTTGGGATACCTCATTTTGTGATCAGAAGTATTTTGTAATAGCAGCCTGAAGGAAACTGTCGTCTCTGATGAAATAGGTAAATTCCGATGGGTCCACATTTTGAAAGATTCTGGCTTCCAGTACTCCTTTCCATGAAGAACCGATCCTCCTACTAGATTCAATAAAGTAGAGATCGGTCGTTCTGTTTACATCGAAGATCGCTCCCATTAAAACCTGCGTGTCTTTCACATCGTTGAGACCTAGCCTAATACCACCGAATACATCACTTTGCAGGCCATTAAGGGCTAGTTCATCCCTATCATCGTACAGGTATTCACTTAAGATACCAATATCCAGTCCTGATCCGCCAACATTTCCAAATGTGTACTCAATACCTCCGGCCAAGGCGAATACATCCTGAAATCTATTCGCTCGATAGATGGATTCCAATTTAACAAGAAGAGATCCTGTAGTAACCTGAAGTTCAACTCCAACTTGGTTTATCAGTCCATAGACAGAGTTAAAGGTGGAGAAATCAGTGATAATTGGTTCTCTCCCTGTACCATGAAAATAAGAAATGCCGAAATCCAAGGCTCCTACGTAATTGGATAATCTTGCCGCTACGGACGGGCTCCATCTTCCATCATTTGCCTGAAAACCAAAATCTCTACTATCAATCACCATATCACTTTCATCCCCTGGCCTTAACCGTCCTTTCCTCCCGGCAAACACACGCTTTCGAAACAATGGCAGGTAAAAAATCTCCATCGTTCCAAGACTTGTAGGAAACGTCAGTTGAGCCATAAACTCACCGAGTTTGGCTTCGCCATCAAAGCTTTCAACAGCATCTGTTTGGTTGATAATGTCAACCAGATGAACGGATTCTGTCTTTCCCCAGAAAACCTTATTAAAGCCTAAAGAAAAATCAACATCATCGTTGTATGTCTGCCAATATAATTCACGGATGTCTCCGTGCGTTCTACGCCGATCATATTGATCTATCCGGGCAAAGCCAACAAATTTAATACTGTGAATACCCTCCTTCCATTCAATTAAATATTCA
>JBCCXH010000713.1:0-1880 GCA_039192005.1 Bacteroidota bacterium
GAACTTCGAATGTCTGAAAAAGAACGCAGAGCGTATCAACACTACCTAAAAAATCTCATGAACATTGCCAGTGAGCGGCATACAAAAGATGCAGACATCGAAGACCTGCTCCTGAAAAGGGAGGAAAAAGGAAAAATAGAAGGGAAAGTGGAAGGGAAAGTGGAAGTAGCTAAAAATTTAATCGAACAGGGATTTGATGACAAAACCATTAGTTTGGCTACAGGGCTTTCCGAAATTGAGATTCAACAACTCCGAAAAGAAATAAATAACCCAAATTGACGGCAGAGCATAACCTGAATGATTCAGGAATTGTTTATTAGGGCAGTTCTACTGGGGCAGGCTTCCCCGGAGCAGACCTTCTGAGATAGACCTATCCACTCACCCATGTTCTGTAAGTCACGTGCCTGGGAAGTGGGAATGGAAAACTCTTTTTTGTAAACCACTAACTTTGTGCTATGACGAAGAAATTGATCCGATTTGATTGGGCCATAAAAAGGATCCTTAGGGATAAGGAAAACTTTGACATACTGGAAGGGTTTCTATCCGAACTATTGGGCCAAACCATCCAGATCGAGCAAATTCTTGAAAGTGAATCCAATCAGGAAACCGATACAGATAAACACAACCGAGTTGACCTTCTGGTAAAAAACCAACTTGGTGAGTTGGTGATCATTGAAGTTCAGAATAGTAAAGAGTATGACCGCCCGGCGGCCCGGTATTTCCACCGCATGCTCTTTGGCACCTCAAAAGTCATTACCCAATACATCAAACAAGGAGACCCGTACGCCAAGATTAAAAAAGTCATCTCTGTAACCATCGCGTATTTTGACCTCGGCCAGGGAAAAGACTACGTTTATCATGGAACCAATCGCTTTGTGGGTATCCATTTTCATGATGAGCTAGAGCTTGCCAACAAACAAAAAACACTCTATAAGAAAAATCAGGTTCAGGATATTTTCCCGGAGTATTGGATCATTAAAGCGGACAAGTTCAATGACAAAATTGTCAACGCGCTTGATGAATGGATCTATTTCTTAAAGAACAGCGAAGTGCTGGAAGATTTTTCTGCAAAAGGACTTCAACAAGCCAAAGAAAAGCTTGATGAACTTCGAATGTCTGAAAAAGAACGCAGAGCGTATCAACACTACCTAAAAAATCTCATGAACATTGCCAGTGAGCGGCATACAAAAGATGCAGACATCGAAGACCTGCTCCTGAAAAGAGAGGAAAAAGTGAAAATAGAAGTAGCTAAAAACTTGATCGAACAAGGATCTAATGATAAAAACATTAGTTTGGCTACGGGGCTTTCTGAAATTGAGATTCAACAACTCCGAAATAAATAAATCAAATTGACGGCAGATCATAACCTGAATGATTCAGGAATTGTTTGCTGGGGCAGACATATCCAGGCAATTACATGTTAGTATTTTGTATGTTTTAATGTCGAAAATTTGGCTTTTGAAAAGATATTTTAAGTCTAAACTTCCCCAAAACCCGGCCAGGGCGGCCCCTTCTAAAGAAGGGGAATATAGGCTTCTTTTCAAAAACCGAATTTAACATACAATCGCCTTGCAGGCCTCCCTGGAGCAGACCTTCTGAGATAGACCCTATTCACCAAAGTGCTGTAAGCCACGTGCCTGGAAAAGAGGAATGAAAAAATCTTTTGGCAAACCACTAACTTTGTGGGATGACAAAGAAATTGATCCGATTTGATTGGGCCATAAAAAGGATCCTCAGAGATAAAGAAAACTTTGACATACTTGAGGGGTTTCTATCGGAACTGTTGGGCCAAACCATCCAAATCGAGCAAATTCTTGAAAGTGAGTCCAATCAGGAAACCGATACGGATAAACACAACCGGGTGGACCTGTTGGTAAAAA
>JBCCXH010000714.1:0-1864 GCA_039192005.1 Bacteroidota bacterium
AATAGGCATCCAACCCACAAACAGCCACCAGATTGGTTCAATAAAAAATCTAGATGCCAACACCGCCCAAGATTCTTTATGAGAAAGAAGCTGAACCATGGATAGCCCAGGCTTATCATTCTCATCTTGTTTTTGCTCCAATCCTGAAAGGATATAACTCTTCTCTTCATCAGTAATCCATGGGTGGTTCTTCGGAAGAGCTTTGTTAATGATTAACCAAGGAATCACCCATAAGATTCCCAAAAGACCAAGGAGTACGAAAGTGTATTTCCAGCCAATGGCCAGCCAAACTACCGCGATCAACGGAGGTGCAACAATGGATCCCATGGCAGCACCAGAATTAAAAATCCCTTGTGCTAACGCTCTTTCTTTTGAGGGGAACCATTCTGCATTGCTTTTCACCGCACCTGGCCAGTTACCTGCTTCACCCAAACCAAGAAGAACTCTGAAAAAACTAAAGGAAAATACACCTCTGGCAAATGCGTGGATGGAGGTGGCGATTCCCCAAAGTGTTATGGAAATTACGAACCCAGCCCTCGTACCTATTTTGTCAAACATTTTCCCCGATACCGATTGGCCGACAGCATAAGCAACTAGGAAGACGTTCAGAATTATCGCGTAATCATTTTTATCCATATCCAAGTCCTTGGATATGTCTGGCCACATAATGGCCAAGGCAGAACGGTCGATGTAGTTAATGATAGTAGCAAGACATACCAGCCCAATTATCCACCATCTAAGCCCTTTGATTTTCATTGTTATTCCTTAATAGATTAATCTCAATTAGTCTTTGTCACCAAAATAGGACACACCAGATCCGTCCATAAAATCTTCCCTAATCGGACTAAATACATCTATGAGCATACCTGCTTCCAGACAGATCGCGCTGTGGACTAGGTTAGGTTCAATATACACACCGTCTCCACTCTCCACTATTTGCTTTACTCCATCTACTTCAAATTCAAATTTACCTTCTGCTACATAGGTTGTTTGGGTATGAAAATGATGATGTGGAGCTCCTTTGGCTCCTTTTTCAAACTTCACTTGAACCATCATTATTTGGTTGTCAAATCCCAAGAATTTTCGGGAGACTCCTCCTCCAAGTTCCTCCCACTCCATGCTTTTTGTCAGAATGTATTTTTTGCTAGATCTTTCCACTTTTCAATTTTTCTCTGGTTTACTTTTCTTAACTCGTTTCAGTCATTTGGTTGAGTACTATTCTCGCAAATCCTTCTGCTCAGGTGCAATTCCAGGACCTACTGTAGCATCTCTGAACCACACTTCTGTATAGCTCCCATTATCGTATTGCTTCTGGATATCTCCTCCGTATGTTTCAGCTCCAGTGCACCAAACCTTGTTTTTGTCAGGATCCTTTCCGTTTGTTTGATTATAAGCTCCTTGTTTGAAGTAGTTAAGTTCTCCGCTGTAAGCTCTCGCTTGTTCGGTTCCGTCTTGACCTATTGGAAAAAAGAGCCCTTTTACTTGTTCAGGAATATCAGATTCATCTTGATACTCAGAAGAAATCAGGTTTTTCTGGAATCTCTTGGTTTCGTGTTTATCACTAGTAAAAGCGAGATACATTATTCCTTCAAAGACATTGATCTCGTAGCTAAACTCTTCGCCAAGTTCTATCCCCTCATCTGGTTCATTCGGATAAGTTGATTGATCACTGCCAACCTCAGGGCGTCCGCGCATTTCGCGCCGGAGACGAGACTGACGTCCCGTTCCGCGGACCAGCCGCCTTTCAGAACCGCTATACGTTTCGCGCTGGCCATCTCAAGTCCGCCCCAGCCGTTTGATTTCCCAGTTCAATTCAACCCCTTCTTGAGACAGGACATCAGCCCGGACGGCTTCGCCGAGCGCC
>JBCCXH010000715.1:0-1858 GCA_039192005.1 Bacteroidota bacterium
CCCAGACGCTCCGATGTCCAAGGTGCCTTCGGCATTGGCTTCCGTTTGCACGATTTTGGTCAACATTGACACGCTTCCTGCACTCACCACGATCGCCCAGCGGATGGCAACCGGATTGGATAGCTTTTCCTTGCTGGCCATTCCATTTTTTGTCTTAGCGGGTCAGATCATGAATCAAGGCGGAATTGCCAAGCGGTTAATTGCTTTTGCAAAAGCACTAGTGGGATCTTTTCCCGGAGGGTTGGCTTATGTCAATATCATCGGGGCAATGCTATTCGGCGCAATCTCCGGCTCAGCCATGGCCGCTGTTTCCGCCATAGGAGGCACACTGGGACCAAGGATGGAAGAAGAAGGATACGAAAAGGAATTTGGAGCAGCCATTAACATTACTTCTTCAACAACCGGACTTGTGATTCCACCTTCCAACATTCTGATCGTGTATTCTCTTGCGAGCGGCGGGGTTTCAATTGCTGCGCTATTTATTGCCGGGTACCTGCCGGGAATGCTCATGGGATTAGGATTGATTTCTGTTGCTGCTGTTTATGCGCGCATTCGAAAATATCCCAAAGGGGAGCGAGTGAAACTCAGTGTTTTATTCAAAACCTTTATTCAGGCATTTCCGAGTTTGCTGATGTTATTAGTGGTGATTGGAGGGATTGTCAAGGGGATTTTTACGGCTACCGAGGCTTCAGGTATTGCAGTGCTTTATGCCTTGATTTTATCGTTTCTATACCGTGAGCTGGATGTTAAAAAGCTGACCCAGATATTGATTGGCGCGTCGGGAACAACCTCTATTGTGGCACTGTTGATTGCCTGCTCGATGAGCATGTCGTGGACGATGGCCTTTGCGGATATACCACAAGCTGTAACTTCTGCGCTACTAAGTGTTTCGGACAACCCTATCGTCATTTTGTTGTTAATCAATCTTCTGCTTTTAATGGTTGGGGTATTCATGGATATGACGCCAGCAGTACTCATTTTTACACCTATTTTTCTGCCGGTGGTTACAGGTATTGGCATTGATCCCATCCACTTTGGCATCATCATGGTTATGAACCTATGCATTGGGTTGTGCACCCCTCCGGTTGGTTCGGTTTTATTTGTCGGCATGGGGATTGCCGACGTGTCGTTACAAAAAGTATTGAAGCCTCTGATCCCACTCTTTATTGTGATGATCCTCGTGCTTTTTATTGTGACTTATGTTCCTGAGATTTCACTTTGGTTACCAAGTCTTTTTGAATAAATCTAAAGTAAACATCATATGAAAAAAACAACCCTTTCACTTTTACTTTCCACCTTCGTGATTCTAGTGAGTGCCCAGGAATGGAGACCGTTATTCAACGGTAAAAACCTCAATGGTTGGGAGACCCATGGAGGAGATGCCACTTACAAAGTAGAGAATGAAGAGATTGTAGGGTATGCGGTGCTAAAATCTAAAAATACCTTTCTCTGCACCAAGGAGAAGTTTTCAGATTTCATTTTGGAATATGAGGTTTTCCTGCCTAATGATATGAATTCTGGGGTGCAGTTCCGAAGTGAGATCAATGAAAATGATCGGGTGTACGGCTACCAATGCGAAGTAGATCCTGATGGGAAAAGACAATGGACAGGGGGTATTTATGATGAGGGACGAAGAAACTGGCTGTATCCGCTATCGCGAAATGAAAAAGGAAAGCAGGCATTTCAGCTAGGTCGATGGAATAAGTTCAGGATCGAATGTTTAGGTAGTGATATCCGCACCTACGTGAATGGTGTTCATACCAGTTGGTTGATTGATGACATGACTGCTGAAGGAATTATCGGATTGCAAGTGCACAGTATTAGTCCGGAAAAAGAGGGATTTTTAGTCAAGTGGAAA
>JBCCXH010000716.1:0-1828 GCA_039192005.1 Bacteroidota bacterium
CGAAATATATGTGATGGGTTGTCGTAATCCATTCAGGTTCGCTTATGATGATAACACTGGCTTTTTGTACTGGGGCGATGTTGGCCCTGATGCAGGCGAATCAAATGCAATGCGTGGACCTAAAGGACACGATGAAGTAAATCAGGCCAGGGGGCCTGGTTTTTTCGGCTGGCCCTTTTTTGTGGCGGATAACAAGGCCTATCGAGATTTTGATTTTTCTTCTGGAACTTCCGGTGAGGAATTTGACCCGCAAGCACCTATCAATAATTCACCTAACAATACCGGTCCAACAAACCTTCCTCCAGCACAGCAAGCATTCATATGGTATCCTTACGATAATGCCGAAGACTTTGGTTCGCTAGGTACTGGAGGTAGAAACGCGATGGCCGCAGGAGTGTATTATCCTGAGGATTATGGAGTAAGTCCGGATAAACTTCCTGAATATTATAGCAACAAACTGATCATCTACGATTGGATGCGAGGGTGGATGAGAGCTGTCACCATGAATGAAGCTGGTGATTATCGTTACATGGAGCCATTTTTGGAAGGTATGGAACTCAACAATGTCATTGATTTTCTTTTCTCTCCTAATGGTGAAGTGTACCTGCTTGAGTATGGTTCCATATGGTATAGCCAGAATACAGATGCCAGGTTGGTCAAGATTGGGTATAATGGAGGGAATAGAATACCTATCGCCCAAATTGCAGCGGACAGAACCGTTGGGGATGTGCCCTTAACCATTAATTTCTCGTCCAAGGAAACTTATGATGAGGACGGTCATGAACTGAAATACAAATGGAAATTCGGTAAAGGAGAATCTTCTAATGTGTCAAATCCTACTTACACTTTCGAAAAGCCAGGCTACTCCACTGTTCAGCTAGTTGTGACGGATCAGGCAGGTGCGAAATCTGAAGATAAGATTAGTGTTTTGGCAGGTAATGCCGAGCCCATGGTAGAGTGGCAAATTGAAGGGAACAATACCTTTTTTTGGAAAGACCAAAGTGTGAACTATGAGGTGCTTGTCTCAGATGAGGAGGATGGATCCACAAGTGATGGAACGATTGGCGCATCTGATGTAAGTGTAACGATAGACTATCTGGAAAGAGGTGCTGATATGACTTTGATAGCACAGGGGCATCAACAAGCGGCCGTTCTTTCAAAGACCGTTTCGGGTAAGACCCTAATGGAAAACAGTGACTGTAGTTCTTGTCACCAGGAAAAACAAAGATCTATCGGTCCGAGCTACGTGGAAGTAGCACAACGATACGAAGGTGATCCTTCTGCAAGTGACTACCTGGTGGGTAAAATTATCAACGGCGGTGCTGGAGTCTGGGGGGAACAGGCCATGGCTGCCCATCCGCAGCTTAGTAGTTCAGACACCAGGAAGATGGTGGCTTACATACTTTCATTAAGTAAAGAATCCTCAAGCACCCAACAACCAGTATCGATCAAAGGCGAATACGTTTTTGAACCGGAGAATGATGATGAAGGAGCATTTGTTTTTACTGCCAGCTATACCGATAGAGGTAATCGTGAAATGCCAGGAATCAATGCCCAGTCTAGCGTAGTTTTGAGAGCTCCAACCGTTCAGGCTGAGGCGAATAATGGATCAAATGATGCGGAGGTATACGTGCTATCAGAAGAAGACTACCCGGAAATTGAAGACGAGATTAAACTGGTGGAAATCATGCAAGGAGGTCATATCAAATTTGGGTCCACTGATTTGACCAATGTGGGTGGGATTGACCTGGATATGGTGTTTGAAGAAGAACAGGTAGCACCTTATCAAATTGCAGTCATGATTAATGGTCCTGATGGTAGGATCATC
>JBCCXH010000717.1:0-1815 GCA_039192005.1 Bacteroidota bacterium
CTTCAGGGCTTTGGCAAAATTTCTACTCAAAATCAAACGGTCCGCCGTCGCGGTCAAACTGAGGCGAGATTTTTAATCGAGTTCAGGTTAAAAGCAATCCGGAAAATGATTCATTTATCAAACAGTATCTGATAGCGCTATTTTAGTTGATGACCGATCCCTACTTAGATGTTATTAATATACGTTACCAAATTTTCATCTCTTTTCAGGTCCAGCTTTTTTCTCAACCGGTACCGGGCTTTATTGATGCTGTCGGCAGAAATCCCCAGTAACTGAGCCATTTCCTTACTGGAAAAATTGAGCTTGATCAACGCACACAGTTTGAGTTCGGCCGGGCTGAGGTCCGGGTGTTGTGTTTTGAGTGATTCATAAAAGGATGAGTTGATCTGCACAAAACGCGCTTCAAACGCTTCCCAGGTTTTCGTGGAATTGGTCTTGATCGTTCTCTTTATTTGTGCTACGAGGGGGTCTCGTTCTTCCTTTTGAACCTTTTCCAGTCCATTTTTCACCTCTTCCAGAAGCTTATCTTTTTCCATAAGCTGTAAGGCGGTAACGGCCAGTTCCTTTTTTTTGACTTCCAGTTGTGCGTCCGTGCGCGTTCGTTCCAGTTGCCTTTCAAACCTATGCTTGCGTCCGATTAACCTAAAAACCAGAATGGCTACCAGTACCAAAGTGATTAAGAGTATGACGGAATACGTGAAGCGTTGATAAAGTTGATCTTTTTCTGCTTGCAGTAGCCTCACCTGTTGTTCTCTTTGAATTCTCTGGTGATCCACCACCGCCTTTCTGTAGGAATCTTTTATCTGAAAAAGGTCGGCGTTTCGTTGACTTCGGCCGCCAAACAACTGATCTCCAAGCTTCTTAGATGCGTTGATCTGCTCAAGGGCCAATTGGTAGTTGCCAAGTTCCTGATTGATTTTGGACACTTTTTCCAATAACTCTACTTTGAGCCCGATCCTTGTTTCGTGATTTGCAATGGCTTTCAGGCTTCTCATGTAGTAAGCCAGTGCTTTTTTATTTTCTCCCTTCGTTTTGTAAAGGTCTCCCCAGACGGAAAGATAAATGGAGGCGAATGCGCTTTCAGGGGACATGTGCCGGGAAATGATCCCAAGAATTTGCTCCGCCTTTTCCAACTCACCATTGAGCGTGTGAATATGAGCTTTTTCGGTAAGCAGGTAGGTTTTTTTGTCCATACTAAACCCCAGGGAGTCACTCATGGACAGGCCTTTATCAAGTAAGTCATTTGCTTCAGGATAACGTTCACTCATTCTGTTGATGACTGCAGCGGTATAGAGCATACCGATTGATGCGCTGATGCGCTGAGGTTTAAAATACTGAAACATAGAGTCTACATACGCGAGGGCTTTATCGTTTTGATGAAAAATAGAATAGAGCATAGCAATGCGCTTATACGCATTGTATTTCAACGTATCATTTTTGATCGAGTCTGCCAGTGTCAGCACTTCCCATACGAGGTCATAAGCCTCAGGATAGTGTGCCGTTCCCGTCAGGCTTTCGGAAATTCGAAGTTTGTTTTTTGCGATCGCTATCAAGGAATCTTTCGAGCGTTTCTCATGCGCAGCATCTAATGGTAGGAAAGCAAGGGTGAAAAAAAACAGGAGGAGAGAAGGTCGTAGGAAATCGTTGAAAACAGGAAGAACGTACATCATCTACGGTTTGGGGTTCGTTTCTTTGGATTATAAAATGATAAAAATCAGTCGAAATTACGTAAGGCGCATTCTTGTTCTTGTTTCAGGGAACCTTTTTTTGGTGGTCACCCCGGATCATGTAAAATTATCACCCTCTCTCCACTTC
>JBCCXH010000718.1:0-1772 GCA_039192005.1 Bacteroidota bacterium
ATAGCAGTAGCGTCGGGAGTTTTCGCATTGGAAGGACTCAATGTGTATCAACTAGTGGCGGATAGCTGGCAGGACCTTTCGTTTGATTTACCTGGTGGAACACGTCTTTTTCCATCGTCGGACAACCTGTATGCCGCCTCTCCGGATACCATTTACCAATTGACGGACGCTGGATTTGAAACGCTGACAGCGATTACTGCGACAGCCGTTAACGACTTAGAACTGGTCAATGGAGCTATTTGGTTGGCAGATGATGCACTAGGCCTTTTAGACGAAAACGGTACGGCCTTATCACCAGAAGGGCCAATTTCAGATCGCTTTTCCAGAATCAAAACATTAGATGGATCAGTCTATGGATTTCATGCACCTCAGGCAAATGACTACGATGGTACCCAAAAGATGGACGGATATTCGTTGTTTTCGAACGGTCGCTGGAGCATAGAAGAGCTATCTGGATTTCAGAACGTCGCAGATGTGGGCGTTTTTGGCTCCGAAAGGTATTTTGCCTCCATTGGAGATGGCATTTATCGTGAATCATCGGGTGAAATTTTGAGCGATATTCCATCAAGTGCCGCACCCCTTGACACGATGATCACCGCCGTAGCTGCTGGAAGTGACGAGTTGTGGGTTTGCTCCTTTGGTGCTTCACAACCTGTGGCGAGGTTAAATAATGAAGGGTGGCAGGCTTTTTCAGGGTTCGCAGGTCTCACGCAATTTACGGATGTGGCCATCTCACAAACAGGGGTGGTTTGGCTTTCCGGGACACCCGAGGGCATCGTCAATTTTGATGCTGAGGAACCCCGCGTACAACTTATCAACGCTTCGAGTGGAATCCCCGGCACGGTAAGCGATGTGGAGATTAGCATACAAGACAATGTATGGGTATCCACGTTATCGGGTCCGGTATCATTCACCGATGCTTCTTTTATTTTCGATTTCAATGAAGCGTTTCTACCCGTTTTTGAAAACCAAACCCTGTTTGAAGAGGAACCGATTCATGCAATCCAGACGGACGGCGGAAATAGGGTTTGGTTTGCTACAAGTAGAGGGCTATGGCTTTTTGATGCCGACATCACCGAGCAGGTCTTTCTTTTCACACAAGATAACAGCCCATTACCTTCTAACGAAATTTTGGATTTGACTTACAATGGAGTGAATGGAGAACTCTTTGCCCTTACGGACAAGGGACTGCTCTCTTTTAGAAGTGCATCCTCTATCGGAACCCTAACGCATAGCAACGTAAATGTTTTTCCTAATCCGGTTACCCCCGAGTACCAAGGCATGGTTGGTATCAGTGGGTTGGCCGTTGATGCAACCATAAAAGTGACAGATATCAACGGCGTGCTGGTACGAGAACTACAAGCTAATGGAGGGTCAGCTGCCTGGAACCTGACAAATGTTTTAAATAGACAGGTAAGTACCGGAATCTACCTGCTGTTTAGTTCCACCTCAGATGGGGAAGAGACTTTTGTGGGAAAAATAGCTGTCATTCGGTAATGATCGTCAAGTCAAATGGGATCGTTCTGAACTATGTCAAATATGGAGATACCAGCATCATTGTAAAGATCTTTACAGAAGAGCTGGGCTACGGTTCGTATATCGTTAATTCCATAAGGAGTCCAAGGTCTAAAAAGAGTATCGGTCACTTCCAACCCTTTTCTATTTTGGAACTGATTCTTTACGTCAAAGAGTCACGAGATTTGCAGCGGGTTTCGGATTTTAAAAGTCATTTTCCTTTCCATCAGATTCAGGAAAACTTCACAAAAAGCTCC
>JBCCXH010000719.1:0-1755 GCA_039192005.1 Bacteroidota bacterium
AGAAATAAAGCCACCTCCATGTCTATAATCAAGGGCAAAGACATTGGGAAATATCAGTCGGCGCTCGATCGTCTCATCAAAATCGGACATAAAAAACCCTCCCTCTATACGGTCATATTTTATTCCAAAGCCCAATAGGTTCATTGCGCCCAGGCCCTCCGGATTAGGCACCAAATTGATCCCCACTAGTAGGTAAGCACCTAATTCATGCTTGGGAGCGACAATTGAGTCTTCGTCTAGTTGTGACTCCACTAAAGAATCAATGGATAATGTATCCAGTTCCTGCGCTTTTGAGAGGCATGGAATCAGTAGTAAAAACAAAAAATATTTCTTCATAAATGAACAATTGGTGTTAAAATTAACAACATCATGCAACCTTGTCATATGTGTCAGGTCTTTAGACTGAATCACCTAAACTATTGGAAACGAGTACGATTAATATTCATGCGGATTTGATTGAAAGGTGCAGAAAAAGCGATGCTTCTGCACAGTTTGAATTGTATAAACTTTATAGCAAAGCAATGTTTAATACTGCATACCGAATTATAGGAGAACAAACCGAGGCCGAGGACGCGCTACAGGAAGCTTTCGTCAGTGCTTTTAAAAACTTACATACGTATCGGGGAGATGCCACTTTTGGTGCATGGCTTAAAAAAATTGTAGTCAATAAGTCACTAAGCAGCCTGCAGAAAAATAAGAGAGAAGTACTGACTGTGAGTGATAAGGAGGAAGATGGTGATCTGGAAGCGGCTTTAGTCAACGTAGCGGAAGTGAGTGTAATGGAGCCAACGTACTCCGTAGAGGCCATCAAGCTGGCGGTCAAGCAGCTTCCAGCGGGATTCAGAACGGTACTTTCCTTGTATTTGTTTGAAGGGTACGACCATCAGGAGATTAGTGAAATATTAGGAATATCGGAGTCTACGTCTAAAACACAGTATAAGCGGGCAAAAGATAGATTGAAGGTTTTATTGGGAAAGGAGGTAAACTATGGATGATCAACTGGAAAAATTCATCTTTCAAAAAAGGGAAGCTTTTGATGATGAAATCCCGTCCGAAAAGGTATGGTCGGGCATTAACAACGAATTGAAAAAACAAACCTCGTTTTTTCAGTACGGATGGAAAGTAGCTGCTGTCCTTTTTCTCATCTCTACTCTCTATTTGTTGGCAGATAAGTACGCGTTTACCGAGCAGGAAGGCCCCACTTTTTCATTGGAATTCACGCAAGCGGAAGATTACTATACTCGGTTAATCAGTGAAAAGCGAACCGAAATAGAACAAAAGCTGACGCCTGAACAGCATAAGGAATTTTTGGCCGAAATAGACCTACTTGACGAGTTATATGTGGAGCTTAAACAGACCTATCAAACGAATGCAGCAAGCGATCGCTTATTGGATGCCATGATTAACAATCTTCAACTCAGACTGAGTATCATAAACAAGCAACTGACGATACTAGAAAACATTAAAGAACAAAAGGAAAATGAATCATTTACTATCTAAACTTTTAATCGTTTTTCTTTTCTCAACTCATGCAACCCTTGCAGACCAAGACGAAAAGAAACGAATTGTCGAAAAAAACTACAGCGTAAACTCAACGACCCAACTGCACATCACCAACTCGTTTGGTAAAGTGGTGATTGACTCCTGGGACAAGAGTGAATTTCTCATCAAAGTTGAGATCATTGGCAAGGGAAACAACGAAGACCGGGCCCTGCGTATTTTAGATGCGATTGAGGTCGAAATCAGCGAAAGCGG
>JBCCXH010000720.1:0-1714 GCA_039192005.1 Bacteroidota bacterium
CCCCTATTTAAAAGGCCTCGTGGCGCAACTGAATAGCGCATCTGATTACGGCTCAGAAGGTTGCAGGTTTGAATCCTGCCGAGGTCACTTACACTTTTCAAGTAAATTCAAAAAGTCTGTAAATCAATGATTTATGGACTTTTTAATTTTAACAAATATCATTTGATATCATATAAAACCACCCTGTTCGGTGAGTAATTCGGTGCGTAGTTTTTGCATTCGTAAAAATGGGGTCGGTGGTATGTTAAAAAATTGATGTTCAGTTTTTTAAGCAAAAAGTTGGTTGAAATTAAATAACTAAAAAGCTTAAGAAAATGAACGATTCCTTCTCCATTTTGTTCTATATCAGGAAAAACCATCCCGATAAAACAGGTAAATGTACCATCTATCTGAGGATTACCGTAAACGGAAAACGCGCTGAGACAAGTGTTCATCGCAAGGTTAAAATCGAGGATTGGAACACGGGTTCAGGACGGGCCAAAAACTCAAAAACATCCAATCGTGAATTGAACAGGTTCCTGGAAGATGTCCGTGCTAGACTTTTCCAGATACAGGGAAAGTTTGTCGCCGATGGAAAGCACTATAATGCCCAAAGGATTAAAGATACTTTTCTCGGTAAAGGTGCGCGTTATAAAATGCTTCTCATTATCTACGAAAATCACAACAAGGAGATTTCCGAACTGGTTGGCAGGGAATTCTCCTCCGGTGCTTACCAACGACATTTGAGAACCGCTAGGCATCTAAAATCTTTCATTACAATAGAGTACGGTTTTGAGGATATCAACGTCAAAGAAGTAGACCTGAATTTCATCAAACGTTTTGAGCATTTCCTAAAGACCAACTTAAAATCATGTGGACAGAACACGGTCACCAAATATGTCACTAACCTAAAAAAGATTATGCGCATCTGTTATGCCAACGACTGGATAAGCAAGGACCCCTTTTACCATTGGAAGGCAAAATGGAAGAAAGTAGAAAGGGACATACTCAATGAAAGGGAACTCGAAACACTCATGGAGACTGAAATGCCAAATCAAAGATTGGAACAAGTCAGGGATGTTTTTATTTTCTGCTGCTTTACCGGGCTATCCTATATCGATGTGGAAAAGCTGTCCAACGACCATATCGTACTGGATATGAAAGGAGATAAATGGATAAAGATCCATCGTTCGAAAACTGATGTCAAAAGTAGTGTTCCTTTATTACGGGCTGCTGAAAGAATACTTCGGAAATATAATTCCGTTTTCAACGCTGGCAGCGACAGGCTTCTACCCGTAATAAGCAACCAAAAACTCAACCTCTACCTAAAAGAAGTGGCTACGGTCTGTAATATTGCAAAGAAACTCACCTTTCATCTTTCACGACATACCTTTGCAACCACGGTCACTTTGGCCAATGGAGTTCCGATAGAATCGGTAAGCAAGATGCTAGGGCATTCCTCTTTGAAGACGACACAAATCTATGCCAAAGTGATTGACAGAAAGTTGAGCGAAGACATGAGACTTGTGATAGGGAAATATTGAAACGGAGTAGATTTTATATCATGTATATTCCCAAGTCTTACCCCAAAACTTTGCGCATGGATCCTGTCGGGTTTTTGTAGTGTTCCGATAGATAAGCGTAAAGCAAAAACACGATAGGGGCGCAATCTATTTTTTGCAAGGCCGAAGGTATACCGAACAACGATTTTAAAGAGTTGGGTGGTATAGCGAGA
>JBCCXH010000721.1:0-1714 GCA_039192005.1 Bacteroidota bacterium
ATGATTTTCAGGTACCTATCTTTCAACGCACTCCCTTCTATTTCTTTATCACTCAATGCCTCCACCGCAAGCGATACCGTGGCAATGGGTGTTTTTAGCTCATGGGTCATATTATTAATAAAATCATTCTTGATTTCAGACAGCTTTTTCTGGTGGACGATGGTGCGTATGCTGTATCCAAAACAAAACAAAATGACCATCACCAGAAAACCCGAACTGATCAAAGAGGACCAAATCTTTCCGATTAAAAACTTGTTTTTATTCGGAAAGTCTATCACGATGAATCCATTACTATCAAAGACGTCATTTGGAAAAAGACTGGCCTTCAACTCGCTTTCGAGCAGCGCAGTATTGGGTTGGTCATCTTTTACGTTGGTAAACGATTTATCCGGAGCAAATACGACACCGTAGTCATAAGCAATGTCTATTCCTTTATTCCTGAGCTCCATCGCAAGTAAAGTGTCTAACTGGTTGGGGTTAAACCTGGACGCCAACGATTTCCGTGGGCGCATCAGGTCCTCAACGATACCGAGTGTCAATTCATACTTCTTAGAAACACGTTCCAGCTGATTTTCCAAGGCTACTATTTCTTTATCCCGCTGTTGAATTTCACTGTAAGCACTATTTTGAGGTTGTTCAGGATAATAAAGCCCGCTGGAACTCCCGAAAAAATTGATGGTCATCTGAAAATCATCCCCGAACTGTACCGTATCATAAAACATAAACATTTGTTGATGTTGTTCTGCAGCCAGGTGTAATTTCTTCTCTGAGCCATCAAAAGAAGGCTGCTCACCTTGCCTACCATATGTTCTTTCCTTATTTCCGGCCACTTTCTCGCGATAACTTAGTTGGTCAAGCTTATTATAGGTAGCTATGGCCTCTTGTTTTTCCAACTTGCTGGCAACATTGTTCAATGCTCCGATCACATCTTTCTTGAAACGCTCTTCATTGGCGGTCACCAGCCCATCAATCCAGTAAAGCTGATAAGCAATTAGTCCGATCATAGACAGGCCCATTAACCCGATTATCCATCTGAGTTTCATTCGCTTCATGATTCAAAAATACGTTGATCATAGCCCCTCGGTTTGTATTTAACCAACTTTAACACACATTAACGACTGTTTAACAGCCTCTGAGAGCGTCTACTCGTACTTTAGAACGACTAACATCTAAAAACGCTTGAATGAAAAATCAAATTAAAATACTCATTGGTATACTCGTCTCAATCGGGTGCCTGTTTTCTGCTTATGCACAGGGAGAAGAAAATGATGGAAAAATTACGGTAGAAATTACCAAAGAAATTAACGGTGAAAAGAAAACCTTTAAAGGCGAGTACGAGAATGAAGAACAAATGAAGGCAGACCCTAACTATCAGGAATTTGCCGGAGATGACCACGACTTTACTTTCATGCTAGACCGTGACAGCGATGCAAAACTTTGGATCGATCAGTTTTACGATGACAATCATTCCATGTTCAAGTTCAGGTTTAATGATGATTCACTCAATCTGACTGACTTGCAGGATTGGGCAGCTGTGGATTGGAAAAAGCACTTAAAAGACCTGGATATTGATGTTGACGCACTTATTCACAGGTTTGATCGCAATGGCTCCGGTTCTAACTATACTAAAGACTCCAAAAAAATTCGCATATCTGAAATAGAGGGGGATGAATTGGGCAAAAAGGGAATCGTAAAGAAAAATGAAAAACTGGAA
>JBCCXH010000722.1:0-1700 GCA_039192005.1 Bacteroidota bacterium
GAGCCATCAAAGGGACAGGTGAGTCGGCTGTACAAGCAGTTATTGAAGAACGAAACGCCAATGGGCCTTTCCAGGATATTTTTGATTTTGCCAAAAGGGTCAACCTTCGTACCGTTAATAAAAAGTCATTCGAAAGCCTCGCTAAGGCCGGAGCGTTTGATAGTTTCGAAGACTACCATCGAAGGCAATACGTTGACCCGGATGAGGAAGGTACTTCTGTGATCGAGAAAGCGATCCGTTTTGCAAACCGTATTCAGGAAGAGGAGGCGAGTGCCCAATCTTCACTCTTTGGTGGTGCAAGTGGAATCGACATCTCCAAACCCAAAGTAGGAAGGATTGAACCGTACGGTGACATCGAAAAGCTCAATATTGAAAAAGAAATGGTAGGACTTTTTATTACCGGACATCCCTTAAATCAATTCAAGTTTGAAATGGACCACCTGACTAACGCCAATATCTCGCGACTTACCGAACTTGAAAAGCTGAAAGGACGCGAGGTCAAAATCGGAGGAATTGTTAGCGATGTTCAGCACCGAACCTCCAAAAAAGGCAACCCCTTCGGACAGTTCACCCTGGAAGATTTCAATGACAATTACACTTTCTATCTCTTTGGACAGGACTACCTTAAATTTAAATCAATGTTGGAACCAGGTTGGTTTCTTTATCTGACAGGAATCGTGCAAAACCGCTGGAACAGCGAAGAATTAGAGTTAAAAATCACCAATGTCGATCATTTAGGAGAAATCAGAGAGAAAATGACCAAAGGCCTTGAATTGAAGATCAGGTTAAGTGATGTAAATGAATCCATTATTCAAGAGATCGAGCGCATTGCTGCTTCCAACCCGGGGAAATGTCTTTTGAAAATGTCACTTTCAGGCGTTTATGAGGACCGGGCCATCAGCCTGGATATGCTCAGTCGAAAGTTTACCATTGAGCCAACAGATGCGTTTATGAAACAGATTACCGAAATCGAGGAGCTTCGATACAAAGTACTTTTGAGTAAGTGATCTAGTTCTGCTAAAGTTTAGGTGTTAATCAATCTCGACTAATTCATCAATTTTACGAACGTCTACACTTACTTTCAATACCTGCTTACCGATTGAATAGACGATTCCCTTCAACGGGGTAATATCTCCAAAATCCCTCCCAACTGCCACACGAATGTGTTGGTCATTGACCACAATACTGTTTGTGGGATCAAACTCTACCCATCCGAGGTCAGGAATAAAGAGTGCCACCCATGCATGTGAAGCATCAGACCCAACAAGTTTTGGTTGTCCGGGCGGTGGCAACGTTTCAATGTATCCGATCATGTACATAGCTGATAACCCGATAGAACGCAAGCAGGATAAAGTAAAATGAGCATAGTCCTGACAAACCCCCTTTTTGTGCTCAAAAAACTCCGCTACCGGAGTGCTTATATCTGTAAACCCAGGCGTAAACTTAAAATCTTCATTTACCCTCCTATTGAGGTCGTTCATGGCGTCAAAAATGGGCCTCTGTGGAGTAAAAGATGCAAAAGCATAGTCTCTGGTAATGTTCAAAATAGGGACATAATCCGAACCTAAATAATACTGACGTGTATCATTTAAGGCATCAGCTCCTCTTAACCACTTTACGACTTCCTCCCAAGGTGGAGAATTTAGTGGGTCATAACCAATCCACTCCGGTTCTTTGGTCTCCACATCGCTGACAGCCTC
>JBCCXH010000723.1:0-1698 GCA_039192005.1 Bacteroidota bacterium
GCTTGCTCTTCAATTTCTTTTTGTGTCCAGGAAATTTCAGACAACGATTGTCCTTCTTCTAATGATTTTGTGCCAGCCAGTGCGTGTGTTCGAAACGATACCTGGTTGTCGGATAATAAAAGTTCGGGTGTGGCTCCCATCCAAAGGCCCTCCGAAGGAAGAAAAACGATGTTGCAAAATGCGTTAGGGTACTTGAGCGTCAGGTCTTTAAAAAACAGGTCGGCAGAAAAATTGGCAGGTAGCCTTACCTCTTTGAATCGCGACAAGACCACTTTGTCCATCGTATTGGACCTGATTTCGCGTATCGCTTTCATTACCGATGCTCGAAACGTGTCTGCTACTTTGACAACTGGACCGATCGATTTTTTTGGACCTGGTCTGCTTGTTTTCAGTTTAGACTCAAATCGATCCAGTACACTTGCATTCACCCGGGGATCAAGTTTTACTTCATCGCCTTCGAAAATGATGTCTGCTTTGATCAGGTACGGTTTGCCAGGGTGATTATCTGAAAACTTGTTGATCAGGAACCCACTATCAAGGCTTGAAACATCTGTACCTGTTTGTTGCGGAGGCTCCATACTGACGATCAGAATTTCTTTATCTTCCTTTGGCATCCTCCAACAAGCAAATGCATACTCTGCATTCATTAATCTTTCTAAGAGGTCCTTCCGCGCTATTCCCTTTAACTCCGATAAGATTTGACTCACTATTTTTTGTTGTGGTTTAAAATAGCCATCGTTATTCTGCTTATGGCGACCAAGTTACCTTCCTCGTTTTTAATCTCGATGCTCCACACATGCGTACCTCGTCCGATATGGACGGGGGTCGCTTTCCCTTTTACGAGCCCATTTTTTGCTGACTTGATGTGATTTGCATTGATTTCCAAACCTACGGCGTATTGTTTAGTTAGATCTAAAACTGAAGAGGCGGCAACACTTCCCAATGTTTCTGCTAAAACAACTGATGCACCTCCATGTAACAACCCCATGGGCTGTTTTGTTCGGTGATCTACCGGCATGGTTGCCTCAATGAAGTCATCTCCTATGGCGGTGAATTCGATGCCTACATGTTCTACCATGGTTCCCTTACTCATGTCATTCAACGTTTCTAATTGGACGTAATCAGGAAAAATTCTTTCTTTACTCATAATTGACAAAACCAACCACAAACCTAATTGAAAACGAAGACGATTTACTTACTAAGACACGGTCAGACAGACTATAACAAAAATGGGCTGGTGCAGGGGAGAGGCGTAGACGCTTCACTTAATGATGTAGGAAGGAAGCAGGCGACCGCAGCATCTAATCATTTTAAAGGCCTTCCCATTGATCGGTTTTTTTCCTCTTCCCTTATCCGTACACACGAAACTTTAGCGCCTTTCGGTGTTGATTTTACTCCATTGGAAGGGTTTGATGAAATCAGCTGGGGAGCGTTTGAAGGCCTTGAAACGACCCCTGATGATAAAAACCTGTACCGGGCAACCATCAATGGCTGGAGGACCGGGCTTCTTGATGCCGCCATTGGCGGAGGAGAGAGCCCGCGTGATGTAAAGGCAAGGCAAGAAGAGGCGATGAAGCAGGTTCTGGAAGATGAAAGTGAGACGATCCTTATCTGTATGCACGGCCGGGCAATGCGGATCTTACTTTGCTGGCTCCTGAGCTACCCACTCAACTATATGGATGGGTTTCCACATCAAAA
>JBCCXH010000724.1:0-1680 GCA_039192005.1 Bacteroidota bacterium
CTTCTTTTGCAACAAACGAATACATGTTGCCATTTATGGAGGTGTAAGGCATATTCTTGCCCTTGGGTTCCAAACCTGCCGACTGAAGTACATCAAAATACAATTGCATTGTTTCTGTTGAAGCCTTATTTTTTGCCATCTCTTACAAAGGTCACTTAAAAACTAGTATATCCTTTTTGTAGAAGTCTATCATGGATTTCAATGCAAATCCAGGCGTCTGTTGCAGCATACCTTTTTTGTCCTTCTGTTAACTCCTCATTTTCCCAATTGGATACTCGTTGATTTTTAGAAATGCGATGTTTTAAAAAGATAGCTGTTAGCTTTCGAACTCCAATATGCCTGATTCCAAGTTTTTTTGCAGTATGGTTTAAATCAATAAACCCTTGGGGAGTAAATGGGCTTAACTTATTCAAGTCTTTGAGGTCATCCAGGATACTAATACCGAGCTTAGTAAGATTAGGATTTGCCAGAAGGTTGAAAAGCCTTTTTGGATAACCTATTTTGTTGAGTCTGAAAAGAAATGCTTCTTTTTGAGTTGATAATTGAATCAAAGCAGTAGGATTATATTCTCCTTTATGAAAAGTGGGCTTGGTCTCCGTATCAAATCCCAGTAAGGCCTCTTTCTCAAGAATGAAGAGTACTTCGTTGCACTCTTTATGAGTATTTATGACCCGAATCTCCCCTTTAAAGGTAAGTAGTGGAAGTTGCTGAATATCCTTTTTGGTGATATTATCTGCCGACGACCTGTTCACTTTTCACTAGTTTCTTAATTTTATAGCCACTATATCCAATCAATATGGTCATAAAGGGACTAATAATGTTGAAGAAGCAAAATGGAAGATAAGTACCTGTAGCTACACCCAAAACCTGAGAATGGTATGCCCCACAGGTGTTCCAAGGGATGAGAACAGAGGTAACCGTCCCTGAATCCTCCAATGATCTACTCAAATTCTCCGGAGCAAGGCCATTTTCTTTATATGTATCAGCATACATTCTACCCGGAACCACAATGGCTAAATACTGATCGGATGCGGTTCCGTTAAAAAAAATACAAGTACCAACAGTAGAAGCAATCAGAGATCCGATGGAATTTACTTTCGAGATGATGGCTTGGGCAATGCATTTCAGCATACCGGATTTTTCCATCACTCCACCAAAAATCATGGCCGAAAGAATTAACCATATCGTATGAAGCATTCCAGACATACCCGAACTACTCAAGAGTCCCTGATCATCTAAAACATCATTACCAGTAATGAACGAAGAGTCTCCAAACATCGCTTGCATGATTCCGATAAACCCATTGGTCATACCCGGCGAAATTGAACTGAACCACTCGAAAAGCGCACCATCGTAGCTTGCAGAAGCAGCAGTCATCGCAACCAGGTCTGATTGAAAAAAGAGTGCAAAAACAGCACCCAGAAGGGTTCCTATCAAAATGGCCGGTAACGCTGGCATTTTTTTGACAATTAGAATAACAACCACAACCGGTACAGTAAACAGCCATCCAGTGATACGAAACGTACTAGAGATTGCGTTCAAAATTTCTTGCTTACCAGCTATCGCCCCATCGGATCCATTTGCCAATCCCAGTACAAGAAAAATGAGAAGCGAAATAGAAATGGAAGGAATGGTGGTGATAGTCATGTATCTAATGTGAGTAAAAAGATCTGTTCCAGC
>JBCCXH010000725.1:0-1654 GCA_039192005.1 Bacteroidota bacterium
AGGGGAGTAAGAGAGGTACTACTACTTCTGACCGCTTCACTTCTCTTTTTGATCCGAGTAACCCGATCAGCAATCCTGACTTTGACACCACCCTGCCAATATCTGAAACGAACGCTCCCACTCTTGCCAATGTGAGTTTACCCAATGGAGTTGATGATGATCCGTTTACTGCACACGATTCGTTTACGCGGTACGCTTCAGGTAACTTTTTTGAGTTTGACATTACTCATTCCTATTTGTCCGGTTCGCTTGGACTGAACTGGAAACTAGATGACGAAACGTATGCATTCTTTCGAACCACACGTGGAGTCAAAGCCCCGGACCTGGACTACTACCTATACAACTTTGATAATGTCCCTGTAGATGAAGCGAACGCCGGCGTGGCATCTTTTGATGACTTATTAGAAACCGTCACACAAAGTGAAGTGGGAGTGAAAATGGGAAAGCAGGGGTTTTCCTTTTTGGGCAACTTATTTTTCAGTAACCTCAACAACGTACCTTATACCGCCCAGACCGTTTCAACTTCCGGCTCTTTTGTTACTCCGACAACTTTCAATAAACTCACGACTTTTGGACTCGAAACTGAGTTGGTCACTTATCCTATTGAGCGACTTCGGTTGAGTTTTTCCGGTACGCTCCAACGATCCCGATGGAATCAATTTTCTTATTTCGATGTAGATGCCATCAATTTTTTAGCCGATCGTGGGATAGAAAAGAACCCCACCTTGTTTAACCAGTTCTTCGAAACCATCAGAGGCGCAGCGGTTACAGATCTTCCAAATGTATTTGCGGGGCTGTCCACTTCTTACCTGATTGGTAAGCTCGATGTGGGCGTGAAAGCCAATTATACCGGTCGCAGGGCATTTAACGTTTTGGAAGCTGCTTACGCTCCTGGTTTTGTGACCTTAGATGTACGTATACAGGCTTCTTTGGGACAGCTACAAATTGCCCTTGACGTCCAAAATGCTACCAATACGCTTGCCTTCACCCATTTTTCAAGCTATCTGGGAATCGGCCTTAATCGTGAATCGCTTTCATCTTCGGATCTTCAGGCGTTGTCGAATGCCAATCGGCCTGTGTTGGGTACGCCTATCTTGCCAAGGTTTAGTCGACTGTCGTTTAATTACCGATTTTAAAAAATCCGCTTTTCATACATCAACCGGTGATTTTCTTTTGATCTGATTACTGAACAATTGACAGGCTTTAGTATGCTCACTTGTAGACACGACACGTCTTGAATTCAGGGGTGTTCCCGGGTGAACCTGTTGGATTGTTACTATTCAGCCATCAAGAAGGATTGATCATCAATGAGTTACAGGTACGTTTTTTTGTGAAATTTTATGAAAAAAAGCCATTTAATTAAAAAAAGATTCCGTCATTCCGAGCGCAGCGAAGGAATCTCGATTTCAGGACTTCAACATTTTAATAAGATCGCTTCATTGCATTCGCGATGACGGCTTTTAATTGAATGATTTTTAGATAGTTACAGCTGAATAGTAACGTTGTATTCAAAGCAATCATTCAGAGGGTTTGGAATTTTGATCATTCAGGGTCTGAATGGAAATCGGTCTAAAGTTTCCCGTGTGCTTACGTTAGGGCGCACATGTACTTTTTAGACGGATATCAAAAAAACGAGGACACATCATATGCCCTC
>JBCCXH010000726.1:0-1654 GCA_039192005.1 Bacteroidota bacterium
GAGTTCAGGATCCCCGAAATTTCTGTGGATTTTTCGAGCAGATCTTTGATGGAATCGCCCGTTTCAGCAGAGGCGGATTCCATCTTTTGCATACTTTGATCCATGGACTCCATCTGCCCCTGACCTTCTGCGCTTAATCCAACACCTCTTTGAGCGGCCTGATTAATGGATTGCGCCTGCTCTCCTGCAGAAGAAGAGGATGCTACAATTTCTTCCAGTTTGTTGGACGCCTGATCGATCTTGGTCACTTGCTCCTGGGCTCCGTTACTCATTTCAGAAGTGGAGGCGGCGATCTCTGCTGTCCCCACACTCATTTCATCACTGGAGGTAATCATCTCCTCCGAAGAAGAACCAATGACCTGCGTCGTTTGCCTAATGGTAGAGATCAGGCTTGCGAGGTTGTCCAGGGCATAGTTCAGGCTACTGGTCATTTTGAGAATGTCGCCTTTAGCGTCGTCCGTGTACCTGATGGTGAGGTTGCTGGAAGCCATGGCACCAACGATTTCATTGATGTTCTGAAATGGTAAGACAATGGAATCGAAAAGGGAGTTGATGGATTTTCCAAGTTCAAGCCATGCACCTGATTTGTTTTCCAGATTGATTCGGGCAGAAAAGTTTCCCGATTCCAATGCCTCATTGACAACCAGATTGGTATCAGCGATGGCTTCCTCTAACTTTTGCTGCTCACCTTGCAGCACCAGGTTTTGTTCTTTGGCATTGGCTACTGCATCTTCTACCTGCATTTTTAACTCCTCTTTTTGTCTCCTGATGGTGCGTGAGCGCCATCGGGTGAAGGTAATTAGGGAACCTAGAATTATGACCGCTGCAATGGTTCTGAACCACCAGGTTTCCCACCAGGGGGGTAATACGACAATGCTTAATGTGCGGTTTTTTGTAGACCATATACCATCACTATTGGTCCCCTCAACTATGAAAGTGTATTCCCCGGCATTTAGATTGGTATAGTTTGCAGCTCTTTTCTTCGTGGTGGTATACATCCATTCCTTATCAAATCCTTCTAGCATGTAGCGGTAGTTGTTGGCAATGGGATAGGTGTAATCAAGAGATGCAAACACCAACTCTACCACGTTCTGATTATACTGAAGGGTCAGTTCGGACAGTGCTTGAATGGAACCCTCCATCAGAGCCGTGCCATCCTCGTTCACAATAGAGGTGACTGAATGGTCAAAAATTTTGATATCTGTAATGGCAAGGTGAGGATTGAAGTCGCTCATTTTTACCTGGGATGGATGGAATTTATTCAACCCCTTAACTCCACCGAAGTACATGGTGCCATCCTGCGCTTTGGTTGAGGAGGTGTAGTTAAATTCATTGCCTTGCAGTCCGTCAGATTTACTGAAATTTTGGATGGAATGCTCCCTGGGGTTGTATTTACTAATTCCGCTGTTGGTGGCAATCCATAAATTGCCCGCATCATCTTCCTGGATCCCGTTCACAACCAAATTAGGCAACAGGTCATTAACCGGAGCTGCTGTGATTTCGAAGGAATGGATGTCCAGAAGGTTAGCACCGGCAGCGGTACCTATCCAAAGCTGATTTTTGCTGTCCTCAAAAAGGGTTTTAATGTTGTTGTTCAGCAGACTTGTTGGATCGTCATCTTTCTGCGTAAACTGTCTAAAACGTTCAGTGTCCC
>JBCCXH010000727.1:0-1577 GCA_039192005.1 Bacteroidota bacterium
ATCTCAAGTAAGCAAAATAACCTAGATCTATGAAAATTTCTTTAGTTATCCCGGTGATGAACGAAGAGGATAACATTGAGCCAATGATTAATGCCATTCATGGAGCTATGGATGGACTGGATTATGAGGTCGTTTTTGCAGATGATGGATCTTCAGATCATACCATAAAGAACATAAAGAAATTTGCGAATGAAAAGGTGAAGGCTGTGATTTTTAATAAAAATTATGGTCAGACAACCGCCATGGCCGGCGGCATTGCCGAAGCAAGTGGGGATTACATAGTTACCTTGGACGGAGACCTTCAGAATGATCCTTCGGATATCCCGTTGATGATACAGAAAATGGAAGAAGAAGAGGTTGATGTGGTTGCAGGGATTCGAGCAAAACGACAGGACGGGATTTTTTTGCGCAAGATTCCCAGTAAAATTGCTAATGCAATGATCCGTAGGTTGACTGGTGTGTACCTTCATGATTACGGATGTACATTGAAGGTTTTCAAGAAAGAAATAGCGAAGAACCTGGGCCTTTATGGAGAACTTCATAGGTTCATCCCGGTCTTGGCGCAGCTGCAAGGTGCCAAGTTGACCGAAATGCCAGTGAAACATCACGCTAGAGTCCATGGAAAATCTAAGTATGGCTTGGGAAGAACATTTAAGGTTATCAGTGACCTGATGCTCATGGTTTTTTTTCAAAAGTACTTGCAACGTCCGATGCACCTATTTGGAGTTACGGGCATTGGACTTTTTGGCATCGGTCTCTTAATCAATACTTACCTCCTTGTTCTCAAGATCCTGGGCGAGGATATAGGAGGAAGGCCGCTGCTAATTCTTGGGATTACCTTACTGCTGGGAGGTATTCAGCTAATAACCATTGGCATTGTTGCTGAGCTTGTTGTTCGGACCTATTTCGAAAGCCAAAATAAGGCTACCTATAGAGTTAAAGAGATTTTCGTTGGGGAGTAGGTCTAAAAAGCTGCTCAAGACCGTGGCAAAGTTTATGATCACGGGTCTGGCCCTTTACTATGTTTTCAGCAAGATTAGTTGGTCTCAGGTCACGAATCTACTGATCAACGCAAAACCGCTTTTTCTGATTTTGTCGATGGTTTTTTTTACACTTTCCAAAATTACTAGTGCCTTGAGGCTCCAATTGTTTTTTAAAAACATTCAGCTTTTTATTTCACATAAATTCAATCTGAAGTTGGCCTGGATCGGGATGTTTTATAACCTTTTCTTGCCAGGTGGTGTGGGCGGAGATGGGTACAAAGTTTATTTGCTCCATAAGCAAAAACGAATCAAGGTCAAATTACTGATTCAAGCCATGCTTTTAGATCGTGTTTCGGGGCTGGTTTCTTTACTCATTCTGGCAGGAGTGGGATTTTTGTTGCTGGATCAATCGGTGTTCCCCGAATGGGTTTGGTATACTGATCTGCTTTGCCTTTTGCTTGTGGTTCCCTCCTTTTATTTGGTTGTTAAAATACTCTTTAAAACTTTTGAGAAGCCGGCACTCAGGTCATTGGTATGGTCTATAGGTGTGCAACTCATGCAAGTGGTCAGTGCTATTTTGATTTTGGCTGCAAT
>JBCCXH010000728.1:0-1565 GCA_039192005.1 Bacteroidota bacterium
ATTAAATGCCCAGTACTATCCAAAGAAAACGGACTGGGCCGAAAAAGACCCCAAAACATTAGGCCTGAAACCAACCAAACTCCAGGAGGCGGTGGACTTTGCGTTGGACAATGAGTATTCCGGGCAAAAGGATTTGCGATTGGCTATTTTGGAAGGTTTTAGCCGAGAACCCTATCATGAGTTACAAGGTCCGACCAAAGAGCGAGGAGGGCCTGCCGGATTGATTCTAAAAGATGGTTACATTATTGCGCAGTGGGGGGATGTAAAACGAGTCGATATGACATTTAGCGTCACAAAAAGCTACTTGTCTACTACCGCCGGCCTGGCACTTGATGATGGGCTGATCGGTTCGGTCAAAGAAAAGGCAGGCCAATACGTGTGGGATGGGACCTTTGATGGCACTCATAACGAAAAGATCACCTGGGAGCATTTACTCCATCAAACCTCTGATTGGTCCGGGGCTTTATTTGGGCTCTATGACTGGGCGGACAGGCCTTCAAGAGAAGGGACGTTTGATGAATGGAGGTATCGCGAATTAAAGGAACCAGGGACAAGCTATAAGTATAACGATGTTCGAGTAAACGTTTTGGCGTATTCGCTCCTTCATGTGTGGAGGAAACCATTACCTCAAGTGCTGAAAGAACGAATCATGGACCCAATCGGAGCAAGCACTACCTGGAGGTGGTATGGCTATGACAATACCTGGGTAAACATGGATGGGATGAAGATGCAGTCAGTGAGCGGAGGAGGCCATCACGGAGGAGGCGTATTCATCAGCACGTTAGACCACGCCCGGTTTGGGTTGTTATTTGCCAGAAAAGGTAAATGGAACGAGAACCAACTAATTTCTGAGAAATGGGTGGAAATGATTCAAACACCGGCACAAGCCTTTGAGAGTTATGGATACATGTGGTGGCTAAACAAAGGACCAAGGAGTTGGGAGGGACTTCCAGAACATTTATTTTACGCGGCTGGCTTTGGAGGAAATTTCATTGTAGTAGATCAAAAGGAAGACGTAGTGATTGTCACCAGATGGTTAGAACCCAGCAAGATCGGTGAGCTGGTAGGTAAGGTGTATGATGCATTTTGATACAAAGACGATTCGTTGGTCGTTAACTCAACGGTAGGGTGTCAAGGAACTTGTATGCTCAGGGCGAGGTTATACGTCATATGACACATTTTGTAAACTTAAGCGATAACAGGAGAGATTTGCAGGATAATGAGCTTCTGGATAGCTATTCAAAAACATTGATAAAAGTAGTGGATGAAGTGGCACCGTCGGTCGTTAAGATCGAGGTAAAAGCCAATAGGAGAGGGAAGACTACTCCTGGTAGCGGTTCCGGGTTTGTCTTCTCATCAGATGGAAACATCATCACCAATAGCCATGTGGTGACTGGAGCAGAAGATATCAAGGTGTTGTTTAACAACGGAAACGAAGTAGGGGCAGCGCTGGTAGGAAACGATCCGGATACAGACATTGCAGTCATCAAGCCTTTTGAATCCATCGGGATATCGCGCCGTGCAAAGTCCATGAGGTGGGGACAGACACTATGGCGTATAGATAA
>JBCCXH010000729.1:0-1535 GCA_039192005.1 Bacteroidota bacterium
AAAATATACTCCAGAGCCAATGATGGCATAACGGTAAGAAATCGGGAATACAATGCCTACCTGAAGTTTGAGGATGGCAACAAACTTCATTTACTTACAAAAAAAGATAAAAGTAAACTGATCAAAAAGGTCACAGAGGTTGCGGAATTTTTGCAATCTCCCATCACAGACTATACCAAAACGCAATAACAAAATATGTCAGACAGAATCAACCTCTCATCGGGTGCTCCATGGGAAAACACAGTAGGGTACTGTAGAGCAGTTAAAATAGGCAATACCATTGAAATATCAGGAACTGCACCCGTCCGAAACGGAGAAACTGTTGGAGAAACCGCCCATGAACAAGCTACTGTGTGCATCGAAATAATCAAAGAGGCACTGGAAGAAGTTGGCGCTACACTTGAGGATGTGGTAAGAACCAGAATGTACGTTACGGATATCTCACAGTGGGAAGCATACGGTCGCGCGCATGGTGAGTTTTTCAGTCACATCAAACCTACCACTTCCATGGTTGAAGTCAGCGCACTCATTGATCCAAAGATGTTGATTGAAATAGAAGCAACAGCGATCATCAACTGATTTTTCACGGCTTTCATCGATTGGCAAGGATTTTGAATCTGGTCTGTTCAAAATTTAATGTAACTTATTCCTAACGTAATAATCCTGCCATGAAAAAACTACTACTCTCTTCTTTTATCCTATTGGTGTCCAGTGCCTCTTTTGCACAGTTTGGAAGCCTATCGCTTTCGCTGGGTTTGCCGCAAAACGAATTCAGGCAAAACACAGATGCTACGGGCTTTGGTGGAGACCTTACTTTTGGGATTCCGTTTCAAAAAGGGGCTCCTATTTTTTTTGGACTCGATTTCAATTATCTGGTCTACGGTTCCAACTCCCAAGAAGAGACGTTGAGGGCTCAAATCACGTTAGAAAACGGAGTTCGAATTGGTGATCCACTGGAAATCCCTCTGGAGATAAGAAACACCAACAGCATCTTCGGCACACATGCATTTATCCGGGTACAAGCACCTTTTGAGTTGGTACAACCATATATTGAAGGCTTGATTGGTTTTCGCTACATCTCCACCAACGTGAAAATCTTGGATCTCTCCGATGACAACCGATGGAGTGAGCCGGATAATAATGTCATTGTCCGAGAAACGGTATTGGATGACTGGGTCTTTAGCTATGGCTACGGTGGCGGCTTTATGATCAAATTAGGCGCTAATTTCTTTGTCGATCTGCGCGCTGATTTCTTTATTGGTCAACGGGCAAAATTCTTTGACGGTGATGATACTTCCTCCTGGAACATTGAGTTCAGTGGGGACCCTACCAATTTTGATGAAGAGACTGTAACCGGAGAAAATCTAAGCTTCTCTACAGTAGCCAGAGAATCTACTACCGATTTACTGATGTTGAAACTTGGGATTGCTTATAAGATCTAGTAATCATAGATTTCTTTTATTTCTACTTTACGAAGTTAACCGGTAACCAAGTATAGTACCTGGAATTGATGTTTTTTTGAATCCCCCTTCGCC
>JBCCXH010000730.1:0-1527 GCA_039192005.1 Bacteroidota bacterium
CTTTCCTTCCCTTCTCTGACCAGTTTCCAATCTTCAAACCGGACCGCCTGTCCATCTTCCCATTCAAAAAATAAAGGATTTCTTCTTTTTTGAGGAAGGTTTTGAAAAGTACGTACAAAACTCTCTCCTCTCATTGGGATGATCCTTTCCTCATCCAATTCTTCAGGGTATGTAGCACCACTTAACTCCACTACTGTGGGCATTATATCTATAAAATGTACAACGGCATCCGTGTTTATTGAATTTTGTACGCGCAATGGCCAGTGAACAACGAGCGGCGTTCGGATGCCTCCTTCGTAACTGTAATTCTTAAAATATCTGAATGGGGTATTGGATACATTCGCCCACGATGCGCCGAGTGATACCCATCTATCAAGTGAGCCTATCTCCGAAGAATCATTATCATTTTTAAGGTTTACCACAATATCGGAAGCTCCGTTATCGGACATGAATAGAATGAGCGTGTTTTCAAGTTGACCTTCTATTTGTAGTTTCTCAATGAGCTTACCTACGTTTTGATCTACTCGATCAATCATTGCCGCGTAAACTTCCATTTTTTTAGCTTCTTCTTTTTGCTCCGTAACAGACAGCTCCCCCCAATCTCTTCCCGAAAATTTTGATAGCTTGAAATTTGAATCAATCAATGCTAATTCCTTTTGCCTTTCAAACCTTCGTTTCCTTATAACCTGATACCCGGAATCATATACTCCCCGGTATTTTTTGATATCCTCCGGCCAGGCCATTAACGGATCATGCGGTGCGGTGTATGACACGTAGAGAAAAAATGGATCCTCCGTTGAAGCAGCTTCTTCGATGTAATGCAAAGCATAATTCGTGAAGTAATCTGTGCTATAAAAATCCTTAGGCGGAGTATACGGACTGATCACTACGCTGTCAACGCACCATGTGCGAGTACGTTTTTGTGCCGGTCTTGGCTCATTCTTTCTTTGATCTCCCGGGTTAAAGTGGTTACACGCTCCATCTCTTAACCCATAGTATCTATCAAACCCAAGGTAATAGGGATTCTGAATTCCATGATGCTTTCCAGACCAATAAGTCTTATACCCGGCTGTCTGAAGAACCTGTCCTAACGTAACCGCGTTAACTATTGGATTTTTAAAATCTATTCCAAAACCACATTCCTGAGCGTACAATCCGGTAAGTAATGCTGCTCGAGAGGGGAAGCACTTCGAGGTATTGTAGGAATTAAAAAAGCGCATACCATTCGTGGCTAGCCGATCGACATTAGGAGTTGCTATTTCACTCCCGTAGCATCCCAGATCTGACCAACCCATATCGTCAACCAGAATTAATACTATATTGGGTCTATGGGCTGCTTCTTTGCATGAATATATGAATACCGTAATAAAAACTAAGTGAACGATATGGATATTGAACTTCACCGTAACTAAATTATTTTAATGAGCTTGTTTTATCCAGCGTTGATCTCCGGTTTGGTACATTATTTAATTTTGGTTAGAAATGAAACACGAAAAAAATGGCAACCACCATGATCCGGGGCGTGCA
>JBCCXH010000731.1:0-1521 GCA_039192005.1 Bacteroidota bacterium
TCTCCATTGGTTGGTTTCCTTATATTCTGCGATCTCTCAGTTTTTTTAGTCCATAAAGTCCACCTGCAACCAAAAGGGCCGACAGTCCACCGTCGATCGGGGTAGCGGGTGGGGGTCCCTGCGCGAATGCTGGTAAGATGCATGCAAAGCACAAAATGACTGCATAGATAAATTTGCTATTTTTCATGGTATTTTGTTTAGTCGTTGAAAATGAATGCATTGATTACTTCAGTAGGATTTTATGGGTTTTAGCACCATCATAAACCAGGTAGATTCCATTTCTTAAATGCCTCAGATCAAGTTCAGCATCTTGATCCACTTCTTTGGTGAGCAATTGTCGGCCATGAAGATCGTACAATTGATAGACTCTTTTTTCTCCTTCCGGGTGCCGGAGGTAGAGGATGTGATCATGGGCAAAAACCTGGACGTCACGGTTTTGCCAACCGAGAAGTGGTGCGGTCTTACTGAGCAGCTCAAAGCGGTTGGTATGGATACCAGGCTGTGCGGAAAATGGATATGATTCACTTGTCATGTCAATGATCTCACCGGTGTAGTTGTCCTTCAAATAGAGTGTCCCCTGAAAGTTCTCTGATTCAATATCAAAGGCGTACTGACCTGATTTAGCAACGTTGAGTTGAAGCTGTATTACTTCCCAGTCAGACGAGGCTCCATTCAAGGCCAATGACCTGCCTGCTTTCAAGGTAAAAATTCCGTCCTCCGCATTGCGGTGAAATGCGCTGGCGTCATACTTTGGATTGAGTTGATCGATTAGAGCGTCTTCGGCGAAGCCGATGACGGTCTGCCTAAACAGCCCATCGTGATTCGTGAGATTCAGCCTTACCAGTGGTAGGTGTGTTGTTCTGAAAAAGTTTTCATCCGAGTTCGAGTCTTCCACACGCATCGCCTCGGTAAAAACGATATCCGTACTCATGGCATCGTTCAGTTTAATAAAAAAACCTTGCGCAGAACCTAAATGAAAGTTGTATCTGCTCTGGCCTCCTGCTGCTGTGGCAGTTGCCATGGTGGTGTTTGCAACGATGTAATCCGCATTTGAGCCTCTCTGAACATCTGAACCATTGTCGTCCCATAAGTAAACCGCCCCATTAGTATGGGTATTTTCAGCCAGAAAATCTGCGACGCTAATGGCAGTTGCATAGGGATTTGCCACAAGGTTCCAGCCCTCATTCGCATCATCGGTGTCTTCAGTATAGGAGCCATTGACGGTGATTTCCCCCACATTAGGGACTCCACTAAAAGTGATTTCCAATTGATCTGCCTGGGTGTATCCTGTGCCCGGAATAAGTTGATCCATGCTCGCAACTTCCCATCGCGACAGCCCATCATTGGAACCATATGGTATTGATTCATTGTACTTGAACACAAAAGAACCAAGCCCTTCACCAATTGTATTGGCATTTTGTTGCACAGGTGAACCAACAAAACTATATCTACCATCTTCGTAGCGTGTATTTCGTCTGATGATTGCAGGGTTCCCGGAGAAATTTCCGGATTCGAAAACCA
>JBCCXH010000732.1:0-1516 GCA_039192005.1 Bacteroidota bacterium
CCGAACTTTTCATTCAGATAGTGCCTCATTGAAGTTCCTTAATGACAGCCTGGTTGATCGTGGTTCGAAAGTAAGAGAATCAGCATTCAGTGCATTGTACGTTTTGGGCATGCCTTTTAAACTCAAAGATCCCGGCACCATCCTTTCGTACGAGGGAAAGAAAGAAATCAACGGTAAAACAGTGGATGTAATCAATGCCAGTTACAGTCCTAAAGAACACGACAACCATTCTACCTCCGATCTTTGGTGGTATTATTTTGATGAATTAAACGGAGCATTTTTGGGATGTATGGTCTATCACCCACCCACTTATGCACTCATAGAGAACATCGCCTTTCATGAAATAGAAGGTATGATGTTTCAAAAAAGGAGAAAAAGTTATCGATGTGACAGCTTAGGAAATAAACAGTTTCTTCGAGCCGAGTTTTGGTATGACGATTTTGAGCTAAACTTTACAAATGATCAGGCTGAATTGGCCACTAATTAGGCATTAGTTCAACTGGAATAAATTCACAAAAGTGGATGCCAATGCATATGATTTGCGGATCGAGACCCAATGCATGTCTTGACCTTTAAGATATAGATGATGAAACCTGACCCTCAATATCTTTAAGATACCCTCTTGTTTTGAGCATCCGTGCGTGACCTTACAAATGCTGCTTGTATTCACTTGCTTTTTAATTTTCAGAGGAATCGAATAATTTCACCAGAACATCGAAAACACAACGCAAAACAGCATTTCAAAAACCCATACAAGTCTTCCCACCCCAAATGAAACATATTTTACTTCTATTTTTTACCGGATATGCACTCACAGTTAGCGCACAGAAAATCGATCGGATAGAACCACCAATGTGGTGGACAGGCATGGTCAACCCTGAGCTTCAACTGATGCTTTATGGCAAGGACCTGGGAGGTTTAACCCCTAAACTAAAAGGAGATGGAGTTAGACTTGCAAGCGCAAGAAGGCTGGAAAACGATAACTACCTCATTCTGGACTTAATTATTTCAGCAGATGCAAAACCACAAACAATCACGATCGATTTATTACATCGAGGAAAGGTAAAAGCCTCTTTCAACTACGAAATTAAGATGCGAAATCCTGACTATATCACACGTCAAAGTTTTGGTGCTTCGGACGTACTGTACCTGATCACTCCGGACAGATTTGTCAATGGAGATCCCACGAATGATTCAGTTTCGGGTATGATCGAAGAACCAAACCGAACATTTAAAGGTGGAAGGCACGGTGGTGATATTGATGGGATTATCAATAGTCTAGACTATATCAAAGACATGGGATTCACTGCCGTCTGGCTCAATCCTGTTCTTGAAAATGACATGCCGGAATACTCCTACCATGGATATGCAACGACTGATTTCTACAAAGTGGATAAACGGTATGGAAGCAACGAAAAGTACGCCGAAATGATCGAAAAAGCGCATTCAAAAGGGATAAAGGTGATCATGGACATGATTGTAAATCACAGCGGATCAGAACATTGGTGGATGAAAG